>VSPM01000002.1 GCA_009775365.1 Muribaculaceae bacterium
CCCTGACCGCCCACCCCTTCTACCGCCACCTCCACGCCTACATCCAATCCCTCTAATCCCGGTGGTTATTTTGGGGGAGGGAGCACATTGCCTACGGGCAGCGGGCCTATCTTGGGGATCTCGGGCGTGGGATTGATGTGCATTCCTCTTTTGCTCTCTATGCCCGACTTGATTACTTCATACACTATTGAGCCTACGTCGATGCCAAGCTCCCGCCCGTTGCTGAACCGGTAGTAGGGAATCACCGTCGGCACAGCCTCCCAGCGGTTACCTATTGTGCTTCTGAATGCCTGCGCGCCGGCTTTCACGCCCCAATGCTCGCTGATTTGCCAGTTGACATACCCGCCGAAGTTAGTGACCGGCACCATCGAATTAATCCCTGTCTGCAAAAAGCCGGGATTGCTGTAGTAACTCCCGTAAGCCGTGAACGACAGACAATCCATCGCCCTGTATGTCACCGAGCCGCCTACGCCCCAGGCATTTGACATCCCGTTGAAATAGCCTAACTTGATCCCTTCAACCATAGCCGTAAACGTGAAACGCCCAACGTTCTGCACAACCGACAGTCCTCCTCTCTCCATTCCCAATCTTCCGAACATGGCCGACGAGTTGATATGCCCTATGAGGCCCCCGCTGTCCCACATGGCCACAGCTCCTGCCGGACGGCTAAAATAAACCGGCGAATTGTAAACGTTATATTCCATTGGAAGATACTGGTAGCCATCAGGCAAAGGGAAGTTTCCCGGAGAATATCGCTTCACCGGCTCCGGAAGAGCGCCGTCATCGGCCACAGAATCCGGTGGATTCACAAGGTTAATAATGATCGCTGCCGAGTCCGGCTGACTCACAATCCGTTCCCCCAAATCGACACGGCCTCCCCTCTCATGCCTTTCAGCACCGGGTGCTTGCGCCACAACCGCCATAGGCAGCCACAGCAGCGCGAAAGTCAAAATCCGTCTAATATCCATAACCTATTTCTTGTGTTTAAATATCATTTGAGCCATGTCGCAGGCTCCTCCGCATGAGGCTATCGCAATGAACGCCACTCGGTTCGCAAAGATAATAATTATTGTCGAATAATCCCAATCTGCGTTGCCGTCACATGCGCCAATAATAAAGGAATGACATTTTTAATAAAGTCATGCCTTTTTCACGCCTTTATTTAGTCTGTCAAGGCTTGTTAAGGCGGCGAAGAAACGCCTCGAGCGTCTCCCCTTCAGGCACCCTCAACTTCTGGCTGAGCCTCCACCGGGATTGGCGAACCGACTCGGGCTTTATCATCATCAGCGACGCTATGCGCTTGCTGTCAAACTCCATAAGCATGTAGCACGCAAGTTTCAAATAGCTGTCGCTCAAATCAGGACACCGCTCCCGGAGCCTGTCTGTGAATCCGGGATTAACCACGTCGATCATCTCCAGAAATGTTCCGTTGCTCTCATGTTCCAAAAGATGGCTTTTGATGGTAGACTCCAGTCTCCTGGCATTCCCCTCCTTTATCTCCCCTTCGCGGCGCATGTCTGAAAGTTCTGTCTTAACCACGTCGAGCATCCTGTCTTTCTCCTCTATGGCCAGCGCCGTGGCAGCCATTTTCTTCTGAGTCTTCTCCAGTTTGAGTTCATTCTCCATAGCCGCCATTTTCTGGCGCAGATGACGCCTATGTAGCACCAAAGCCGCCACCGCACCACCGGCCAGCAAAACCACGGCAATAAAAGCCGTTATCATATTGCGTCGGAACATCTCAGCCTCATATCTCGCATCCCTTGCCCAGATTTCATGAACCGCACTGAGCCGAAGCACCTCCTGACTTCTTTGTCTCATCCTTGCAGAGTCGGCATATGCCTCATACATAACCAGACATAGCAAAGCGCTGTCAGAATCACCACGCACAGAACACGACAATCCTATGCCAAACCATGCAATACCTCTGTGCCCATAGTCTCTAATATATGGCAGATCAACCTTTGTTTTTTCTGCATAATATCGCACAGAATCATATCTCCCTTGCCTGTAAGAATAATCAACCAACAATGCATGATACAGGCCCCTCAGATATCGATATCTCTCATTATCCTTTATCTCATTATAAGCACGATAAAGATACCCCACATCTGAATCTCTCCCCTGGTTTCCATAAATGTTTCGAGAAAGAAGATTATTCATGAAGGTATCTTCCGCTATAGCAGGATGCCCCACTAATGATTTCAGTATGCTGTCTCCTTTCTCCTTATCTCCCATATTCGAGAATACACGAGCCACATTAATTTTATTTTTAACACTGACTTTTTTATAACCGATGTCATTATTGATTGAATCAGCAAGACGAAAATAATATAACGCCTTTTCATATTCTCCTATATAGTCCATAATATTACCTAAATTTATAGCGGCATAAGCTTCAAAAGCCTTATCCCCTATCTCATGCGCATATTCAAGGCATTCACTAAAATGCCTGTATTCAGAGCCTCCATCTATCGTGTCGCTTACAATATATAATATCGAGAGCATTTTAAGATGGTCATAGCGATATTTTATGGAATCATTCAAAAACAATGCTTTCTTAATCAACCTCAGCGACGAGTCTGATTCATGAATACGATCAAAATAGCGAGAGCGCCAATAGAGAGCGCGAGATTTTTTCAGTTTATAATTGGCATTGTCCGCCTCTGCAAGACTATCCATGCAGTCTACCGATTGGAGAATAGAATCAAACAGCGCGAAGTCGTTGAACTGCCATTCGAGCCTGTCGGTAAGCGAGTCAAATTCCGCTCCTGCCTCCGGCCAACGATGCAGGGGAGATTCCTGCCTGCGGCCACACCCTGCAAACAGGAATGCTGCCACAAAAAAATGTAACACAAATAATGAAAGCAAACGCATATTATCAGAATAACCACGTTATATTATTACAGACGTTTCATCTGAACACAGCATGGATAAGCCAAACTTTTCATGCTGCTGCCAGTTTCACACTAAGCAACGCGATTCGTCTTGATGCCTTGTTGCCATACTCACTGCAAGCGATCATATCCACGTCTTTCTTTTGCAAAATTAATATAATTCTACTGATTTAATAGAAAAATCACCCCTTGTAGACGCTCAGTAGACGCTAAAAAGTTGCATCCGCATCCCAATACTCAATAAATTTGCCGCTGAATTATTAACCTTTTAAACCCGATGTTATGAAGCAACTCAAACACATCCTCTCCGCGTTGATGCTGATGACTATGATTTCAGCAATGGCCGGAATCCCACACAAGAAATCACAAACAGATTTCGCGAAACATGGAGAAATCCTATCTAAAGACATGGTTTTCGACAAAAGCAAGATGAAGAATTTTCACTTCTCTACCGATGAAATCACCGATAAGATGCAACGTGAAGCCATGCGCGATGAGATACGAAAAAAAAGCGGCACTACCTCTCAGAAGAACTCACCTCGCAAAACTGACGAAAAACTCTACACCGTGAAATGCGTATTCAAAGGTGAAGACATGCCATATTTCGCCATATACAATCCTGATTTCTTTGAAGAATCAAGAATGGGGATATGGCTCGAGAGTGGAGAGACAGATACCTATTACTTCAAAGTTCCTGCCGGGACATATGATGTGAATGCTCAATATTTCAGTTATGTTGAAGGGATGCAAGGTTTTGCATACCTTGTTCATGAAGACGTATCGGTAAATGCAGACACAGAGGTGATATTCTCGTATGATGAACTGACTGAGAAAATCATAATAAAACCACTTTTAAAAGATGGACGTGAAGCCCTACTTCCTGTAGGAAAAGATTTAGATGAAGAGCCATGGTATGAAATAGACTACACTAATGCAACTTCCACATTTCAATATCGCTCATATATTCTGTTTAGAGAAGGATGCGATATGTTGACAAGTGGTATTTCTGTTGCAGACGTTACATCTGAAGGTGAAGAAACAAAATTTCTTTCCAGCAAATTGTCTGACAAATATCACTATATATTTCAATACTTCATTAATGACAATAATGATGAAATTCAAATTTCAACAACAGACATTAGTGGAGCAAAAAGTGACACCATAAACAACTACATAGAAAATTTTATAGAACATGAAGCTCCTAATTTTAGTAAAACTCCTCTATATCATGAATTTGGAACAGGAGAATTTAGCACAGCAGTCACTGGATCAATATGGGTTGACAATGTACAACTTGGCGGCGGTGGAATGTATAAAAAAGGCCTGAATCCTGTCATTTACATGGCAACTCAACCCACTTCGGACGCAATTGATTTAAAAACACCCATCATAATATCAAATATCCAGGCAGAGAAAACAATCTCATGGGAAGAAGATTATGGAGATGGCGAAATTGTAACAGAATATGAAACAGTTCGAGCGGAAATGATAGCACTACCCGCTTTATACAATGGATCAGAATGGGAATATATCAATCAGAACCATTCTGAATGCGGCAACTTCTCATACCAATGTCCTGAAGAAGGTCCTATCGTGGAGTATCCGGGGGTTCCGGCATATTGCTATTTTGAAGATCAAATCACCCAGCCTATCGGTAACTCATCTCCCATATTGGCACTTATGAATCAAATTAATAAGTACGAAGGTACAACCATATTTACTTTTAATCCACAGGCGTATATCGGCAGATACGGAGAAGTTCGTAATTGTGACCAATGGAACCTCGAAACAATAGTTAATATAAATGGAGTAAAGGTATTTGATAATTTCAATGGAGATAACATCTCTGACTGGTGTTATGATAATTCTACCAATGGGCATGAGAAAGGTATTATCGAGGCTACTTTCACAAATAGAAATGTGCTTGTGGATGAAACTATCCCCGGATTCAATATAACTTCTATCAAAGTTGACGAACGAAACGAAGACCTCTGTACCCCTACAACGCAGATGCTTATTTTCAAGAACACTGACAGAGTTATTACAGATCGTTTCCAAACAGGCGAAGACGGCATAATCGAATTTTCTGCCGGTGATTTTAACTGGGTTAACACTGGTGGCAATAGGTATTACACTTGCGATGAGGCTGAGGTGAAGGTGGAGTATGCGCCTTACGGTGAGGATGCCTTCCTGCCCCTCGAGGTGGAGGAGATTCCGGAGAATTACTATATGCCGGGGTTCGGTTACTTCTATCGCGGATCGCTCGCCGATGTGTCGATCCCGTCTTCCAACGGATGGTATGACATCCGCTTCACTCTTACAGACAAGGCCGGAAACGAGATGGTTCAGCACATTTCACCCGCTTTCAAGATTGACCAGAATGTGGGCGTGGCCGAGGTGGCTGTAAACGGAACAAAAGTATGGGCAGCAAACGGCACAGTGTTCGCCGCAGGCTCCGACGTAGCCGCCATGGAGCTATTCACAGCCGACGGCAAGCGCATAGCCACCTCCAATGGCAACTCACTATTCGCCAACGGCTACCGAGGCATAGCCATCGTAAAGGCCATCGCCGCTGGCGGCTTCGCATCCACCCACAAAGTAGCAATCCGATAAGAAAAACAAGTAAAAATCAGATAACTCAAATAAAGTAGTAATCAGATAACTCGAATAAGGAGCAGCACGCAAAGTGTGCTGCTCCTTATCGACATTTGGCTTATGTTCAGTTGTGGCGTGCTCAGGGAGCGCGCATTTCATGCTGCATAACACATTATTTCCACGCAATTAACCAAACAATTGAACTATCTTTGCACAATAATCAAGCAATCATAAAAAATAAGCCCTCGCCCGGAGCAGAACTCCAAGCGAGGGCCTGTTTATGAATTATATATAACTTTATTTAAGTTCAACCATCTTGGGAGTGGGCAACTTCGGAATAACGCCATTCTGAATGAATTCAGCCTTCTTCGGAGAAATGCGAGGCACTACGCCCTTGAATGCCGGAGCAGAGGCAGACTCATAGCCTTCACATTCGTCGGGAGTTGTGAAACGAAACTCGTTCACCTTGCCCCATTCGCCATTGATGTTCTTGGCAGCAGCTATAGCCACACACTCTGTAGAGGGATTGATCTGGTATTCAGCCTCAATCGGATCGTAGAAGAACCAATTTACCGTAGGCATCGAAGGATCGCTGCAGAGATAAGCCTTGTATTCTTCGGGATTTTCGTCATATGTAGCGGCGTCATACACTCCGAAACGATAGCAGCTTGACTGATCGTTGGGGTCGAACTGTATGCACTGAGTCGGAAGCATCTCGTCATCCCAGTCCTGAAGCTCATATGAGCTGAGGTCTATTTCCACATAAGCCTCGCCGGGACCGCCCAAGCTAAGTGTTGAAACTTCAACCACCTTATAAGGAGCGAAATTGCCGTTGGCGTCAGTCATGGCGATAAACACCTCAAACTCTGTATTCGGAGCCATGTCTTTCCATGTATTATCCGTCGGACCCTTGCGCTCTATGCCCCATTGCTGAATCATCTGGTTGAAGTTGGCAAAGCCGAACATCGGGCCGAACATCTCATACTGGCTCTGCATTACCCCTTTTTCTCCGGCCACACACCAGTAAGACTGCACATCGTCGTTAGGAGTGAAAGAGATTGTGAAAGAGTCGAGCCGAGTGTCTACCACCTCTGCCTCCACCTGGGGATTGCCGACAATCACGGGAGCGGGTGTAGAGAAATCGCATCTGAACACACCGGCTTCAACACCATAATTATCAAAACCCACTGTCATGATTGCATAATCGCTATCAGCTTGGAGCGTAATGCCGGAGAGGAGACCGTTGTCGAAATCCTCATATAGCACAGGCACCATAGACGACGGCATAGAGTTGATATAACTGATAGCGCTCAAATCATTGGGCATCTGATTGGCGATTGTCTGAGAGATAACAGCCAGTTTATAATACTGGCAGTCAGGAGTGCGCTTCACTGTCAGTCTGAGTGAATCGGTTGCAACCTCGTTCACCTCTACCTTGGCAAGCACCTCGCCGTCAACTCTTGCAAAGTTAATTGCGTCAAGATGGTCAATTACGAAGCCCTTGTAGTTGCCGTTTGCATTGGTCACAAGGATACGGTTAGGAGCCTCCCCGATGGACTCAGTCTGCGCAAAAGCGGCTGTGGCAGTCAGCAAGGAAGCAAGAAGTATCTGGTATTTTTTCATTTCTTGATGAATTTAAGAGTGGTTTTGTTTACTGTTACGAAATAGAGGCCGGGAGCAAGCGAGCCCACAGGCACAGCCTCCCCGTTCCATTCTGCGATTTCTGCTCTCACGGCACCTTTAAGGTCTGTCACCACCAAGGCGACAGGGTCGCCGGTGAATCCTTCGAGTTCGAGGGTTTCTTCCACAGGATTTCTGCGCAAGCGCAACGCTGAATCCGCGATTGTAGATCCCACTCCGGTGATTTTGTGGTAACGGAACGTCAGATTGTTGATGTCGACATATCCGAATACCCCTGTCAATGTCTCACCATTGTAGACATCCACGCCCTCCGATGTGAAGCGGATCTTGCTGTCGAGGTTAACGCTCACTGTCGAAACGGGCTCGCCGTCGGCATTGTTACCTACAATCTGCAGCTCCACTTCCTCTCCAAAGGCTTGTCCCGCCAACATGAGGAATGCTCCCGCGGCGAGAAGTCTTGTTGATTGTTTCATTGGAATTGGTATTAATTAGAAATTCTCAATCCGGCAAAAGCACATGAATGCCGAATTATTTCACAAATATACGTATTAATTTGTAATTGGGCAAACAAAAAGCTAAAAACGACAACGAATAATCCTTTCCGACATATAATTAAGACTTTTTGAACATTCGCGCCACGGAATAGAGACATTACAGATAGCTACAAAATCTCATATTATTACATTTTGTCAACCATTTAACCAGAATTAGCAAATTATCCCGCCGTGAAAAATATTTTTATTTACATTTTAAACAATAACGAAAGAATATTTGTTATAATTAAATAACTCTTTTTTTGTTTCATTGTATTTCCTTTCCGTATTCCACATTCAGGAGAGGATTTAACCTAAAACTGATTCTATGAAAGTAGGCTTATTCATACCATGTTATGTAGATGCCGTGTTTCCCGACGCGGCACTTGCCACATACAAGCTCTTGCGACATCTCGGAGTGGACGTGACATATCCGACAGGCCAGACCTGCTGCGGCCAACCTATGGCAAATGCAGGTTTCGAGCAGGAGGCAGAGCCTCTCGCCCGCAAATATCGCGACATGTTCGCCGGCTTCGATTATGTAGTGGCCCCGTCGGTGTCGTGCACTGCCTTTATTCGGCTTCAATACCCCCACCTGTTAGGAGAGAATAAGCACGAATGCAAAATTGCCGCCAACACAATGGATGTGGTGGAATTTATTCACGATGTGCTGAGACCTGACAAACCTCTCGGCAGATTCCCCCACAAAGTGAGCCTCCATAATTCATGCCACGGGGTCAGGGAGCTCCACCTGTCGTCGCCCTCAGAAAATGTGGAGCCGAAATATAATAAGATCAAAGACCTCCTGAGCCTCGTGGAGGGCATAGAGGTGGTGGAGCCGGAGCGCCCTGACGAGTGCTGCGGTTTCGGCGGAATGTTCAGCATCGAGGAGACCGCCGTGAGCCTGCAGATGGGGCAGGCCAAGCTCGACCGCCACAAGGCCACAGGCGCGGAATATATCACCGGCGCCGACTGCTCCTGCCTCATGCACATGGCCGGAGTGGCCGCAAAGGAGGGGACCGACGGAGGGATAAAGTTCAAACATGTAGTTGAAATATTAGCGGCAGGATTATGAGCACATCACACAGCAAAGCGGCGGAGAAGTTCTTAGAGAACCAGACTTACGCAAAATGGCACGACAAGACTTTCTGGGGCGTGCGGGTGAAAAGAGACAAAATGGCTTACGAGCTCCCGGAGTGGGAACGCCTGCGCACTAAAGCGTCGGAACTGAAACGCCACACTCTCACCAACATCGACCGCTATCTCGAACAGTTTTCTGACGCTGCCGAGAAAAACGGCGTGAAAGTGCACTGGGCCAAAGACGCGAAGGAATTCAACGAAATAGTATATTCCATTCTTAAAGACCACGACGTAAAGAAACTTGTGAAGTCGAAATCGATGCTCACCGAGGAGTGCGAGATGAACCCTTACCTTGAGGAGCGCGGAATCGACGTGGTGGAGACAGACCTTGGAGAACGAATCATCCAGCTCAAGGGGCAGAAACCGAGCCACATTGTTATGCCGGCCACCCATCTGAGCCATCACGACGTGGGCGAACTCTTCGAGCAGGAACTGAACTCCGAGAAAGGGAACCACGACCCGACATATCTCACATACCAGGCCCGCCTGAGCCTCCGCAACGAATTCCTGACCGCCGACGCCGGAATGACCGGCGCCAATTTCGGAATTGCCGAGACCGGCGACATTGTGGTCTGCACCAACGAGGGGAACGCCGACATGTCTACCTCTGTGCCGAAACTGCACATAGCGGCCATCGGCCTGGAGAAGATCATACCCGACTACGAGGCCCTGTCGGTGTTTGTGCGCCTGCTGGCCCGCTCTGCCACAGGACAGCCCTCCACCGTCTACACAAGCCATTTCAGGAAACACCGCCCGGAGGCTTCAGACATGCACATAGTGATCGTAGACAACGGCAGAAGCGAATGGCTTGCCGACGAAGACCACTGGGAGACTCTCAAATGCATACGCTGCGGCTCGTGCATGAACACATGCCCGGTCTACAGATGGTCGGGAGGGTATTCCTACAGCTATTTCATTCCGGGGCCGCTGGGCATAAACCTCGGAATGCTGCGCAACCCTAAGGAATATGCCGGCAACGTGAGCGCCTGCACGCTCTGCCTGAGCTGCCAGTGCACCTGCCCTGTGAAAATAAACCTCGGGGAGCAGATTTATATGTGGCGGCAGAAGCTTGACTCTCTCGGAGTGGCAAACAAGGAGAAGAAGATGATATGCAAGGGGCTTGACATGGTTTTCAATCATCCTTCTCTATATAACGCCGGCACATCGCTGGCCCACATTCTCAACTCCATGCCGTCATGGCTGTTGGAAAACAGCCTCAACCCCTGGGCCTACGGCCACAAAATGATGAAGTTCCCCAAGAAACCTTTCCACAAGGTGATAGAGGAGTATCGTAAAAAAGAAGAAGGCAAACAGTAAAATCATCGCGACACACATGAGCAGCAAAAATGAAATAATCGGCAGATGCCGTGCCAATATCAGGGAGAGGCTTCCTCGCCCCACACTCTCCGACCTCGACCCGACTGTCTATCCCGACCCCCTTGAGAAATTCATATCCATGGCGCAGGCTGTGGGATGCAATGTGGCCAGGGCAAAGAGCAAAGATGAAACCGACATTATAATAAAGGAGACATACCCTGAGGCAAAGGTGATAGCATCCAATCTGAAGGAAGTGAAGGCCGCCACTCTCAACCCCGACCTTGTGCCTGACGCCCAGGCGCTCAACGGCACAGACGTGGGCGTGGTGAAAGGAGAGCTCGGAGTGGCCGAGAACGGCAGCATATGGGTGCCCCAGACCATGCGCGAACGCGACATCTGCTTCATATCGGAAAACCTTGTGGTGATTCTGCCCGAACACCGCGTGGTGAGCAACATGCACGAAGCCTACAGGGAAATCTGTTTCAACGACTATGGCTTCGGCACATTCATAGCCGGCCCCTCGAAGACTGCCGACATAGCGCAGGTGCTTGTGCAAGGAGCCCAGGCGGCCCGAGGAATGACCGTGATTCTTGTAAAGAGCGAATAGCTGTCATGGCTGCGCCATTGCCGCGCCGCATCGGGTTTGCAACACTATAATTCATCACCTATCTTTTGTAATCGATTCAAATGAATGCCTTAATCTCTATTCTCCCTGTCGCGCTCCTCTTCGTGCTTATGCTCGGCTTTAAAGTGTCGGGCTATAAGAGCGCGCTCATCACATTGGCAGCCACTGCGGCGCTTACCCTGTGGACGGCTCCGTCAATGGGCATAATTCCCGAAAAATTCGCGTCTGACTCAGTTTACTCCCTTGTGGGATGGAGCCTTGTGGAAGGCACGCTGAAAGCGGTGTTCCCGATTCTGCTCATCATCCTTATGGCCATCTACAGCTATAACGTGCTTGTGGAGTCGAAAGCCATAGAGGTGATCAAAAGCCAGTTCTCATCATTCACCGACGACCGCGGCGTGCTTGTGCTAATGATGGTGTGGGGCTTCGGCGGCCTTCTCGAAGGCATGGCCGGATTCGGCACCGCCGTGGCGATTCCGGCGGCCATACTGATAGGTCTTGGCTTCAAACCGATGTTCTCAGCCCTTGTGGCCCTGCTCGGCAACACTGTGGCCACAGGGTTCGGGGCCGTAGGTGTGCCTGTAATCACGCTCTGTAATGAGATTTCGCCGGGCGGCGTGGCCTCGTCGCAGACACTCTGCGAGGTGTCGACATTCGCCGTATTGCAGCTCGCCCCGCTGTTCATTCTCATTCCTTTCATAATCCTTGTGCTCACCGACCGCAAAGCATGGATGAAAAACCTGTGTCTGGCAGTGTGGGTGGGCGGAGTGTCGCTGGCCGTGCAGCTCGCGTGCGCCACATTCTTGGGAGCGGAAACCCCTGCCATCATCGGCTCAATAGCCGCCATCCTGGCAATCATAGTCTATTCAAGGTGTTTCCTGCCCCGCAAAAAGAAGCCGGCCGACGCAAAACATTTCACAATGTCGGAGACGCTCAGAGCCTGGAGCGTGTATATCCTCATCCTTGTGTTTATTCTTGTGAGCGGCGCATTATGCCCGCCGGTCAACAACTTCCTGAAATCACATCTCGTCACCTCGGTGCCGCTGCCTGTGATCGGATCCACATTCAAATTCGGCTGGATAAGCAATGCCGCGCTGATGCTCTTCCTGGGCAGCATAATAGGAGGCGCCATCCAGGGGCTGAGCTTTAAGAAACTGGCAACAGTCATGGCACAGACCGTCATAAACCTCCGATTCACGGTTGTGACCATCGTCTGCCTTATCTCTCTGGCGTCGGTTATGAACTATAGCGGAATGATTGCCGCCCTTGCAGCAGGGCTTGTGGCCGTGTCCGGCTCGTTCTATCCCTTCTTCGCACCCCTCATCGGGGCAATCGGCACATTTGTGACCGGCAGCGACACCTCATCCAACATACTCTTCGGCAAGCTCCAGGCCAATGTGGCAGGGCAATTAGGCATGACAGGCTCCACCACAGTGTGCGGATTCAGCGGCTATGAATCCGACTGGCTTGCCGCCGCCAACTCGGCGGGAGCCACGGGAGGCAAGATGATTTCGCCGCAGAGCATAGCCATCGCCACAGCGGCCTGCGACATGAAAGGGGCCGACGACGCCATCCTGCGCAAAGCCATCCCCTACTCCATCCTCTACATCGCCCTCTGCGGCCTTATCGTCTGGCTCGCTGCCTGACATCGTTCTTACTCATATTTATTATAACTGCGCCCCCTCTCCGGGCGCAGTTATAATTTAGAGCGCGACACTCCTTTGCTGAAAGAATTTACCGACGACAAATTGTTCTAATTTTCTTATTTTTGGTCATATTGGAATATTTTGGCAATTTTATGTTTTATAACATATTTCAAACTCTTGCACCGGGGATTAATGAGTGTTAATTTTACACTCAAAATACAAAATCTGCTTTATAAGCGAATCATAAAGGCAAATTGTAACCATTCACTAAAAATAACCTTTCATGAAACAACTAAGAGTGGCAGCGGCAGCGGGAGCACTTCTTTCCCTCGTCGCATGCGGAAACCGGATCGAAAGTGTTAAACTGACAAAGTCTGGCCTGGACCCTGAGAAATTCAAATCTGAAGTAAGAGGCGACTCAACCGCACTCTACACTCTCGTCAACGCCAACGGCGCCGAGGCTTGCATAACCAACTTTGGCGGACGCCTCGTGTCGATGATGGTGCCTGACAAGGAGGGCAACTTCCAGGACGTGGTGCTCGGGTTCGACAGCATCCAGGCTTATCTCCCTGAGACAAATCTCTCTGACTTCGGAGCCTCTATCGGGCGCTATGCAAACCGCATCAACCGGGGAAGATTCGTGATTGACGGCGACACCGTGCAGCTTCCTCAGAACAACTTCGGCCACTGCCTCCACGGGGGCGGCGAGATGGGCGACCTCGGATGGCAATATCGCGTGTATAAGGCACAGCAGCCCAACGACTCCACTCTTGTATTGACTATCGACTCTCCCGACGGCGACAACGGATTCCCCGGCAATATCAAGGCTCAGGTGACATACACTCTCCGAGGCGACAACGCTCTCGACATTGCCTACTCTGCAACCACCGACAAACCTACCATCGTAAATCTAACCAACCACTCATATTTCAATCTTTCAGGCGACCCCACACACGCCATCACCGATAACTTGATGAAGGTGAACGCATCGGGCTACACACCTGTTGACTCCACTTATATGACCACCGGCGAGATCGCCGCCGTAGAAGGCACTCCCTTCGATTTCCGCAACGCACGCCCTGTGGGTGAAAACATCAAGGATTTCGACAACGAGCAGATCAAGAACGGCAACGGCTATGACCACAACTTTGTGCTCGACACCAAGGGCGACATCAACACCCCGGCAGTGGAGCTCTACAGTCCTGCCTCAGGGATTCTCCTCGAGATGTTTACCGACGAACCGGGAGTGCAGGTCTATTCAGGCAACTTCCTCGACGGCACCGCCACAGGCAAGAAAGGGATAACCTACAACCAGCATGCAGCAATCTGCCTCGAAAGCCAGCACTACCCCGACTCCCCCAACAAGCCGCAGTGGCCTTCAGTGCGCCTCAACCCCGGGGAGACCTACAATTCTCACTGCATCTACAAATTCTCCGTGAAATAACCGGGACAAACCAATCAACACAATATAAACCTAAAACCTAACTATTATGCAAACCTTAGACTGGGTAGTAATCGGCATATTCGTGCTTGCCCTCGTCGCTGTGATCTGGTGGGTAATGCGCCAGAAGCAGGACAACGCCGCCGACTACTTCCTCGGAGGCAAAGATGCCACATGGATTGCCATCGGCGCATCAATTTTTGCCTCTAACATCGGATCAGAGCACCTTATCGGCCTCGCCGGCTCAGGTGCGTCAAGCGGCATGGCCATGGCTCACTGGGAGATTCAGGGATGGATGATCCTTCTCCTCGGCTGGGTGTTCGTGCCTTTCTACACACGCTCCATGGTGATCACCATGCCGGAGTTTCTTGAACGCCGCTTCAACCCGGCGTCGCGCACAATCCTCTCTGTGATTTCGCTCATCAGCTATGTGCTCACAAAAGTGGCCGTGACTGTCTACGCCGGCGGACTCGTGTTCCAGCAGGTGTTCGGCATCGAGACACTCTGGGGAATAGACTTCTTCTGGATTGCCGCCGTAGGACTGGTGATCATCACCGCTATCTACACAATTATAGGCGGCATGAAATCTGTGCTCTACACTTCTGTGCTCCAGACCCCTATCCTTCTGCTTGGCTCAATCATCATCCTTGTGCTCGGCCTTAAGGAACTTGGCGGCTGGGACGAGATGATGCGCATATGCTCCGCCGTGAAAGTCAACGAATATGGCGACACGATGGTCAACCTTATCCGCGACAACAACGACGCGCAATACCCCTGGCTCGGCGCCCTTATCGGCTCTGCCGTGATCGGCTTCTGGTATTGGTGTACTGACCAGTTTATCGTGCAGCGCGTGCTTTCAGGCAAGAACGAGAAAGAGGCCCGCCGAGGCACAATCTTCGGAGCCTACCTCAAGCTTCTCCCCGTGTTCCTGTTCCTCATTCCGGGCATGATCGCATTCGCTCTTCACCAGAAGATGGGTTCATTCCTTCCTCTTCTTCCCAACGGCCTGCCCAACAGCGACGCCGCGTTCCCCACACTTGTGGCCAAACTCCTCCCGGCCGGTGTGAAAGGCCTTATCGTCTGCGGCATCCTCGCAGCCCTCATGAGTTCACTCGCTTCTCTCTTCAACTCATCTTCAGCCCTCTTCACAATCGACTTCTACCAGCGTTTCAAGCCCAACACGCCTCCTAAGAAGCTCGTGGCCATCGGCCAGGCAGCAACTGTAATAATCGTGATTCTCGGCATCCTCTGGATTCCCGTAATGCGTTCTGTGGGCGACGTTCTATACCTTTACCTGCAAGACGTGCAGTCAGTGCTCGCTCCGGGCATCGCAGCCGCCTTCCTTATGGGTATTGTCTGGAAGCGCACATCTGCACAAGGCGGCATGTGGGGACTTATCTCCGGCCTTATCATCGGCTGCACACGCCTCGGCGCGAAAATCTACTACAGCAACGCTGAAGCAATGCCCGGCGCAGAGTCAAGCTGGTTCCAGTATCTGTTCTATGATTGCAACTGGCTCTTCTTCTGCGGATGGATGCTCCTCTTCTGCCTCGCAGTGGTGTTTGTGGTGAGCCTCTGCACCAAGGCTCCCGATCCTGCAAAGATCCAGGGCCTCGTGTTCGGCACGTCCACACCCGAGCAGAGACTGGCCACACGCCAGAGCTGGAACATGTGGGATATGATCAACACTATCATCATCCTCGGCATCACAGCAGCGTTCTACATCTATTTCTGGTAATACTCTCCACTCTTGTATAAAACCCGTTTTCTGCAGGGCCGGCCCTGAGCCGGCCCTGCAGAAAACAAAACAAAGGGCATACCTACACGAAGATCGACAGATATGACTGTTAAATCAAGTGCCTACATAAAGATTCCGAAATTTCATGTGGCTGTAGACTGCATTATCTTCACCGTAATCGACGGGGCTTTGAAGATATTGCTTGTGAAGCGAGATTTCGAGCCTGAAAAGGGGAAATGGTCGCTCATCGGAGGGTTTGTGGGTGAGAAGGAGAGCGTAGACCACGCGGCACGCCGCGTGTTGCGTGAGCTCACGGGAATCGACAATTCATTCATTCGCCAGCTCGGCACTTTCGGCGACATCAACCGCGACCCCGGCGCCCGTGTGATCTCTGTGGCATATTTCGCCCTTCTCAACATAGCCGACATCGACAACGAGGCTGTGAAAAGCCACAAAGCAGTGTGGACGGATGTAAATAATCTCCCGGAACTCGGATTCGACCACCCTCGGATGATTGACAGAGGACTGACTGTGATGCGAAAAAAAATACTCACCGACTCGCTTGCTTTCAATCTGCTGCCCGACCTGTTCACCATGACTCAGCTGCAGACACTTGTGGAGTCTGTGATTGGAAAGACTCTCGACAAAAGAAATTTCCGAAAACGGATAGCTGATAATCCCGAAATAATCGCTACCGACCTTATCGACAAGGAATCTTCAAAACGTGGGGCACGCCTTTACCGCTATGCAGGGCAACCCTGCTGATTAAAAAAAACAACATTTTTCAAATTCAGAAAAACCGCAGTAAAATGCTTGAAAAACTTAAAGAAGAGGTCTGCAAAGCCAATCTTGAACTTGTGGCTCACGGCCTGGTGATTTTCACCTGGGGAAATGTCTCCGGAATAGACCGCGAAAAAGGACTTGTCGTAATCAAGCCTTCAGGCGTGAGCTATGACAACATGAAACCTGAAGACATGGTAGTGGTAGACCTTGCCACCGGCCGGGTTGTGGAAGGGAATCTCAAACCCTCTTCCGACACTCCCACCCATCTTGCTCTCTACCGCGCATTCCCGGAAATCGGCGGCGTGGTTCACACTCATTCCACCTATGCCACCGCATGGGCGCAGGCCGGGCGCGACCTCCCCAACATCGGCACCACACATGCCGACTATTTCCACGACGCCGTGCCTTGCACACGCCCCATGACCGAGAAAGAGGTGAAAGGGGAATATGAGCTTGAAACCGGCAACGTGATTGTGGAGACTTTCGAAGGCCTGAACCCTGTGCACACTCCCGGAGTGCTCGTAAGCAACCACGGCCCGTTCACATGGGGGAAAGACCCTCATGAAGCTGTGCACAACGCCGTTGTGCTCGAACAGGTGGCCAAGATGGCTTTCATTGCCTTCTCAGTCAATCCTGCGCTGACCATGAATCCGCTCCTCGTGGAGAAACATTTCAGCCGCAAGCATGGCCCCAACGCATATTACGGCCAGAAATAACTCGAGTGAATTAAAAATATTAAATTAACCTAACTGATAATTAACCTTTAAGATTATGTTTGATAATTATGAAATATGGTGGGTGACCGGCGCCCAGCTCCTCTACGGAGGCGATGCCGTTGTGAAAGTTGACGCACATTCTCGCGAAATGGTGGAGGGTCTTAACAACTCAGGAAACCTCCCTATAAAGGTGGTCTACAAAGGCACCGCCAACTCATCAAAGGAAGTGAGCGAAATCATGCTCGCCGCCAACAACGACCCGAAGTGTGCCGGCGTAATCACATGGATGCACACTTTCTCACCCGCCAAGATGTGGATTCGCGGACTTCAGCAGCTCAACAAGCCCCTGCTCCACTTCCACACCCAGTATAATGCCGAAATTCCATGGAACGACATGGACATGGACTTCATGAACCTCAACCAGAGCGCTCATGGCGACCGTGAGTTCGGACACATCTGCACACGTATGCGCATCCGCCGCAAAGTGGTTGTGGGCCATTGGACAGACCCCGAGGCTCAGAGAAAAATCGCTGTGTGGGAGCGCGTGGCCGCTGCCTGGGCTGACTCTCAGGACTGCCTCATTCTCCGCTTCGGCGACCAGATGAACAATGTGGCTGTGACTGACGGCGACAAGGTTGAGGCTGAACAGCGTCTCGGCTACCATGTGGACTACACTCCGGTGAGCGAGCTCATGGAGTATTTCAAGAAAGTAAAAGATGAAGAAATCAAGGCTCTCGTAGAGACTTATTTCAACGAATATGTTGTGGCTGACAATCTCAAGGACCCCGCCACAGAGGAATACAAGAAGATCTGGAACGCGGCTCACGCCGAGCTCGCTCTCCGCGCAATCCTCACTGCAAAGGGCGCCAAGGGCTTCACAACCAACTTCGACGACCTCGGCACTAACGACATCAACGACCCGAAATTTGTAGGCTTCGACCAGATTCCCGGTCTCGCTTCTCAGCGCCTCATGGCTGAAGGCTACGGCTTCGGCGCAGAAGGCGACTGGAAGAGCGCTGCCCTCTATCGCACAGTGTGGGTGATGTCGGAAGGCAAGGGATGCTCTTTCCTTGAGGACTACACTCTCAACTTCGACGGCAAGGACAGCTCTATCCTCCAGGCCCACATGCTTGAGGTGTGCCCCCTCATCGCTGAGGAGAAACCCCGCCTGGAAGTTCACTTCCTTGGCATCGGCATCCGCAAGAGCCTCACAGCCCGCCTTGTGTTCACTTCTCGCCCGAACCCCGGCGTGACTGCAACTGTAGTAGATCTCGGCAACCGTTTCCGCCTCATCGCCAACGATGTGGAGTGCATCAAGTCTAAACCGCTTCCCAAACTCCCCGTGGCTTCCGCTCTCTGGATTCCAATGCCCAACTTCGAGACCGGCGCCGCAGCGTGGATTCTTGCCGG
The DNA here is from genome assembly GCA_009775365.1 of Muribaculaceae bacterium. GTDB lineage: Bacteria > Bacteroidota > Bacteroidia > Bacteroidales > Muribaculaceae > Lepagella. The sequence goes on from VSPM01000002.1 coordinate 18,480, forward strand.
AGGCACCCACCACTCTTGCTTCTCTTACGAGCTCACTCCCGAATATTGGGAAGACTACGCTGAGATCGCAGGCATAGAGATGGCCCACATCAATGCCCACACCACAATCCCGGCGTTCAAGAACGAGCTCCGCTGGAATGAGGTTTACTATATGCTCAACAAGTCGCTCTGCTAATCTCTCCGGCCATGACTGAAAAAGCAAAAGCCACCATTGAGGCGGGGAAAGCCATACTCGGCATAGAGTTTGGCTCTACCCGCATCAAAGCGGTGCTCATCGACGAAAGCAACAACCCTATCGCCCAGGGTAGCCATGAGTGGGAGAACAAGCTCGTAAACGGGTTCTGGACATACAGCCTCGAAGAAATCTGGTTTGGCGTGCAGGATTGCTACCGCGACCTCCGCGCCAACGTGCAGGCTCTCTACAGCGTGGAGCTTCAGCAGCTCGCCGCAATCGGCGTCAGCGCTATGATGCACGGCTACATGCCGTTTGACAAGAACGGCAACATGCTCGCACCTTTCCGCACCTGGCGCAACACCAACACCGGCGAGGCTGCAGCCATGCTTTCCGAACTGTTTAACTACAACATACCTCTGCGCTGGAGCATATCCCACCTCTATCAGGCTATACTCGACGGCGAAGAGCATGTGAAAGACATGGCCTTCCTAACCACTCTCGCCGGCTACATCCACTGGCAGCTCACAGGCGAGAAGGTGATTGGCATAGGCGACGGTTCGGGCATGATTCCTGTTGACCCCGAAACCAAGGACTATTGCAAGGACATGATCGAGAAGTTTGACAAACTGATTGCCGACAAGGGCTTCAGCTGGACTCTCGAAGAGATTCTTCCGAAGGTGCTTGTGGCGGGAGAGGAAGCCGGACGCCTCACCGAAGAAGGCGCCAAGAGGCTCGACATCTCCGGCACTCTGAAACCCGGTGTGCCTGTGTGTCCTCCTGAAGGTGACGCGGGAACCGGCATGGCAGCAACCAACGCTGTGAAACAGCGCACCGGAAATGTCTCTGCCGGCACATCTTCTTTCTCCATGATTGTGCTTGAGAAAGAGCTGAGCAAGCCTTACGAGATGATTGACATGGTGACCACACCCGACGGCAGCCTCGTGGCTATGGTGCATTGCAACAACTGCACATCCGACCTCAACGCGTGGGTGGGAATCTTCCGAGAATACACCGAGCTTCTCGGAGTGCCTGTAGACATGAACCAGATTTTCAGCACTCTCTACAACAACGCCCTCACCGGCGATGCAGATTGCGGCGGACTCATGGCCTACAACTATTTCTCCGGCGAGCCTATCACAGGGCTTCAGGAGGGTCGCCCGCTGTTTGTGCGCACCGTCGGCAACCGCTTCAATCTTGCAAACTTCATGCGCGCCAACATCAACGCGGCTGTGGCATGTCTGAAAATCGGCAACGACATTCTCTTCAACGAAGAGAAAATCAAGGTTGACCGCATCACCGGCCACGGCGGCCTCTTCAAGACTCCGGGCGTGGGACAGCGCATACTTGCCGCCGCTCTCAACTCCCCGATTTCCGTGATGGAGACCGCAGGCGAAGGTGGCGCATGGGGCATGGCATTGCTGGCCGGGTTCCTTGTGAACAACACCAACGACCGCAACCTTGCCGACTATCTGGAGATGGAAGTGTTTGGCGGCAACACCGGCACAAGCATCGCCCCGACAGAGGAAGAGGTGGCCGGCTTCAACGCCTACATCGAGAACTACAAGGCATGCCTGCCCATCGAGGAGGCAGCCGTAGCCCACAAAAAATAATCGGTAAGTAGTGTTCAAAAATAAATGATTTAAGTTTCGCCAGCTAAGCTGGCGAAACTTAAATTTTAATATGCTTCCTGAATATATGACCAATCTTAAACATTTGCAATATAGCGTTAAGTATCTGTTTCTAAAATTGGTTTTATTTGAGAATGTTTCACTAAATTTGCAAGATGAAAGAAAATAATGCAAATGAAATCATACTCTATCAGCCTGATGATACTCTCGCTCTTGATGTAAGAGTGGAGGATGAATCAGTGTGGCTTACGCAGGCTCAGATAGTTGAGTTGTTTTCCAGCAGCAAGGCCAATATAAGCGAGCATTTGAAACATATATTTGAGTCTGGAGAATTACTTAAAGAGGCAACCGTTCGGAAATTCCGAACAGTTCGTCAGGAAGGGAATCGGAGTGTGACAAGAACTCTCGAATTCTTCAATCTTGATGTAATAATCTCTGTGGGTTATCGCGTAAGTACCATAAGAGGTATTCAGTTTCGCCAATGGGCAAAATTAGAGGGGCGAAACATCGGATTGTGGTAATCGACAATTATATTGATGATACTGTACTTGTACAGTTGTCCAAACGTGCGTCGGGCGTTATGGTTGATATTTATGACGGGCAAATTTCCAAGCAGCTCAGCCAGGATGTGGAGAAACATAATAAACAGTATCCGGGTGTGACTCTACACAAGTATACCAAAGCCCATGATCGCTTCCTGATTATTGATGAAACCGTATATCACATTGGAGCATCTCTGAAAGACCTCGACAATAAATTGTTTGCATTCTCCAGAATGGAGGTGATGACAGGTTCGGAACTGTTGTCAAAATTATAATTGATGTAGTTTTCTGTTGTCTCTTATCGCCTAATTTACTTGTCTAGTCGGAGAATGTGGTGTAGTCACGCCTTACCGGCTCACGCAACCTGTCGAAGGCGCCGAGCTCTGTCGAAAAATTTCATCTGCACAAATATTATAAAATACCGTTTTAGAAACCATCAATCCGGAAACATATAGTTCGGAAACCACCGGTTCGGAACTCGCCGTTTCCGATATGCAAATATACACATATATATCCGTATTTTCGCATGGCATTACAAGTTTTTCTATAAGTTTCGGTTTATAATTGATTATTCCTGTTTACTTATGTGCTTGTGAACTTAAAAATATAAAACTATCTTAAAATTATAAGATTATAAGGAGAGAGGGTGAATCAAATCTTCGCGATTTGATTCACCCTCTCTCAATGTGCAGGGGCTTGGATTAGCCCTGCGGAATGTGGGTTATTTTACAAGGTAGGTTATTCGCCTGGTCTGATTCCGTATCACCCTGCCCGGGCAATGATTCATCGGCATTCCGGCAATGTTCGGGAGCAGATGAACGGATAAAATAAAAACGCCGTGTCGCCATCAATATTGCTGTGTGTTTAAACAATATAACTCATTTTGAGTTGTTATAATATGAAACGTATGATAAATTTTCTGCGTGTTGCCGCTAAAGGTGCAACGTTATCTTTCATTGCCGTTGCATCCTGCCTGCCGGCGGGATGCACAGGACATGCCGCCACACAACAAGCGGCCGGAATGTCTGAGTCTTCTTATGACAACCCCCAAAACAAAGCCATGAATCAGAAAACCATTTACCTTGCAGGAGGATGCTTCTGGGGCACCGAGCATTTCCTTAAACTTGTGCCCGGAGTGATTGCCACTGAAGTTGGATACGCCAACAGCATTGTGCCAAACCCGTCATATAAAGAGGTGTGCACAGGTCGCACCGACGCTGCCGAGACAGTAAAAGTGGTGTATGACGCCGACTCGGTGTCGCTCCCTTTCCTCCTCGGCCTTTATTTCAAGACCATCGACCCCACAAGCCTCAACAGGCAGGGGAATGACCGTGGCACACAGTATCGCACAGGGATATACTACACCGACCCTGCCGACAAGCCGGTTGTAGATGAAGCCCTTCATGAGCTTTCGCTAAAATATCTCGACCCGATAGAGGTGGAGTCAATGCCTTTGAAGAACTTCTATCAGGCCGAAGACTATCACCAGGACTATCTCGACAACAATCCCGGCGGCTACTGCCATCTCGACCCATCGCTTTTCGCCCTTGCTCGCAATGCGCGCGACAACAGCAAGAAGCCGGCTGAAAAGGAGCCGCGTTTCGTAAAAAAATCAAAAGAGGAACTGAAAAAGGAGCTCACCCCGATTCAGTATGAAGTGACCCAGAATGCCGCCACAGAGCGCCCCTACACCAACGAGTATAACGATGAATACCGCAAGGGGATATATGTGGACATAACCACTGGGGAACCGCTGTTCCTGTCTACCGACAAGTTTGAGTCGGGGTGCGGATGGCCGGCTTTCTCAAAACCTATCGACAAAAGCCTCCTTGAAGAGGTGAATGACACATCCCACAGTTTGGAGCGCACAGAGGTGCGCTCCAAACTGGGCGACGCTCATCTCGGGCACGTCTTCCCCGACGGTCCTCGCGACAAGGGCGGCCTGCGCTATTGCATCAACAGCGCCTCGCTCCGATTCATACCCGAATCTGACATGGACACAGAAGGGTATGCCGAATGGCTTCCGCTTCTTAAATAAACAATCCTGACTTCAACCTTTTCATCATGAGAAATAATCACAACACTTTCAAATCGATCTGCATGGGGGCCCTGCTGCTTCAGTCGGGCCTCCTTGCCGCCGGAAACACGGCGAACTATGAGGTGGTCCCCTTGCCACGGCATATTAATGTGGCGCAAGAGAAACCGTTCCTGCTAAATGCCAACACTGTCATCGTTTATGAGAAAGGAAATGAATCTTTACATAAAAATGCCATACTGCTGGCTGAATACATTAAAGAGTCTACCGGCCTCGACCCGGCTGTGACCACCACCCCCCGCGATTCAAACAGCATCTCTCTTTTCAATCTCCTGAAATCGGATAATCCTGACTCCTATATGATTTCAGTGTCACCCGAAGGCATTGTAATCGACGGGGCCTCTTGCGCCGGAAATTTCTACGGCATCCAGACTTTGCGCAAGTCGATACCGGCCGGCAGCAAGGGGGAATAGACCTTCCGGGACACATGCTCGCCGCGCTGACCGCACACCCCGACCTCGGATGCACCGGCGGCCCCTATGAACTCTGGACAATATGGGGAGTGGCGGACGATGTGCTTTGCGCAGGCAATGAAAAGGTCTACACACTGCTTGACGATGTGCTGACGGAAGTGGCTGAGACATTCCCTTCCGAATACATTCACATCGGCGGCGACGAATGTCCGAAAGACCGCTGGAAAGCGTGCGATAAATGCCAGGCCAAAATAAAGGAGCTACTACACACTCAACGGCTACAACTTCTCCCGCCGGCGCGAATAACGCCGGCGGCTTCCGCGTCATTGATGCCGGGCGGCAAACTCTCCCGGCTTCTCTCCAAACTGCTTCTGGAAACAGCGGGAGAAATATGAGCTGCTGTTGAAGCCCACCATGTAGCAGATCTCATTCACACGATACTTCCCTTCGGCAAGCAATTCCGCCGCCTTCTTGAGCCTCGTGATCTGTATCAGCTCGTTGGGGGTGACATTAGCCAGAGTGCGTATCTTGGAATAAAGCCCGCTTCGGCTGATTCCGAGATGGTCGGCAATGAAATCCACATTCAACGCAGGGTTTGAGAAATTCTCCTCTATGAGCGCCTGCAGTTTTGAAAGGAGCTCATTATCCACAGGCGTAGAGGCAAGAGTGGTGATCGGCTCGAGCGGAGAGCCTGAAAACTTCCGGCGGAGCATACTTCTCATCTCAAGCAGATTCTCGATGCGCGCCTCAAGAAATCCTATTGAGAAAGGCTTCTCAACATAAGCGTCGGCGCCGAATCTCATGGTCTCTATCTTCGACACATTGTCGGTCTTGGCAGTGAGCATCACAAACGGGATATGGCTGTAGTTCTCATCCTTGCGGACAGCCTTAAGAAATTCCACGCCATCCATCACCGGCATCATCCAGTCACAGATTATAAGCGACACACTCCTTTCCGACATGCGTTTCAACGCCTCTTTTCCGTCGGAAGCCGTCAAGACATCATAATTGCTCTCAAAACTTGACGAAATAAACTTCACCATCTCCTCATTATCGTCAACCACAAGCAGCGCCGGCTTGGCGCCCGGGTCTGGCTCTTCATGATGATGCAGCATAGCCGCGTCATCGCCGGAGCTCTCCATAGGCTCTTCAGCCGGGACCACATTCTCATGGCTCACAGGGAGAACGGCTATAAACTTCGACCCCTTGCCGGGCGTGCTCTCCACATTGATTGTGCCTCCATGCGCGTCGGCCACGCTCTTCACAATCGAGAGGCCGAGACCCGTGCCACCTTTCGACTCATTGATATTGTCGAGAATCTGGAAGAACGGCTTGAAAATCTTGTCGCGGTTCTCTTTCTTGATTCCTATCCCGTTGTCGGCTACACTGATCATGAACTGATGCCCGCCAGGCAACAGTCGGCACTCCACATGAATCGAGTCTTTTGTGAATTTCCTCGCGTTGTTAAGCAGATTGCTCACAAGCTTTGTCACTGCCTCGGGATCGACATCTACCGTGAGATCCTTGTCGGGGAAATCGGTTGTGAGCGTTCCTCCATTATGCTCCACAGAGGGGCGGAACCTCTCTACCACGCTCTCCACAAGCGGCACAATCTTCTCATGACGGAATCCGACCGGCAATGCGTTGTCTTCCACCCTCTTGAAGTCGAGCAACTGATTGACGAGCGACAACAGCCTGCGGGCATTGCGGTCTATCACATGCAAATCATCTTTCACAGCCGGGCTGAATTTTTCCGACGACTCCAAAATCTTCTCCAGCGGCCCTATGATGAGCGACACCGGGGTGCGTATCTCATGCGCCACCACTGTGAAGAAACTCAGCTTGGAGCGATACATCTCTTTCTCCTTGTTGCTCGAAATTCGGTCGAGTTCCACAATGTGATGACGCTCCATGCGCCACAGCGTGTAGCGCACGCCAAGCAAAAGCAGCGCCGCCCCGAGAATCACATAAAGCGCCTTCATCAGTGCGGAGGCATACCATGCCGGCTTCACCTCTATTTTAAGGGCTATGCCCTCCTCATTCCATACACCGTCGCTATTGGCGGCCTTTACGCGCAGCGTGTAGGTCCCCGGAGGAAGGTTGGAATATGTGGCGCGGTTCTCCTTTCCGGCGTCGTGCCATGCCTTGTCGAAACCCTCAAGACGATACCTGTAGGTGTTGCCGCCGGGATTGGCGTAGCTAAGAGCCGAGAAATAGACGCTGAACGTGTGGTCGGCATGTGTGAGCACAAGCCTGTCGATGCTGTTGAGCGACGATGGGAGACGGGGGTCGCCCACACTCACATTGCGGTTCACAATGTCGAGTCCTGTGAATTTGATCACAGGAGCCTTACCCTTGCTGCGCACCTCCATCGGGTCGACCATGCAGAAACCATGTATCGTGCCGTAATAAATCTTCCCGTCGGATGCATGGAGCGACGCCCCGGGAATAAACTGGTTGTCGCTGAGTCCGTCAAGGCGGGTGTATGTGCGCGAATATCCGTCGGGTTTAAGGTTCACAAGCCCTGACATTGTCGAGAACCAAAGGTCGTCGCCCGATTTTTCAATAGAATGGACTATGCACCGCTCGTTTGAATTGTTGACCCTTTTAAAAATATTTCCGGCCCGGTCATACACATACACACCGTAAGTCGTGGCCACATACACCACATTCTCATTGTCGATCTTAACCCCGTTCACATGGTCGTGGGGAAGCGCGTCCGGCTCTCCGGTGGCCCTGTAGTTTTCATAAGTCCCGGTCTCCGGGTCATAACGGAAAAGACCCTTTCCCTGTGTGCATATCCAAAGATTTCCGTCTCTGTCTTCGTCAATGTCATTAATCCATGCTTTCAGATTGCATATCCTCTCAAACAGATCTTTCTCCGGATTATATTTCGCAAGCCATTCAGAGGACGCCATCCATATCCTCCCCTTTGAATCCTTATGTATGGCATAGCAGCTTGAGTAGGTCTCCCCGTCCACCGGTATTCGATGCCACGAGCCGGTTGACGCGTCGAGCACCCCGGCCCCCTTGGTGTAAGTGCCTACCCATATCTTGTTGCCGTCGGCACAAAGCGCGTTCACATTTTCCGGGTCGCGGGAGCCGGACAAAGGATAGCTGCGAAACACCTGGTTCTCCGGGTCATAACGGCACAAGCCGCCGTCAGCGGTGCCGATCCATATGAATCCGCTGTTGTCTTCACAGAGCCTCACCACCACATTCCCGCTCACGGAGTTGGCAAAACGCGAATGATACCACCGGCGGAAACGCTGCGAGCCGGGTCTGAGGTAGTTCACGCCCCGGTAATATGTTCCAACCCATAACCCCCCCTCAGAGTCGACCACCGCTTTATACACAAATTTATCGTTAAGGCTCTCCGCATTCAGCTCGTCATAGCCATACACCTTGCTTTCGCCCGTGTTCATATCCACGAGCGTAAGGCCGCTGTCAGAGCCCACAAGCAGCATTGTCGGGGAATACTGCGTGACTGCATGCACATGCAAAGCCCCGACCGAGGCATTTTCAGTCATCATTTTTTTCCCTTCCCCGGTTCTCCCATTAAACTTTACAAGCCCTTTGTTCCATGTGCCCAGCCAATAATCGCCGTGGCTGTCTGACGATATGGCCATACCGCCCAAAGGCTCCCTTACCCCGTCGATAGTGATTACGAACGGCATGAACTTGCCTACGTTCCTGTCATATCTGTAGACGCCGCCATAATCGACATTGCTCACACACCACACAGAGTCGTTGCTGTCGACATAGACCATCCCTATGTAATTCTGAACCTCCGGAAAAGCGAAATAGCCTGTGGCCTCCCCCTCTTTTGAAACGCGGAACACACCCTTTCCTCCGACCGAAACCCATATATTTCCGTTTGAATCCGCGCTTATATCGTGAACTGTGCCTGAAATCCTTTCGCCTATACTCTCGGGATATTTCACTTCCAACGGGGCAAGGCACTCCATTTCAGGATTATAGACATACACCCTGTGGTCGGTGCCTACAAGAAGTTTTTCGCCATAGCGACACACCGACATGATGAATATGTCGCGCTCCAGCCCGTCATCCATGAGCGGAGTGAATACTCTTGTCGCCAATCCGTCGAATCTAACAAGGCCGCCATCTGTTGCAAACCACATAAAGCCGTCGCTATCCTGCACAATGTCGCGCACACAGTTCGACGGCAGCCCGTTTTCAGTGGTGTAATGCAGGAAGTTAAATTCCGGAGCATGAAAATCCGCCCGCATCTTTGTCGCAAAGAAAGGCAGAAGCATGAGCAATAAAATCAATCGTTTCATGGTGACTGGAAAATTAAGGATTATGCCTGATGTGAATCGGTGTTAAATGATTGATTCTTCAAAAATATCAATTAGAATCGACAGTTATTGCAGAAGTTATTGACAGTTCGGGACTCCATTACTGTCAATAACTTTCACAATAATCTATACAACAACAACTTAGACTTGTCAATAACTTTTCACTTTTATTGAATATGGCCACTGCGCATCGCCGGGGTTCTCTTCTCCGTCGATGTTGCGCCAATGCTCTGTAGGGGCGCCGCTCACCACGAGCCAGAGATGCTCGATTTCTTTGTCGGCTGGGGCTGTATAGCTCACTTTCCCTTTCGAGGCCGACATCATCTCTCCGTAATGGCTGTTACCTTCGCTGTCGACGGCAACAATGCCGTAGCGCCAGCCTGCCTTATCCTTATTGAAGGTGAAATAACCTTTGCGACCGGCCTCGCCACGGAAATCCACACTCACCTTTCCGCCCTTTTCAGGCACGGGAAGCGCGATTGCATTGAAGCCATAATTCTCCGGGCAATTCTCCGGGGCCACACGCTGCCAGCCTCCTCCGGCGTCGACGAGTTTAGTATGCCATTGGTTGGCATACTGACGCGCGTTATCTCGCACGCGGTCAATATCCCAGTTTATGAGGCGGGCATAGTTATGCCACATCTCGTCGTTAAACTCTTTCTGCCCCATGCCCGTAAGGCGCATGTAGGTCATCACAGGGTCTTCCCCCACTTTCCCCTGGCGGAAAAGCTCGGCTATGAATGGACGGCCATGCTTCTCTCCCCAAAGTTCAAGCACATAGGGGGAATGATAGATGTTGTCGATATGAAGAAACGCCTTGTGGGTGAGGTCGCGGAAAGCGTTCAGGTGGAAATTCTCATCGGTCTGCCAGTCGGGGTTCACCTGCCAGAGCATCCATTGGGAGGCCATCTCATAAAATCCGGCTCCACCCCATCCATCGCCCTCGCCGTCGCAAGAGATCTGGAGCTGGAAGGAATGGCCGAGCTCATGGGCTATGCAGTTGAGAGGCACATCCTGCACACGGTTGGGAGCAATCCAGAGCGCCCCTATCTGCCCGTCGTAGTCGCCGCCATAGGCAGTGCCTTCGAGCGAATAGTCGAGCATAACCATCATCTTATATTTGTCGGCTTTAGTCCCCTCTTTCACAAACGCGAGGTCGTTGTAGAAAAAGTTGTAGAACGTCTGCAATTTACCCATAAGGTTGGCAAGGTCCACCTTCATGTTGTTGCCGTCAAGGTCGGGGGCTGTGGCAATATTGTCACCAAACTCCGGAGCCCAGAATAGAGCCACGTCGGGAGTTGATACCATCCGGTGGAAACTCCATTTCGATTTAGGGTCGTTGAGATCCATTCCCCAGAGATCATTGGGAATGTATATGGCTTTCCCTTGATGTGTGACCACAGGCACAGTCGACACCGCCGGATAAGATTCATCAGGGTTCAACGCTATCACTCCGCTCTGCGAAGGGTCGTTCTGAGAAAAACCGGGCAAAACCGACATGGCAAGAGCCATAGTCATAAGAAAATCTTTTTTCATGATGCTTTTGGAAAGTTACTTTGGGAGCGAAGACCGTATAATCTCCGCTCCCAAAGGCCAATTAATAATCTATCTTTTTATCAAGAAATCTACTATTTTGCAGGAAGACTCTCATTAATAAGAGAGCGTGATCGAATACTTCACTGTGTATTGCTTGCCACCCTTTGTGTAGACAAACACGGGGCGCATGGTGTGGCTGCCTGTATACCCTTCCTTGATCTGCTCTGGATGGTCGCCATAAGTGAGGCTTGACCCTGAGATCTCGAAATAGATATATCCTCCGCCCCACACTCCGGCGTTGCCGTCAGCGTCGAGCCAGTAGCCGTTGTTGGCAGAGGCGCTCATGTTGTAGGTGCCGTCAGTGTTGAGAGCACGACAGGAGATAACACTCTCTGCGGGAGCCTCGCCCACCTTGATCATGCTGCCGATTTCATTGGCATCCAGGCCGAAGAACGAGCATATCTCTTTCTCTGCCAAGTCCACATTCCCTCTTGCATACTTGCCGGGGGCTGTGAGTTTCACATTCAGTGTCACCTCCATGTTCTGGCTGTCTATCTTGTTGTAGACAGGCACGACAGGCTCCTCATAGCAGGCAATGCGGGCCCCTTCGAGGGTGATGGCATATGGGAACTGCGGGTCGTTGGTTTCATTCTCGTCCCAGCCATGGCTCATATACACCTCAGGAGACCCCTGCACCACAAGATAAACCTGCTGTGCACCGGAAGGCACATTGAAAGAGAGAGAGCCGTCGGCAGATTTTCCGACTTCGCTATATGTGCGCTTATTCCCTGTAAGAGCCACAAAGCCGTAACGCCAGCCCATGTTTTCAGCGCCTCCGCAGGTGTTGTATTTGGTCGGCTTCCCTTTTGCATTGCCGTCGCCATCCTCTATGTTGCTTTTATCATTGGCGGCAAGGGCCTCGCCATAGCCGAGTCCTCTGAAATTCACTTTCACCGTAGAGCCTGTAACCGAGAGAGGAATCACATTGAAGCCGGTGGCGCCGGGGCAGTTGTCATATGCGATCTGATACTCGCCTTTCTCATTTTTTACAAAATTCGGAGTATAGCGATTCTGGAAACCGTTGCTGTATTCACGCACGCCGTCGATGTCGTAGGTGGCCATTCTCACAGCATAGTCGAAAAGTACCTCGCGAGTCTTGCTGTAGTCATTGCCGTTATAAAGGCGGGTGTAAGTCATGATAGCATCTTCCGGGGCCCTTGAATCTGTCCAGATTTTTCCGTAGGCATCCACTCCATGTTTTGCCACCCAGTAGCTCTGCAGCCAATAAGATGCATAGAGATGGAACTCATGATGGAAATGACGGTGGCAGTTGGCGAGCCACACGTTGTAGTCATAGCTTGTGAACTGCTGCTCCGGATAGTCCTGGAACGACTGCCACTGCGCGCACTGCTCCCAGTAGACGCAGCCTCCGTTGTTTGCTCCGTCAGGGCCTTCGAAACCGTAGCGGAATCCGCTCTTGTAGTCGTTGGGCACGCCTTGTGCCTGAACACGGTCGGCATAAGTCTGGAACTGGAATGAGTGGCCTATCTCATGCGCGATTGTAGAGCCTACAGGCTGGCAAGTTGACGGATTGACCCAAAGGGCGCCTATTGCATCATCATAGCCGGAGCCGGTGGCAAGCCATTCTTCCTGATAGAGGAGATAAATCTGCATCTTATATTTGTCGAGCATCGACTTACCCTGCCCGAGAGTGGCCATGCCAAGCTTGTTGATGTTGGTGTCGAAGAATTTCTCTGCCTTTGCGAGAAGGTCGTCGATGTCAACACGCATATTTGCCGGCACTGTAGAGGCGTTGGGGTCGTCGCCGAATTCAGGAGCCCAGAACACGAAGAAATGCTCCGAAGATTTATAACGCGCGAATGAGAACTTGGCAGATTTGCTAAGAATCGTGGGGCCCCACTCTGAATTGACAAAGAATTTGTCATAGTCCGGAATATCTGAAGGGCTGATCATTCCCGACTCTCCCTGGTTGATTCCCGGCAGCTCGCCACCGAATTCGGGCTGGCGAACAGTGAATGCCACGGTCTCATCTCCGCTGACAAGATTAAGCGTTGTTGTGCGTCCTGAAGAGGCAGTGTTCTGCGACACAGTGACCTTCACATTGTTTTTACCCTTCTTTCCTGAGGCGGGAGAGAAATAAACCCAGTCAATACCGTCTGCCACAACTGCCTTCCAATTCCCTTTGGCAACAAAAGAGATTGTCTGTGAGCCGTTTTCATATGAGAAAGGGAGATCTTTCGATTCAGGCAGCTCCTCAAATCCGCCCGCCTCCTGAACGATGTTCTCTTCATCGTCGCTGCAAGAGACCATTGGAGCTCCGCCACAGATAACAGCCGCTGAAAGAGCAAGTATATTTAGAAATTTAAGTCGCATTGTTTTTGATTCAATTTATAAACAAGTGTAAAACATGTCTTAAACAATTCATCCGGACCGGCTGTCATCGACTGCACGGCCCGGACGAATCATATTGGGTCAATCATCACTCAGTCACTGTGACATTCACATTAAACATCACGACCTTGGCGTTATACCAGAATCCGATGTGTGAAGTGCCTGACACATTGGTGACATCGGGGAATGTGCCAAGCGCCCAAGAGTTTATCTCCTCTTCAGTGGACTCTTCAGAGTCGCCGTGGTATTCAATGAACCATCCGGCTCCATCACCCCAGTTGCAGATAGCGCCTGTTGTGTCAAACCAATAGCCGTTGCCGGCGGTGTAAGGCACGAACTCGCCCTCTTCGTCATATGCCACAACCTTTGCCAGTGTTATCGACGAGCAGCCAAGCAGCGATTTCACAGCCTCAGTATCAAACGGCACTGCTACCGGTTCATAGCCGATTGAGCCGACTGTCTTTTCAAGATCGAATGTGCCGACTATCTCACCCTTGAGATCCATCTTCGGGAATACCACATCAATCTTGAAGATGCAATATTTGCTGTGGTCATCCCTGAGTGTGAAACCGAAGTTAACAGTAAACTCAGCATCGTCGGGCACACCGGGTGCACGCCCGATCACGAGAGTGGGCTCGCCTTCATTATAGACTTCAAGGAACATTGCATTGAGCGGATATCCTGCGCCATCCCAGTTGGTGACATTGAGATCGGAGTCAAGCCATGCGCCACAGGGAGTGCCGGCTGTGCCACCTTCAATCCACTTACCCTCTTTATCAACCATAAAGAACTCGAGGCTGCCGTTCTCTTCCACGCCTTTGCCAAACTCTTCGATAGTAAGGCCGAGATTACCTTCAATCGCTTCTGAATAATTGACAAACGATATTTCACCTGTGGCATAGTCAAGCGACTCGATTTCGATATTGCCGGTGCAAGGAGCCACCTTTGTGTTATCAGTGCATCCGGCCTGAGTGACAGTGATCTTGCCGGTCTGTTCGCCGCAAGTCACAGTCAGTTCGCCCACACGGGGAAGGCGATAAGGGTTAGGCTCGAAGTTGAGGAACATGCGGAAATCTCCCGGCTCACCCTTAGAGGGGTCAATTGTGATCCAAGTGCAGTTAGATTCTGCTCTCCATTCGTTGTTGGCTTCAAGCTCCACTACACCTTCAGTCTCGTTCCAGTCGATATTGAGTGAAGAGAGATCCATCGCGAAATTCTCGGGAATCTCCACAGCAACAACATCATCATCGTCATCACAAGCGGTGAACACAGGCGCCGCCAACAACATGCAAGCGGCAAGAAGCCACTTTGTATATTTTGTTGTTTTCATTTATTTCTTTTTTATGTGGGCCATGCCTTACGCATGACCCACTTTATTATTAATCAAAAGTAACTGCTATGATGAACTGCAGGAATGATGTCGGATCGTCTACAGATACAAAATCAAACTTCACAGTTGTCTGAGTTCCGGCTGGCGTGGGCGTGGCGGCATTACCTAATTTATAGATGCCGGAGCCGCCATATTCAAGGAACATCATATTGGCAGGATAACCATCGCCGCTCCAACCGGTAATCTTACCCTCCGGATCAAGCCAATAGCCAAGCCATCCCGACGTGTAATCCGGATGTGAGCCATCTTCATTGAGCACACGGTTGCCGTCAGCATCGCATAGATATACGTCAATTGTTTCTTCCTCGAGACCTTTGATTACTTCATCCATAGTGAGGCCCATTGCGAGCATAAACGACTCCGCATAATCTTTCAGTTTGATTTCATAGACTCCATAACCTTCGCCCGGCACATTGGCCGACATAACCACCTTGCTCGGGTCGGTAACTTTGGCATGAACCGTGAATCTCACATAGTCATCAAACGCCGCGTCCTTTTTGAGAGCAATACCGAAATCAAGGTCTGACATTGTTCCGACAGCAGGGACACCCACTGTTTTGACCTCTATGAGTTTGTTCTCTTTGTCAAATGTCATAGTGAAGACAGAATTGTCTGCTGTGCCGAGACCGTTCTGGGTGTAATACCACCCCGATTCGCCATAAGTGGCGGGAGTAAGGTCCCAACACTGGCGAGATGTCTTGATGTTTGCAAACACGGCAGTGCCATTCTCTATAGCGGCTATTGCCTCATCCACAGTCATATTGAGATTCTTGTGGAAAATCGGAGCATAGTCCTTGAGATAGATGTATTGAGGCTGATCTATCTTTACCATCTGGAAATCCATCTCAAGTGCGGTTGTGGCCGCAGCATTAGTGCGGAGATAAGGAGCCTCCCCTTCGGCATAGACATGCTTTGTGCTTGCGTCGCTCGGGTCGTCGCTGTTGCAGCTCACCCCGGCGAATGCCAGCATGGATGCCATTATATAAATATATGTTTTTTTCATTGTTATCAGTCTGTTGCTTATTGTTTAACTGAATTTAGCCTGCATATCCCGGATTCTGAACAAGTTTCGGGTTGCCGTCGAGGGCTTTCTTAGGAATCGGGAACACGTCAAGATGACGGTCGGCGGGGTTAGACATGCCATCCTTGCAGAACCATGACTTGCCGTTCCAGACGTTGCATCCGTTTGTCATCATGAATCTCACGAGATCCTGACGGCGATGTCCCTCTGCCACAAATTCCCAGGCAAGTTCATCAAGAAGGCCGCCGAGAAGCACGTCGTCGCCACCCTCATGAGTGATGATCCAATTGTCAGGCTCTTCCATTTCGGCTGTGTTCTCGCGATGTCCGTAGTCATAGCAGCTGCCGCCGCGGAGCTGAGCCACCGTGCGGATAGCCTTCGACGGGTTGGAAGAGAAGTTGCGCTGGCGCACCTGTGTAACAAGGTCGGCTGCCAATGCCTCGCCTTCGCCGTTGTGTGAACCGGTGATGCGGAGAAGACATTCTGCCTTCATCAGAAGCACGTCGGCATAGCGGAAGATAACCTGGTCATCACAAGTGGTGCCCTTGTCGCCGCCGAGAATCTCATACTTCACAAGGCGCTCTCCCTCCTGCTCGTAGCATCCGGGCTTGTCGATTGAGCGAAGCTCGTGAGTGTAGTTAAGCTGAACGCCGTCGATATAGATAGGCATGCCGTCTTTATCGAACTGAGGGCCGGAAATCCAGCAATCCTTATAGCGCTGGTCATCTACGTCATATGTCTCGATAAACTGAGGATGGGCACCGCCGCCGGATGTTGCCCAGCTGTTGAATCCCCATGTGGCACGACCTGCATTACACATCCAGAGGCTTGCATAATAGTTGCCATAAGCATATTTCTCCTCATAAGGGATTCCGAAGATAACCTCGGGAGAGCCTACGATGCTCTCTCTGAAATTGTCCTTATAATTTGAAGCCAGAGAATACTTGCCCATGCCGATAATCTTGTTAAGCTCATCGAGGCAAAGCTTATAATAACTCTCGTCATCACCGCCAAGCCATGCATTGTGGTTGAGATACATCTTGGCGAGAAGCATATTGACTGTGGCATTGTTGATTTTGCCAAGCTCGTTCTGCTCGCCAAAGGCGCCTTCCACGTCTTTGAGCTCCGACACGATGAAATCATACATCTCCTGTGGAGTCACCTGCTCGGGAAGCCAGCCCTCCTCATGCTCCCCACCTTTGTCGAGAGGTATGTTGCGGAACAGGTCGAAGAGGAAATAGTAATAAAGTGCGCGATAGCCTCTGAGCTCTGCCACCGACTCGGGATTCTGCTGAATCACTTCGTCGTTAAGAAGATCGTTGCAGGCAGACACGCCGGCGAAAGCGCGGTCCCAGGCCGTCTCGAAGAAACCGATCTGGCTGTGGAATTCATGTTTGTGGGTAGGGATATAGAGGTCGCCCCAGCCGATACCGATGCGATAAGGCACGCACCAGAGGTCGGAGGCCATGTCGGCAAGGTCGGTGAAGCCGAACCATCCCCACACAAATTCGCGAAGTGAGTTATACACCGGATAGAACATGGCTGTGCGCTCCATCTCGGTAAATTCATGCCCGTCGTCAACAACAGTGGAATATGCTGTCTCGTCGAGGTTTGTGCAACCGGCTGACACACCAAGCATCGCAACCCCGCAGGCGGAAAGTATGATTGATTTAAATGCTTTCATTTTAGTTGATTGTTAGAAAGTTGCTTGTAAACCTACTGTGAACGAACGTACCGTAGGATAATTGTCACGCCATTCTATGCCGGAAGAGATCGGGTCAGCGTTCTGCAATTCGGGGTCAAGACCCTTATAGCCTGTGATGGTGAAAAGGTTCTCGGCTGAGAAGTATATTCTAAGACCCTCGATCCATTTGTTAGACTTGAACGGAACGTTATATCCGAGCGTGAGGTTGGTGAGCTTGAGGAAGTCGCCGTTCTCAAGATAATAGCTCACGAAAGTCTGCTTCTGGTTGCCGGCAAGCGTGCGGTCGCCGTAAGGAGCCTCAAGCACTGACTGAAGACGGTTGTAGTTCACTGAGTTATTCTCATAGTAAGCGCGTGCCTCGTTGAGAATCTTGAAACCGAACTGGCCGGTGAACTGCATTGAGAGGTCGAAATCTTTGTAGCGGAATGTGTTGCTCCATCCGAGATAGAACTTAGGAAGACTGTTGCCGAGGTCCTGTTTCCAGTTAGAATCAGGGAGCATGTCGTCTTTAAGTTCAACTACCTCGCCTGTGGTTGGATGCTCAACGAGCCAGAGGCCGTTTTCGCTCACGCCAACCGACTTGATGCCGAAGTAGCGGTCTACCGCTTTGCCCACTTCCAGACGGTGGGTAGGCTGCGATATTGGCTCGCCAAGACCTGCCACCTCATGCTCGTTGGCTGTCTCGTAAAGGTCGTTTGAAAGAGAGAGCAGCTTGTTGGAATTGTGTGAGAGTGTAACTGTGGTGTTCCATTCAAAATCCTTGGTCTGCACAGGTATACCCTTCAACATAAGCTCAATACCGGTGTTGCGCATCTTACCCACGTTTGCCGTTGTCATAGGATAGCGGTTCGGCGGAACAGGCACGTCATAATCCCAGAGCATGTCTTTGGTTTCCTTGTTGTAGAAGTCGAAGCTACCGCCGAATCTTCCGTTAAACATCTCCCAGTCAAGACCTACGTTCACCTCGCTGGAGGTCTCCCACTTGAGGTCAGGGTTCGGGTTAGATGCAATCTGCATACCCTGCACCCATTTGCCGTTGTTATAGAAATAGTAGTCACTCCAGTCATCACCGCCGAAGTTATATCTCACGAGCGAGAGGTAAGAATAGTTCGGGATCACACCTGTCACACCGTAGCCGGCACGAAGTTTGAACACGTTCCACCATTCACCCACGGGGAGTCCGCCCCAGAATTCCTCATTCATGATGTTCCAGCCCGCAGACACTGAGGGGAAGTTACCCCACTTGTGGTTGGCGCCGAATTTTGAAGAACCCTCCCTACGGATTGAAACGAGCACATTGTAGCGGTTGTCGAAACCATAGCTGATACGTCCGAAGAAACCGATAAGAGTGTTGTCGTCCTTATAGCTGCTCATCGAGGCTTTGCCGTCTTTCAGAAGCTGGCCGATGCCGATATTGTTCCATTTGAAGGTATCGTTGTTGAAATCGGCGTTATATGCGCTGAAACCTTCGTTTGTGGTTTTCTCCCAGCTGTAGCCCACGAGAGCATCGAAGCGGTGCTTCTCAGCAAATGTGGTTCTATAGTTAGAAGTAACTTCCAAGAGGTCTGTCTTTGAATAATCGTATCTGTGGGTGGCATCGCCTGCCTTTCCGTCGCCGCCGGCGCTCACGCGGTGAGAGTGATGCTCGGAAGAATTGAAGAATGCGCCGTGAGTGTTACTGCGCCTTGTGGAGAGCAACAGTTTTGTCTGCCATCCTTTGATCGGCTCGAAAGTGATGTCGCCGTTCATGCGGCTCCATTCGCTCTTGTTGTCACCGTCGCGCTGATAAATAAGGCCAACCGGGTTATAATAGTAGGTAATGCCCGGGTTCTCATAAGGGAGACCGTCTTCACCATATATAGGCTCGGTCGGGTTACGCATGATTGCCTGGCGATAGATCTGGCCATTGGCAGCGTCAAGGCCGTTGTCTTTGTGATAAGCCTTCAGCAAACCGAGATGCAGCTTGACCATATCGTTGAGGAACCAGTGAGACACATCGAAGTTCATCTTCATCTCCTCGCTGAAAGAGGTGTTGATCACACCGTCAGCCTTGCGATATGAGAAGTTGCCTGAATAAGTGGTCTTTGAACTGCCTCCGCTGATCTGCACGTCATGATTGTGGGTGAACGCTGTCCTTGTGATAGCGTCGAGCCAGTCTGTTTCATAACCTCTGTCGGAGAAGTTGGTAAGACCCTGGCGAATCTGCTCGGCAGTCATGAATTTATGCTTCTTGGCGAGGTTTTCCCATGAAGCATAGCCTGAATATGTCACATTAGTCTTGGAATCTTTCATTCCCGACTTTGTTGTGATAAGGATCACACCGTTAGCACCGCGTGTGCCGTAGATGGCGGCTGCGGATGCGTCTTTCAGCACATCGATAGATGCGATATTCTCTGGGGCAACAGTTCCGAGGCCACCCTCCACGCCGTCGATCAAGACAAGAGGAGTGTTGCTGCCTTGGAGAGAGATCACACCGCGGAGACGGATTGTTGACTCTGCGTTAGGGTCGCCTGAGCCTTTAGAGATTGTAAGGCCGGCCACTTTACCCTTCACGAGTTCTGAAGCATCGCCGATGGCGCCCACTGTGAAGTCTTCTGCCTTCACCGATGCCACAGCCGAAGTCACGTCGCCCTTCTTCTGAGTGCCGTAGCCGATCACGACTACGTCGTCAAGCACCTGGGAATCTGCGGTAAGCACGATGTTGCCGAGGCTGAATTTCCCGGACTGCACTTTCATTACAAGGGTCTGATAGCCCACATAAGAAATTTGCAGTTCCTGGCCTGCTGTGACTTTCAGAGAGAAATGGCCATCGATATCGGTAGCTGTGCCGGTAGATGTACCTTTCACAAGGACAGTGGCGCCGATAAGAGACTCCCCTTCCGAATCCACAACTGTGCCGGTAACTGTTCCCGTCTCAGCGGGAGCCACCGCCTGCATTGGTTCCGCATAAGCCGCCGGGATGCCATAGGCCCCGGTGAGGCATGCGAACGCAGCAATCTTCAGCATGTTTTTGCCGAATGTTGGTGAGATTGTTCGCGGTTTCATAAAGATGTTAAGGTTGGTTTATAAAATTGTTTTATTGTTTTATTGATGGGGGTAAGGTCTTTAGGGTCCTTAAAGACTTTAAAGACCCTAAAGACCTTAAAGATTAATTGACTTTCCACTCGATCACGCCTCCGCTCTTGCCCTCGCGAAGTTTGGCGGAAACCTTGAGGTCGGTGGTGGTCACCGGCTCGAACTCAACGTGGTTGTATTTGTCCTTCTCCACTCCGTATGCACCCTTGGCGGCCACAGGCGCCCAGCGGTTGTCGGCTGTGCGATAAAGGAGCTCCCAGCTTTCGGGGGTTTCATAATCACCGTCGTAGTGCTCGAATGCCAGCCAATAGATGTCGACACTGCTCACCTCTTTGGGAGAGTCGAAGCGGTAGCACACATTCTCTGTGGTGCCTTCGCGAAGCCACCAGTAATGGTAAGGCTTGGATGTGTCGGCGCTCGATTTCGGCTCCCACTGGTCGTTGTAGCCCCAGGCCCAGTTGAGGTTGGAGGTGGCGGCGGGAGCATCGGAGGTCAGTTCAGTGGGCTCGCTATACATCTGAGCTGCGCTTGCAAGAGTCGGAGCCGGCTTGGCCACTGCAACTTCCGCACTCTCCGGAATCCACACTGCCATCTGGTCTGCGCCACGGTTGTTCCATGTGCAATAAGGGATTGCCTTGAGCTCCACATCTTTCTGAGAGCCGTCGGCAAGCACTTTCTTGCCTGTAGTCGAGAGTGTCATGATGCCGTTGAGCATTTCAGGCTCATATTTTTCGGCGAACTTTGCATCGGCGGGGAGATACTTGTCGAAAACGAGGCTGTCGGCCTGATCCTGTCCTTCGAGGCAGAACATCACCGGCCCGCGCTGAATTGCAAGCTTCCCTTTGTCGTCGGCCACATTGTCGTTGGCTCTGACTCTTTTAACATCCATCGGAAGAGTGAGCTCCACTTTGTCGCCCTTCTTCCACTGGCGCTTCACAGTGGCATAGCCGTTGCCGGTCATAACATCGGCTTTCTTGCCGTTCACTTTCACCTCATAGCCTGCAGAGGGAGAGGTGGTGAAACTGTAGAGATCGGTGGGGACAGGGGCATCCTGCGACCATCCGGGGATGCGGAGACGGAGCGCGAACTCACCCTCTTTCTCGGGGTCGACAGTCATGGTCACATTGCCGTTCCAGGGATATTCTGTAGTCTGACGGAGCTTGATATTGTTGTTGTCGGTGTCAATATCGGCTGAAGACTGAATGTAGAGGTTCACAAGCACGTCATCGCCTTGTGTGGCATACATATACTGAGGCACACTCGCCATGAAGCGGGTCACGTTGCCGGGGCAGCAGGCGCATCCGAACCAAGGCTGGCGCTCATGCTGTCCCATTGATTCGAGCGGATTGTCGTAGAAGAACTTGTCGCCTGAGAGAGACACTCCCGAAGGCACACCGTTATATAAGGCACGCTCATATACGTCGGCATACTTGGCATCGCCTGTGGCGAGGAACATGCGATAGTTCCAATACACATTCGAGATCGCCGCGCAGGTCTCGCAATAGGCTGTGTGGTTGTTAAGCTCATAGTTGGGGCCGAAACCTTCACCCTGCGCACGGCTTCCTATGCCGCCGGTGATATAAAGTTTTTTCGACACCATGTTGTCCCAGATTCTGGTTATGGCGTTGAAATATGCGCTGTCTTTCGTGAGCGCGGCCACATCGGCCACACCAGAATAAAGATAGCCGGCACGCACTGCATGGCCCACAATCTCCTCCTGGTCGAGGATAGGCATATGATCCTGGGAATAGGGGCTCGGCTTGCGTCCGTTGGAGAGGCGCCCTGTCTCCTCTACAAAATATTTTGCCTGGTTGAGATATTTCTCGTCGCCCGTCACCTTATATAGCTTGGCAAGCGCCATCTCCACGATAGGATGCCCGGAGGGGTACTGTATCTGGCCTTCGCCATAGCCGAACGTCTTGCACACAAGGTCGGCGTTCTTGACAGCCACATCGAGAAGAGACTTCTTCCCTGTGGCGAGATAGTGGGCCACGGCAGCCTCATAAAGGTGGCCGCAGTTGTAGAGCTCATGGCTGTTGATTTTTTCCCAGCGGTGAGTGCCCCACCATCCAGAAAGGCGCTCGCACTTGTTGGTGACACAAGTGGTGAGATAGCCGTCAGGCTCCTGGGCAGCAGCAATGAGATTGATCACACTGTCGAGATAGTTGTCGAGCTTGGGGTCATACTCCACGGCGAGAGAATAAGAGGCGCCCTCGATAATCTTATAAGGGTCGGTGTCGTCGAACGAAAAATCACCCTTGTGCTCGCCTTTCATCAATCCGCCGGCAATGGCAAAATTGTCAAAGCGCCCGTTTTTTTCACATTCTTTGAATGCTGACGGGATGGAGACTTTTCTGTTTGTTTCTATGCGGGGAGCCCAGAAACTGTCGTCGATATGAACCTTGGTAAACGCCACTTCCTTCACCGGAGCGTCGGGGGCTTCATAGGCTTCCGCGCCCGTGCATGCGGAGAAACCGAGTGCCGCACCGCAGCATGGCAGGAGTAATGTAAGAAGGTTTTGTTTCATGATAGGTTAACGTTAAAATATATGGTGCAAAGTTAACATTCATATATTTTAGGCGATAACAATAGCGTCCAATATAATGATAAAATTGTCCAAAAACGGTGAAAAATCGTAGAATTGTACGATTTTAGCATACCTTTGTACGTATTTATAACTGAATTCCCAATCTTTCTCTTAACTTTGCAACGTGAACGATAATCCACCGTTCATGACAAATTTTCACATTATTTAAGGCGACGTTTTTTCATGAGAAGATGTCTGCATGGAATTGTCGCCACTCACTTTTACTACATCTAACGTTAACCTTGACATTCATGAAAAGATTATGTTCACTCAGCGCCGGATTTGCTGTGGCGGCATGCTCCTTCATATTTCCGGCTAATGCCAAAGTGGCAACTGCAGTGTCGCCCTCAGGACTTGTCGGAATCTCTGTGGAAGACTCCGGCAAAGAGAATATGCTATTTTCTGTCACATATGACGGACGTCCTGTTCTTGAGAAGTCGCAAATAGGAATGAGCGTGTCAGGGAAATCTTCACAGCAGGAAATCAAGAAATCCTCACTAAAGAAAAATATAAAAGAGTCGATCACCGCCCCTTTTCATCACACGCCACGGTATGACACGGAATACAACGAACTCACACTCTCGCTCAACGACGGGATGAAACTTGTGTTCCGCATATTCAACGACGGCGTGGCCTACCGCTTCTCATCTTCCGACAAAAAAGGGGGAACCATCGACGGCGAGACAGCCGACTACAGACTGGCCGGCAACCCTACCCTTTATCTCGCCCATTCCACAAACCCCGACAACCCGGAGGCAATGGCATTCCAGAATTTCTATGCCGTGACTCCCGCATCGTCGGCCTCTCCCCTTCTCTCATTCCTGCCGGCAACAGCCGACTTCGGGCAGGGACTGAAAATGACATTTCTCGAAAGCGACCTTGAGGCTTACCCGGGGATGTTCCTCTCAGCGGATTCAACGTCCAACACTTTAAAAGGTGTGTTTGCAAAATATCCTGCCTCCACCGATTTCTACCCCTGGAGGAAACAGCAGTATGTGACATCGCGCGAGAATTACATTGCCAAGACTTCCGGCGCGCGCAACTTCCCTTGGCGCGTTTTCGCAATCACTACCGACGACAGGGAAATGCCGGTCAACAACCTGGTCTACACCCTCGCCTCTGAATCGAAAGTGGCCGACACATCCTGGATAAAGCCGGGGAAATCGGCCTGGGAATGGTGGAATGACTGGGGACTTCGCAATGTGCCTTTCAAAGCCGGAATCAACAACGACACATATAAGTATTTCATTGATTTCGCTGCCGACAACGGCATTGAATATGTGGTGCTCGACGAGGGTTGGTATGACCCGAAAAGCGGAGACATGCTCACCACTGTGCCTGAAATAGACTTTCCGATGCTCACAAAATATGCAGAATCGAAGGGCGTAGGGTTATGGCTATGGACAGTTTTCAATGTGCTCGACTCACAACTTGAAGAGGCATGTAAAAAATATAGCGACTTGGGCATCAAGGGATTCAAGGTTGACTTCCTCGACCGCGACGACCAGGACGCCGTGGAGATGACCTACAGAATTGCCGATGCAACAGCGCGTCATAAACTCATGCTCGACCTTCATGGCTTCTACAAGCCCACCGGCCTTAACCGCACATATCCGAATGTGGTGAACTATGAGAGCGTCTTTGGAATGGAGGAGATGAAATGGAGCGATCCTTCGGTTGACATGCCCGAATATGATGTCACGTTCCCGTTTATACGCATGATGTGCGGCCCGGTGGATTTCACCCCCGGAGCCATGCGCAACGCCTCAAAGGCAGACTGGAAAGCCGTGTATTATAACCCTGTGAGCCAGGGCACACGCTGCCATCAGATTGCCAACTATATTGTGCAGGACTCACCTTTCACAATGCTGGCCGACTCTCCATCAAACTATATCGAGAATCAGGAATGCACGGATTTCATCACATCCATACCGACTGTGTTCGACTCCACTCGGGTGATAGACGGAAAATTGGGTGAATATATAGTGACTTTAAGGAAAAAAGGTAATAATTGGTTCATCGGGGGGCAGACTGACTGGAATCCCCGCGATTATGAGCTCGATTTCTCATTCCTTCCGTCTTCTCAAAATTTCAAGGTTACACTGATTAAGGACGGAATCAATGCGGAAAAGCAGGCGCAAGACTACACTGTGGAGGTATTTTCGGTTAATTCCGGCAACCGCAAGCTCATCCACATGGCGCCGGGCGGAGGCTTCGCGCTCAGAATTGCCCCCCTCTCTCTTTGACAATGCTAAATACACAGTGCATGATGCTCAATTCATCATGCACTGTGTATCACGCATTATTCACTGAATAAATAATTTGCTGATATGAATAAGATAATACCTGCTGCGCTCCTGTTCTGCTCTTTGTCGGCTTTCGCCAAAGGCGACAAGGCGCATAACGACCCCGGGACGTTCAACCCTGTGATTCCGGGATATTTCGCTGACCCTACGCTCAAAAAATTCGGCGACACATACTACGTGTATGCCACTACCGACGGCAGCGGCGCGGGGTTCGGCCCTGCACAGCTCTGGCAGAGCAAAGACCTTGTGAACTGGACTCTCATGCCCATGAACTGGCCTGACAGCCACTGGATATGGGCGCCCGACGTGCTTCACAATGCCAACGACGGCAAGTATTATTATGTGTACTGCCAGCCTTGTCAGATTCATGTGGGCGCGGGAGAGACTCCCCGCGGCCCATGGAAAAACATTCTTGGAGAAAGCGAGGCGGTGCTTGTGCCTGACAGGTTTGTGACCAACGCCATAACCCTCGACGGGCAGACGTTTGTTGACGACGACGGATCCATATATATGTACTGGGGCACATGGGGAATATATGACGGCTTCGGATGCGGCGCCGGGAAACTTAACCCCGACATGAAAGGGTTTTCTGAAACCAGGCTGATTCCGAACACGGAGGCTACAGATTTCTTTGAGGCTCCGTATGTGCTGAAAAAGAATGGCACATATTATTTTATGTATTCTTCCGGCTCCTGCCATGACCACACATATCGTGTGCAATATGCCACAAGCGACAAGCCTCTTGGCCCCTACACATATCAGGGATGCATACTTGAAACAAACGCCGACGGCTCTGTACACGGCCCCGGCCACCACAGTGTGTTTCAAGACGGCAAGGACTACTACATAGTGTATCACCGTCATGACAATCCTCACTCAAACCGGGGATTCCACCGCCAGGTCTGCATCGACAAAATGGAGTTTGACAAAGACGGCAAGATTCTGCCCATAAAGGCCACTCATGACGGCATAGGTTATCTCGGGAAAGCCACTGCCTCAAAGAAAAATCTTGCACACGGCAAGAAAGTTAAGGCCTCCTCTTTCTATGATGACAATTTCAAACCTGAATATGCCGTAGACGACAACAACGGCACTCTCTGGCGCCCTGCCGGAATGGGACAGGAATGGATTGAAATCGACCTCGGAGGGAAGAAAAACATCAAAACCATCTGGACTCAGTGGGAATATGGCACTCAGTTCTACCAGTATCTCATCGAGACATCGCCCGACGGCAAGATTTGGGAAGTGTTTGCCGACAAGCGCAACAATCGACTGGCAGGAAGCCCGATGGTTGATTTCGGCAACACCGATGCCCGCTATGTGCGCATAACCTCTACAGGAGGTGAGAAGGCCGGATTCAACGGCGCCCTCTGGAATGTGAAGGTGTTCGACTCCGTGGAGGCAAAGTCTCCGCAACAATGGCTCGGACTCACCGGCGCCGATTGGGACGGACGCGAATGGCAGAACAACCAGGGCCAGCTCGGCGGCTCTTTCAAGCTCCTTAAAGGGAAAGCCTATTCTA
Source organism: Muribaculaceae bacterium (assembly GCA_009775365.1). Taxonomy (GTDB): domain Bacteria; phylum Bacteroidota; class Bacteroidia; order Bacteroidales; family Muribaculaceae; genus Lepagella. The sequence continues at coordinate 45,206 of VSPM01000002.1, forward strand.
AACGCATAGGCGGAAAAGAGGCTATCGTGATCGACCCGAAATCTGAACTGGTGTTTGAGAACGACCTTATAAAATCATCAAAAGATTACACCGCTTCTGCCGTGACATTCAAAGACAATCAATGGGTTGCCGTCGACATGGAGAAATCGCTGTCGAAAGGGAAGTTCACCATCAAGACCAAGAAAGAGCCGCTTATCCTGGCTGACCTGCGCTACTACAACTGGAAACTCACTGACGCAGAGAAGACCTTCGACGCCACAAACTCTATACGCCGCCAGCCGGTGGCAGACCGCGCTCTCAAAGGAACGGTTGTTGAAATCAACGCCTCTCCATTCAATGCAGGCGACACTGTGACATATATTCCCAACAACGGAATATCCGGTTATTTCGAGACTCTTCAGGCCCCGGCCATCGTGGAGGAAGTGAAAGGGAAGAAAGGGTTCAGATTCGACGGCGAAACATTCTACCGCTCAAGCTTCCCCCTGCCGGCAACTATGCGCGACAACGCGCCCTACACTCTCGAAGCCGTGATTCTAAATCCGGAAATCGCTGAGAATGAATGCTATGCTGACTTCACCACAAGTCACAACGAAATGGAGAAAATCATGGGAGTGAACGGCACAGAGCCTCGATGCGGCGTGATGCAGCATTACGGATGGTATGAAGACGCCGGCTGGAAAGATGTCAAGAATCTCGAAGGCGAATGGCAACATATCTACGTGTGCTTCGACGGACGCATAGAAAAGGTGTATATCAACGGCAAGCTCGTGAGCGAAAAAGACATCCAGCTCCTCGTGAAGCCTTCTCAGTTTGTCACTCTCGGACGCAATGCCGAAAACGAATGGCCATTTACAGGATATATCCATTCATTGCGTCTTTCCGACGAGTTCATACCTTTTGAGAATTGAGAATTTAAAATCGACTACAGTAATTTCAAAAATAACCTATCATCATGAAAAAATTAATGACAGCCGCCCTGGTTGCGTCTCTTGCCTTCCCCGCGTTGGCAAAAGCTCCGAAAGCCGGCCACGGCTATCCCATCAACCCGGTGCCTTTCACTTCGGTGAAAGTTACCGACGATTTCTGGGGTCAGCGTCTCAAAGCGAGCCGCGAAGTCACTATCCCTTTGGCATTCAGCAAATGCGAAGAGACCGGCCGCTACGAGAACTTCATTAAAGCCGCCAACCCTTCCGACACTATCCACGTAGGTGGCCTCGCCTTCGACGACACCGACGTCTACAAGACTATCGAGGGTGCCAGCTATCTGCTTCAGACTTACCCCGACAAGCGCCTTGAGAACTATATCGACAGTGTGCTTGTGATTGTGGCCGCAGCCCAGGAGCCTGACGGCTATCTCTACACTTCCCGCACAATGAACCCCAAGCATCCTCACGAGTGGGCCGGCTCAAAACGCTGGGAAATGGTGGAAGACCTCAGCCATGAGTTTTATAACCTCGGCCACATGGTGGAAGGCGCGATAGCACACTATCAGGCCACAGGAAAGCGAAATTTCCTCGACATCGCAATCAAATATGCCGACTGTGTTTGCCGCGAGATTGGCGACGGGCCTAACCAGGTTGCCCGCGTTCCGGGCCATCAGATTGCAGAGATGGCTCTTGCCAAGCTCTACCTCGTGACAGGCGACAAGAAATATCTCGACCAGGCCAAATATTTTCTCGACAAGCGCGGCTACACATCCCGCACCGACGAATATAGCCAGGCTCACAAACCTGTGATTGAGCAGGATGAGGCTGTAGGACACGCTGTGCGCGCCGCATATATGTATGCCGGCATGGCCGATGTGGCCGCCCTCACCGGCGACTCCGCATATATCAATGCCATCGACCGCATATGGGACAATATCGTGGGCAAAAAATATTACATCACCGGCGGCATCGGCGCCACAAGCAATGGCGAGGCGTTTGGAAAGAACTACGAACTCCCCAACATGTCGGCCTACTGCGAGACTTGCGCCGCTATCGGAAACGTGTATGTTAACCACCGTCTTTTCCTACTCCACGGCGATTCAAGATATTATGACGTTGCGGAACGCACTCTCTACAACGGCCTTATCTCCGGCGTGGCTCTCGACGGAGGCGGCTTCTTCTATCCCAACCCGCTCGAAAGCATGGGCCAGCACCAGCGTCAGCCCTGGTTCGGCTGCGCATGCTGCCCGTCGAACATAGCCCGCTTCATCCCCTCGCTGCCCGGCTATGTGTATGCCGTGAAAGATAACGATGTGTATGTGAACCTATTCATGTCGAACAACGCCAACCTCGACGTAAACGGCAAGCAGGTTGCCATAAGCCAGCAGACAAACTATCCCTGGAATGGACACATAGCTCTCACCGTAGACAAGAACAAGGCCGGAAACTTCGATCTCAAGCTCCGCATCCCCGGATGGGTGAAAAACAAACCTGTGCCCAGCGATCTTTACGCCTACAGCGACGGCAAGCGCCTCGGCTATTCTGTGACTGTAAACGGACAGCCGGCGGAAGGCTCACTCACTCCCGACGGCTACTACACCATCGGACGCAACTGGAAGAAGGGCGACAAAGTGGAACTCCACCTCGACATGGAGCCCCGCACAGTCAAAGCCAACAACAAGGTTGAAGCCGACCGTGGCCGAATAGCCGTTGAACGCGGGCCTATCGTGTATTGTGCTGAATGGCCTGACAATGACTTCGACGTGCTCAGCATCTTCGTGAATCAGAAACCCAAGTTCACTGTCACTGAGAAGCCTGAACTCCTTGAAGGTCTTGTGGTACTCTCCACCGACGGCCAGACCCTCGGCTACGACAACAATGGCCGCCTCGTGACTAAAGATGTGAAACTCAATCTCATACCCTACTACGCATGGTGCCATCGCGGCAGCGGCAACATGGCGGTATGGCTTCCGCAGGAATTGAGCGCTTCGCGTCCGGTAATGCCACCCACATTGGCATCCAAGAGCAAAATCAACGCATCCTCCGAGATGTATTCACTCTCTTCTCTCAACGACCGCCTTGTCCCGAAAGATGAGAACGACCGCTCAGTTCCCTACACCCACTGGTGGCCGAAACAGGGCACTACTGAATGGCTATCTTACGAGCTTCCTTCAGAGGAGGCAGTGCAGAGCGCTACCGTATACTGGTATGACGACGGCCCCTGGGGCGGATGCCGCGTGCCAAAGTCATGGAAACTCTATTATAAGGATGCTTCCGGCAACTGGCAGCCTGTGACCGGCGCCGACAATTACGGCCTCGCAAAAGGCACTCCCAACACCGTGAACTTCGACCCAGTGAAGACATCTGCCATGAAGCTTGAAGTCGAGCTCCCCGACGACAACTCCACCGGCATCTTCGAATGGAGCCTCGACTAATCTCGACTCCATTCTACACATAACATAACATCAAAGCCATGCAAATTTAAATTTGCATGGCTTTGATGTTACCATGTTTTCACAACACTCCTGTCATTTCATTTCCCTCCTCTTTTAAAGAATGATTAAATCTATTTATAATGTGGCAAATACTGATAATTTTATTTAAATTTGCAAAATAAAAACCATGAACCACCTCTTATATTGAAAACATTATGAACCTAAAAATCGCAGTACTTCCGGGCGACGGAATCGGGCCGGAGATATCCGTGCAAGGCGTGGCCGTAATGAATGCCGCATGTGAAAAGTTCGGCCATAAGGTCTCCTATGAATACGCCATCTGCGGAGCCGATGCCATAGAAAAGACCGGCGACCCTTTTCCGGAAGAGACTTTCAGAATCTGCATGAATGCCGATGCCGTGCTTTTCTCTGCCGTGGGCGACCCTAAATTTGACAATGACCCAACAGCCTCGGTGCGCCCCGAACAAGGGCTTCTGGCAATGAGAAAGAGACTGGGGCTTTTCGCTAATATCCGCCCTATCGAGACGTTCGATTGCCTCCTTCATAAATCGCCGCTCAAAGACGATATTGTAAGAGGTGCCGATTTCATATGCATCCGCGAACTCACGGGAGGGATGTATTTCGGAGAAAAATACCGCGACAATGACAAAGCATTTGACACCAACATCTACACACGTCCTGAAATTGAACGTATTTTGCAGGTGGCTTATGATTATGCCATGCATCGCCGCAGGCATGTAACGGTCATCGACAAGGCAAACATACTCGACACTTCCCGCCTATGGCGCAAGGTTGCCAAAGAATTTGCCGATAAATATCCTGAAGCCACGACAGATTATATGTTTGTTGACTATGCATCCATGAGAATTATTCAAGAACCCGGATTTTTCGATGTCATAGTCACGGAAAACACATTCGGCGACATCCTTACCGACGAGGCAAGCTGCATTTCCGGCTCCATGGGGCTTCTGCCGTCGGCATCCACCGGCGAACACACTCCCGTGTTTGAGCCGGTGCATGGCTCGTGGCCTCAGGCAAAGGGACTGAACATCGCCAACCCGCTTGCCCAGATTCTCTCTGTGGCCATGCTGTTTGAATATTTCAATCTCACTGAAGAAGGGGCCTTAATCCGCAAAGCCGTCAAGGCTTCTCTCGACGCGAATGTGCGCACGCCTGAGATTCAAACGGAGGGAGAACCTTTCTATGGCACCCGCGAAGTCGGAGCCTGGATTGCCGACTATATCCGCAACGCCTGATTTAACACCTTTCTATAAAAACAGGTCTATAATAAACAGGCTAATCAATCAGAAACAGGCTAATAAAAAGGTGCGCACTCAAATAGTATCTATTAATATCTATTCTCAAAAATAACAATCTATAAACATGAAAAAGAATTTTATCGCCTTGCTGTCGCTTCTCATTTCGGCTGGAGCGGCATCGGCGCAAGAGGCGTTGTGGCTTTTTGCCCCGGTGGAATCACCCGTAGTGAACAGCGACTCCACAGTGACCCTCTCCATATTCGCCCCGAACGCATCAAAAGTGGCGGCTCACGGATTCGGAATGAATCCTCTGGAGTTGACCCGCAGCGACAATGGCACATGGAGCGTGACAACGCCGAAGATGAAGCCTGACCTCTACACTTATTCTTTTGATGTAGACGGCGTGAGAACCATCGACCCGGCAAACGCCTACACAGCCCGCGACATCTCCATGATTTTCAGCGAGGTGATTGTGCCGGGCGGCAATGCCGACCTCTATGCTCCCCGCGATGTGCCTCACGGCACTGTGAGCAAAGTGTGGTATCCCTCCCCTTCTCTCGACGCCACACGCCGTATGACAGTCTACACTCCGGCCGGATATGAACAAAACCCCGACAGACGCTACCCGGTGTTCTATCTTCTTCACGGCATGGGCGGCGATGAAGAGGCATGGAACGAGCTTGGCAGGGCATCAATTATTCTCGACAACCTCATTGCCTCCGGCAAAGCAGAGCCCATGATTGTGGTAATGCCTAACGGCAATGCAAATCTGGCCGCCGCGCCGGGCAACACTTCTGCCGGAATGTACACTCCGAAAGGTGAACACTCCATTGCAAAATTTGGGAAATTCGAGAACTCGGTGAAAGACATCATCGGGTATGTGGACTCCAACTACCGCACCATCCCCGACAAGGCACACCGGGCCATCGCGGGGCTGTCGATGGGGGGAGGACATTCATGGCGCACGTCAATGCTCATGCCCGACACATTCGATTATGTAGGTCTCTTTTCCGCAGCTGTGAGATGGAGCGGAAACGGCGTTGAAACAAGCAACGAAGAAATCTCCGAGCCGCTCCAACGCCAGTTCAAGAACGCACCAAAATTATACTGGATAGCCATCGGCAAAGATGACTTCCTCTATAAACTCAATGAGGATTACCGCTCGCTGCTCGACTCCATGAATATCCCATACGAGTATCATGAGAGCGAGGGTGGACACACCTGGACAAACTGGCGCGACTATCTTGTGATGTTCACGCCCCGTCTGTTCAAGTAATCAAGCCGTCAGCCAACGACGGTCAACTCCGGCACCCAGGCTTTAACCTTGACAGGCTTGTCAAGACCCCTCACCGGCACCGTGGCATCTGTATCGCTGAATACGATGGCCACGGTGTTGTTGCTTTCCGTGTCACGCTTGATTACCACAAGCGCCTTCCCTCCGTTCTTCGGCTCGAAGAATGTGAACTCGGAAGAGCCTCGCCACATGGCAGGGTTCTCGGCACGAAACTTCATCACCTTTGCCACATAATCGCGCAGTCTGCGCTCATTGTCATTGCGAGGTTCAAGATGTCCGGTGGTGCGTGCGATGTTGTCTTTCTGCGCGCCGACGGCATCGCGTGTGTCGTCGCCGAACTCGTCGCCGTAGTAGAGGGTTATCGGCCCCGAATAAGCAGCGAGAATTGCATGTCGCGTCATCATCTTCTCATAATAATAAGGGTCGGCCGGATTGAAATGGTCGGCAAGGCGATAGCCGTCGTGGTTTGACAGGAAAAGGTTGGGCATGACCTCATCATTGAGATACCCTCTTGAAGATGCCGGCGAAAGGATCTTCACCACGTCCATCCATCCGTTTTCAAGACCTTCGGAGACAGTGTCCTGCATCTCACCGCTTATAAGAGCCTTTCCATCGAAATCGAAAGCGCTCTTCAAGCCGCCGTCGCGATAGACGCCACGGTTGATGACATCTGCCGTTCCCCAGTCTTCACCTACCATATATCCGAGAGTGCCCCACTTCTCGCCGCGTTCGCGACGTGCCTTGGTCAAGTCTTCCACCGCTCCCCTTATCTCGTTCCAATAATTGTGACCGCCCTGAGTGGCCTGATAAGCCTGGTCGAGGCGCCATCCGTCTATATTGAACTTGTCAATCCAGTAAGTCGCCACCTCCTTTATATAATCGAGCGAACCGGGATAAGACACATTCCCGGTGCCGCCTTCCGGCCCCCTGTCACATTCAGTCACCGTAACATCGAGTTCATAACCCGACGGAGAAGGCTCCGTGACGCCGCCATGATGACCGAACACGCCGTCAAGAATCACATACATTCCACGCTTGTGGGCCTCGTCAACGAGTTCGCGGAAATCGGCTTCAGTGCCAAAATGCGGGTCAACGGCAAAGAAATTATTAGTAAAATAACCTGTGGCCTGAAGTTTCTCGCCGCCGGAGGCAGTAGAGCTGTCAAAAATCGGTGTCATCCATATGGCATTCGCCCCCAAGCCCTTGATATGGTCAAGAGAATTGATAATGCCGCGCAGATTACCATTTTTCATGGCATTGTCCGGTCCCCACATTGCCTTATATCCCGGAGCGCCCGTGGAGTCATTCTGAAACGAGGCCACCATCACCTGATAGATGGTCAGTTCGCGAGGGTCGCCCGTAAGAGCGGCAGCCCCCCTCAATCCGAAAAAGCCGGCGAGCAACGCCAGCAAAAAAAATCTGAATCTTTTCATGATAAGCATCTATTATAAGAATTTACAAACAAATATTATAAAACACAATCAAATCCGAAGCGTGAATCATCACAAAACAGCCCCACGCCCGGTTTCCTCACAAAATTAGCAATTCTCTTTTACACTCGCAACACCAATATTAGCCCGACCTTACACCTGTCATCTCCTGCCTCCGTCTTACTGGCCATGCTCCTGTCTTCACCTTCTGCATAACGCATACAAAACGTGCCACTCAATATATTCTGTATATAGTTCTACTTATCTTATTCATATCTTAACCATATCCCGTTTACTTCTTCTCTATGTCTTTCCGATATTATCAAATTGTGTGTCAATTTTTGTGTCAAATTATGTCGCAGATTTGAGGAGATTTTGTGGCCCGGATTTTGAGGAATGAGGATTTTTTGCTAACTTTGCAGGCAAAATAAATGAAATGACGACAACATCGGAAAGTCGAATATCGTTTGTTATGCACAACCAGCAGACTAAGCAAAACGGAAGCTTTCGCCTCCCGGCAACTTCCTTTTTTCAGATATTTGGGGCAGCTCATTGGTGAGTTGCCCTTTTTTTATTCCTCTGCCCGGTTTTATTTCAAGCGATTTTATTCATTCCTTTAAGTCATAATCTCTCATCACTCTAAAAACAGCAAGTTATGAATCCCAACAAAACTATATGGATTGCCGGCGCCAATGTCTGGAATGAAGGTAAATTCTCAGAAACAAATATCGCTATCCGCAACGGCAAAATTACTGAATCGGGAGGAACACTTCTCGAGAGCGAAAGCCCCGACACACAAATAATCCGCGCCGACGGCAAATATCTTGTGCCGGGCCTTGTGGATATGCACGTGCATTTCCGCGAACCTGGATATTCCTACAAGGAAACTATCGCCACTGGCAGCCGCGCAGCCGCTAAGGGAGGATTCACTACTGTATGCACTATGCCGAACCTCAATCCGGCTCCCGACTCTGTAGAGAATCTTCAGAAGCAGCTCGACATTATCCGTAAGGATGCCGCTGTGAACGTGCTTCCTTACGCAACCATCACTCAAAAAAGGATGGGGCACGAACTTGTGGACTATAACGTCCTCGCCCCGTTGGTGGCGGGATTCTCCGATGACGGCACCGGAGTGCAAGACGAAGACGTGATGCGCAAGGCTATGGAAGGGATTGCCCCGACAGGGAAAATTCTTGCCGCCCACTGCGAAGTGGAGGCCCTGCTCTTCAACGGATATATCCACGACGGGGAATATGCACGCGCCCATGGCCATCGCGGAATCTGCTCTGAATCGGAATGGAAGGAGATTGAACGCGACATCCGCCTCTCGGAAGAGACCGGATGCCGGCTCCATGTTTGCCACATTTCCACAAAAGAGAGCGTAGCCCTAATCCGTGAAGCCAAGGCAAGAGGCGTGAAAGTGACCTGCGAGACGGGGCCACATTATCTCACCTTCTGCGATGAAGACCTTCAGGAGCACGGGCGCTTCAAGATGAACCCTCCCATCCGCAGCCGCGCCGACCGCGACGCACTCCGGCAGGGAATAATCGACGGCACCATCGACGTGATCGCCACAGACCATGCCCCACATGCAGAAAATGAGAAATCAAAGGGGCTTGAGAAGAGCGCAATGGGTGTGGTAGGACTTGAGACAGCCTTTGCCGCCGTCTACACCACAATGGTGAAATCAGGAATGATTTCAATTGAACGCCTTGTGAAGATCATGACCATAAATGCAAGGAGAATCCTCGGCCTCCCGATGTCTGCCGGAATAAACCCCGGCAACAATGCCGACCTCACTCTTCTCGACATCTCAGCCGAATGGACGGTAGACCCGAGGCAGTTCGCCTCAATGGGAACCGCCACCCCCTACGACGGCATGACACTCACCGGATGCATAGCCGCCACAATCCACAACGGAGAAATTCTTTGCTGAATAATAGCGCCCCGGAAAATTTCCTGTCATGCGGCGCAGGCAACGCCGACGTAAAACCGGCAATCTGACCTTAATTTCTAAGCGCAAAAACTAAACCGAGAAGACAATAAAAAAAGATAAAACCAAAAGATGAAGCCTTACACAAAAAAACTTGTGCTTGAAGATGGACGCGAATTTCCCGGAATCGGGTTCGCTTCCGACACCGAAAAAGTGGGTGAACTTGTGTTCAACACTTCGATGGTAGGCTATCAGGAGATTCTTTCCGACCCCTCCTATGCCGACCAGATAATTGTAATGACTTATCCGCTAATCGGGAATTACGGAATCACTGATGAGGACTATGAAACAAAATTCCCCTCTATCGGAGGCATGATTGTGAAGGAAAACAACGATTCCCCCTCCAACTTCCGCTACACAAAGACCCTCGCGGAAGTGCTTGAAGAGAACGGCATCCCGGCCATAAGCGGTGTCGACACACGAATGCTCACCCGCATTCTTCGCGACGCACAAGGGATGAGAGCCATAATAACCGGCATAGACACGCCTACGGAAGAAGCCGTAAAAAAAATCAAAGCCACGGAGCGCCCCAAGAATCTTGTCAGCAAAGTGAGCTGTAAAAAACGCTGGTTCGCACGCACTGCAAACTATAAATATGATATCGTGGCCATCGACTGCGGAATGAAATACAATATGGTGCGCAGCCTAAATTCCCACAACTGCAATGTGACGGTTGTGCCCTGGAACACCTCTGCTGAGCAAATAATGGCATTCAATCCCGACGGAGTGCTTATTTCAAACGGACCGGGGTCGCCTGAAGACGTGCCGGAAGTGGCAGAGACCATCCGCAAGCTCAGAGGGAAAGTCCCGATGTTCGGAATCTGCCTCGGCCATCAGCTCATAGCCCTTGCCTACGGCGCAAGAATAGGAATCATAAATCCCGGCCACAGAGGCGGCAATCACCCTGTGAAAGAGCTGCATACCGGCCAGGTTCTGATAACCGCTCAAAACCACGGCTATGCCGTGGAGAAAGACTCCCTGAAAGGCACATCTCTGGAAATCACACACATTAATCTGCTTGACGGCACTGTAGAGGGATGCGAATGTATAGAAGACAAGGTTATCTCGGTGCAGTTTCATCCGGAAAGCGCACCGGGGCCGCAGGATTCAATCTACCTTTTCGACAAATTCATAAGCATGATTCCTCAAGTCAGCAAATAATCCTCCCGGCTCATCATTAATGTCCTTAATGTCTTTAAAGTCTTTAGGGTCTTTAAAGTCTTTAATGATTCTAACCCCAATTCTATAACGATTACCAAAAAAAAAGCGATGCCAAAGCGTAAAGATATAAAGAAAGTGATGGTGATAGGGTCAGGCCCGATTGTTGTGGGCCAGGCCGCAGAGTTCGACTATGCCGGCACCCAGGCGTGCACAGCCCTCAAAGAAGAGGGATATGAAGTTGTGCTCGTAAACTCCAACCCGGCCACAATCATGACCGACCCGGAGATTGCCCACAAAGTATATATGGAGCCGCTCACTCTGGAATATGTGGCAAAGATTGTGCGCTACGAGCGCCCCGACGCCATAGTGCCTGGCCTTGGCGGACAGACTGGCCTAAACCTTGCGGTGCAACTTGCCAAGAAGGGCGTGCTTGAAGAGTGTGGCGTAGAAATCCTCGGCACATCTTTCGAAAGCATTGAAAAGGCGGAAGACCGCGAACTCTTCAAAGAGCTTTGCGAAAGCATAGGGGAACCGGTGCTTCCCGGCGACGTGGCCAACAGCATAGAACATGCCGCCGAGATTGCAAAGAAAATAGGATATCCCGTTATCCTCCGCCCCGCATTCACGCTCGGAGGAACAGGCGGCGGCTTTGCCGACAATGAAACGGAACTCCGCGAGCTTATGCGCACGGCCCTTGAGCTTTCGCCGGTGCATCAAGTGCTTGTGGAGAAAAGCATAAAAGGGTTTAAGGAGATAGAGTTTGAAGTGATGCGCGATGCCAACGACACAGTGATAGCCATCTGCTCTATGGAAAACCTTGACCCTGTTGGAGTTCACACCGGCGACTCGATTGTGGTGGCCCCGGCACAGACTCTTTCCAACAAGGAATATCAACTCCTGCGCGACAGCGCGCTCAAGCTCATCCGCGCCCTTAAAATCGAGGGGGGATGCAATGTGCAGTTTGCTCTCGACCCGCTTTCGTTCGACTACTATCTTATCGAGGTCAACCCGCGTGTGTCGCGCTCTTCGGCTCTCGCCTCCAAGGCTGCAGGCTACCCTATAGCCCGCGTGAGCGCAAAAATTGCTGTGGGATTGAATCTTGATGAAATCGACCTCGGGCACATACCGGCAAGTTTCGAGCCGGCGCTCGACTATGTAGTGACCAAAATCGCCCGCTTCCCCTTCGACAAATTCGCCGATGCCTCCAACGAGCTCGGCACTCAGATGAAGGCCACCGGGGAAGTGATGAGCATAGGGCGCACCATGGAGGAATCACTGCTCAAAGCTGTGCGCTCGCTTGAAACGGGAGTGAGCCACATCCGGCATAAGAAATTCGACGACATGCCCACAGCCGGCATCCTCGACTACATCCGCAAGGCCACTGACGACCGCCTGTATGCGCTTGCCGAGCTTCTGAGACGCGATGTCGACGCAGGAATAATCTACAACCGCACAAAAATAGACATGTTCTTCCTTGACAAAATCAAAAGTATCGTGGATTTTGAAAAGGTGGTTAAAGAGAACCCGCTTGATGCTGGCGTGCTGCGCGACGCCAAGGCCATGGGATTCGGCGACAAATTCATAGGCAACCTTTGGGGAAAGACCGAATCAGAAATATATCTATTGCGCAAAAAACTCGGCATACGCCCTGTGTATAAGATGATAGACTCCTGCGGCGCTGAATTTCACGCACGCACAAACTATTTCTATTCGTCTTATGAATGGGAAAACGAATCCGAGCCCTCTTCCCGCAAGAAAATAGTGGTGCTCGGCTCAGGCCCTATCCGTATCGGGCAGGGTGTAGAATTCGACTATTCGACAGTGCACGCCATATGGTCCATACGCAAAGCCGGCTATGAGGCTATAATTATCAACAACAATCCGGAAACCGTATCGACCGACCACACTACCGGCGACAAACTATACTTCGAACCTCTCACGGTGGAAGATGTCATGAATGTGCTCGACCACGAAAAGCCCGACGGAGTGATTGTGTCGCTCGGAGGCCAGACCGCCATCAACCTTGCTGAACCGCTTGCCGCCCTCGGAGCCCCGATTATCGGCTCAGGCATAGAGGCAATACGCAATGCCGAAGACAGGGGATGCTTTGAGTCGATTATGGAAAAGCTGCAGATTCCCCAGCCTGAAGGCGTGGCTGTGACCAACATCGAAGACGGCGTGAAAGCGGCTGAACGCATAGGATACCCGGTGCTCGTGCGCCCAAGCTATGTGCTTGGCGGACGCGCGATGCAGATTGTGAGCCATGAGACCCAGCTCCGCCATTATCTCCAGACAGCAGTTGAAATCAATGTGGAACACCCGGTACTGGTTGACAAATACATCATGGGGAAAGAACTTGAAGTGGACGCCGTGTGCGATGGCGAGAATGTGTTCGTGCCGGGCATAATGGAGCATGTGGAACACACCGGAGTGCATTCGGGCGACTCAATCAGCGTCTACCCCTCTTTCAGCGTGAGCGAGAAAGCAAAGAAAACAATCCTCGACTACACTGTGCGCCTCGGGAAAGAGATTGGCATAAAGGGTCTTTACAACATTCAGTTTATCGTCGACGCAAACGAAGACGTGTATGTGATTGAAGTGAACCCCCGCTCATCACGGACAGTGCCGTTCATATCGAAAGCCACCGGACATCCACTCCCTCACATTGCCACACAAGTGATGCTTGGCCACTCTCTGCGGGAACAGGGCATCAACGAGCTTTATCCGGCTGAAAAGAAACGATGGTTTGTGAAAACGCCGGCTTTCTCTTTTGCAAAACTCAGAGGTATGGACTCTTACCTCTCCCCTGAAATGAAATCTACAGGCGAAGCTATTGGCTATGACAAATCGCTCAAACGCGCCCTCTACAAATCGCTTCAGGCATCCGGGATGACCGTGGCCAACTACGGCACAATTTTTGTGACCATCGGCGACTCCGACAAGAGCCGGGCTCTACCGCTCATACGCCGGTTCTATATGCTCGGATTCAATGTGGAGGCCACAAGAGGCACGGCGGAATTTCTCCGCGCCAACGGAATCAGGACTCGCCTGCTCCGGAAACTTAGCGAAGGCAGCAACGAAATTATCGACTCCCTGCGACAGGGGCACGTGAACTACGTGATAAACACCATGGAACTGAGCGCCGACCATTCTCACCGCGACGGCTATCACATAAGGCGTGCGGCCGTCGACAATAATATCACCGTCTTCACATCGCTTGAGACTGTAGAAGTGCTTCTCGACGTGCTTGAAGACATAACCATGAAAGTGTCTACAATAGATGAAGAAGATTGATTCAGAAATGCAGATAAAAAACTCTTATGAAATTCTACGCAACCGGCGCCTTACCCACAAGACGTGGGTGATGACGCTCGGTGGCGACACCCGAGCCATAACAGCACCCGGACAGTTTGTGAATGTGGCCATACCGGGAAAATACCTGCGACGCCCCATTTCAATATGCGATTACTCTCTCGAACGTGGAGAGATTGTGCTGCTCTATGACGTAGTGGGGGAAGGCACACGCGCCATGAGCGAGATGGCTCCCGGTGAAAAACTCGACATCCTCAACGGCCTTGGCAACGGCTTCACAACCAATTCAGGGGCCAATCGCCCGCTCCTTCTCGGAGGCGGCATCGGATGCGCACCTCTTCTCGGGCTCGCACGCGCCCTCAAGACCAAAGGCGTGGAGCCTGTGGCAATTCTCGGATACAACACAGCGTCAGATTCTTTCGGCATGGATCAGTGGTTTAAAGAAATCGGCGTGGAGGCATACATTGCCACTGTAGACGGCTCTGCCGGCACCAAGGGGTTTGTGACAGACGTTATTTGCGAAAAACAGATAGCCGGAGATTATTTCCACGCCTGCGGCCCTATGCAAATGCTCCGCGCTCTCTGCCTGGGGCTCGACTTGCCCGGGGAAGTGAGCATAGAGAGCAGAATGGGATGCGGATTCGGTGCCTGCATGTGCTGCAGCGTAGAGACCCGCGACGGCTCAAAAAGAATATGCAAAGACGGACCGGTGTTCAGAAAGGAGGAACTGATATGGAAGTGAGTGATATGAAACGCGACCTCTCTGTGACGCTCAGCGGCGTGACCCTGCAAAATCCTGTAGTGCCGGCTTCCGGATGCTTCGGATTCGGCTATGGCATGGCTGAGTTTTACGACATTGACATTCTGGGCTCCATTTCTTTCAAAGGAACCACACGCGATTCCCGTTTTGGCAATCCTCTTCCGAGAGTGGCGGAATGTGCCTCAGGGCTCATCAATTCGGTAGGTCTTCAGAACCCCGGTATCGATATGGTGATAGCCGAGGAGCTTCCGAAGATGCGGGCCGTTTTCCATCAGCCGATAATAGCCAACATAAGCGGGTTTGCTATTGACGAATATGTGGAATGCTGTGAGAAAATCGACAAAGAGGAGCAAGTGGCCATCATAGAGCTCAACGTGAGCTGCCCCAACGTCCACGGAGGAGGAATGAGTTTCGGCACATGCTGCGAGTCTGTGGCCGAAGTTGTGAAAGAGGTTAAAAAAGTTATCACCAAACCCCTTTATGTGAAACTCACCCCGAATGTCACCGACATAGTGTCGATAGGCCGCTCGGCTGTTGAAGCCGGCGCCGACGGGCTTTGCCTCATCAACACCCTTTTAGGTATGCGCATAGATGTAAAGACCCGACGTCCGGTAATTGCCAACAGAATGGGAGGATTCTCAGGCCATGCAGTGTTCCCGGTGGCTGTGAGGATGGTCAATCAGGTGGCTCATGCCTGCGGAGTGCCCGTGATCGGATGCGGAGGCGTGTCTTCCGCACGAGATGTGATTGAAATGATGATGGCCGGGGCCACGGCTGTGGAAGTTGGCGCAGCCAATCTTATAAACCCTTATGCCTGCAAAGAGATTGTAGAAAACCTGCCGGTTGAGATGGAAGCACTCGGAATCTCGTCGCTCTCTGAAATAATCGGCATTGTCTGAGCGTTAACATATAAAAAAGCAAAACGATATATAAACATGAATGCTAAAGACGTAATCATAGCCTGCGACTTCGATTCGGCTGACGCTTGTCTTGCCTTCCTCAATAAATTCAAAGACGAAGAACGCAAGCCGTTTCTAAAAATCGGCATGGAGCTCTACTATGCCGCAGGGCCTGAAATCGTGAAAGAACTGAAAAAACGCGGTTTCAAGATTTTCCTCGACCTCAAGCTTCACGACATTCCCAACACCGTGAAAAAGGCAATGAAGGTGCTTTCAAATCTTGATGTGGACATGGTGAATGTGCATGCCGCCGGCACTGTCGAGATGATGCGCGCGGCTCTTGAGGGTCTGACACGTGAAGACGGCACACGCCCGCTGCTGATAGCAGTGACCCAGCTCACCTCAACTTCAGAAAAAGCCATGAGAGAGCAGCTGCTCATCGACGCAACCATCAACGACACTATCGCAAAGTATGCACAAAACGCCAAGGAGACAGGGCTTGACGGAGTGGTCTGCTCTCCCCTTGAGTCAAAACTTGTGAAAGATGCCTGCGGCAACGATTTCATGACCGTTACTCCGGGAATACGTTTCGCTGACTCTGCCGCCGACGACCAGGTGCGTGTGACAGACCCGGCCAAAGCGCGTGAGATTGGTTCTGACTATATCGTGGTGGGGCGCCCGATCACTGCCGCAGCAGACCCTGTGGCCGCCTACAAGCGCTGCGTAAAAGACTTTCTCGCCCTCTAATCTCCAAAAGTCTCTAAAGTCCTTAAAGTCCTTAATGACCTTAAAGACCTTACCCCTAACCTATAAAAAATTCCCCAAAAGTGGATACAGCAAAAAAAATCGCGGCCGAACTTCTCGGCATCAAGGCTGTTTTTCTCAGCCCCGCCAATCCGTTCACATGGGCAAGCGGCATAAAGAGCCCTATTTATTGCGACAACCGTCTCATCCTCACTGCCCCTAAAGCACGCAAGGTGGTTGAAGAGGCTATTGCAAAAACCGTAAAAGAGAAATTTCCTGAAGCAGAAGTGCTAATGGGCACCAGCACTGCCGGCATTGCTCACGCAGCAATCGCCGCATGGATGCTCGACATGCCCATGGGATATGTGCGCGGAGGCAACAAGGATCATGGCCGAGGCAACCGCATTGAAGGCAAACTTGAACCCGGACAGAAAGTGGTGGTTATTGAAGACCTCATCTCCACTGCCGGCAGCTGCATAGAAGTGGTGGAAGCTCTTCGCGAAGCCGGAGCCGATGTGCTCGGAGTGGTGAGCATTTTCACCTACGGAATGCAGAAAGGTCTCGACCGTCTCGCCGCAGCCAACGTAACAAATTATTCACTCTCCAACTTCAACACTCTTTGCGGAGTGGCTGTTGAAGAAAAATACATAACCCCCGAAGAGGAAGTGCGCCTGAAGAAATTCATGGCCAATCCCTCCGACGAATCCTGGATGGCATGAAACATCTTATCGACCCTACCGACCTCTCCAAGCAGGAGCTTGAAGAGATCATCGATCTCGCGCTCGACATTATCGACAACCGCGAAAAATATTCAGAACGCTGCAAGGGTAAAAAACTCGCAACGCTCTTCTACGAGCCGTCAACCCGCACACGCCTGAGTTTCACTGCGGCAATGATGGAGCTCGGTGGAAATGTGCTCGGATTCTCCGACGCCAAGAATTCTTCTGTGAGCAAAGGCGAGACATGCGCCGACACCACTAAGGTGATAAACTGCTTTGCCGACATCATCGCCATGCGCCATTTTGAAGAGGGCGCCGCCACTGTGTCGGCCATGAATTCACGAATACCCGTGATTAACGCCGGCGACGGAAGCCACAGCCACCCCACCCAGACGCTGACCGACCTTCTCACAATCAAGCGTGAGATTGGCCGCTTTGACCATATCACAATCGGTTTCTGCGGAGACTTGAAATTCGGCCGCACTGTCCACTCTCTAATCAAGGCACTCTCCCGCTATGAGGGCGTGAAAGTGGTGCTGATTGCCCCCGAGCAACTTCGTTTGCCCGACTATATGAAGCAAGAGGTGTGCGAAATGAACAACGTGCCTTATGTGGAGGTTGACACCATGGACGAAGTGATGGGCGATCTCGACGTGCTTTATATGACTCGCGTTCAGAAGGAGCGCTTCTTCGATGAAGATGAATATGACCGCGTGAAAGATTTCTTTGTGCTCGATGCCGAGAAACTAAAGAAAGCTCGTCCTGAAATGCGTATTCTTCACCCCCTGCCCCGTGTGAATGAAATCAGCACTGATGTTGACTCTGATCCCCGCGCTGCATATTTCCGCCAGGTTGAAAACGGTAAATTCGTGCGCATGGCGCTCATATGCAAGCTCCTTGAATGGGCAAACGACCCTGCCAAGACAACCGAGCTTGTTCCGAAAGATGCTGTCGCCGGCAAATTCACATGCCGCAACAAACGCTGCATCTCCAACATGGAGGTAGGTGTTGAGAGTCTTTTCCGTCCTGCCCACGACAACTCCGGAGAATGGCGTTGCGTCTATTGCGAGTCAAAGCCCAAGTAACACCCGTTATTCTACCCTTCAAGAGCGCGTCATGACAAACCATGATGCGCTCTTCTATTTTTTTACTGTTTTGTTATTGCAGAATTATGAATTTTTAGTAACTTTGCGATGCGGCCGCACGAAGCCCGGCTTGGGCATGTGGGCGGGCGCAGACATTTTGAAAGCGTTTATCCGCGCTGATTCTTGACTTATCGGAATTCTCGCAAAATTTCATCATCGTCAGGGATTGAGCAACGGTAGATGCCTTGTGGTTCTGTATTCATACACAACGGAGTCTCATGAATTTTCCCGGCGGCCAATAAACTGCCAGGGAAGTTTATTGCGAGTCCGTGCTTATGTATACATTTACAGCGTAGGCTTCTGATGTTGCTCGTTCTTACGATGATGGGCAATGCGAGAAGCCTCGATAAGTGGGAGCGGGCAACGGGTACAGGCTCCTACGCTTTCTGTTTTATTATTGTTTTCTTGCCAACGAGGGGTGTCCGAAGGCGCTTTATACAGGCACATGAAACTTTTTTTAATCTTTTCAATTCTTGCCACCGTTTCTTTTCTATCGAAAATAAACGCTCAGACATCAACCGCCACCCTGGACCACAACGGGGAGCTGACAACATTCAACGGCTCATCCTCTTTTGCCAAGGCCATGGAAGCCGCATCCGAGGGAGATGCAATCTATCTCTCAGCCGGCCATTATGACGCAACCGACATCACAAAACCTGTTTCCATAAAAGGGACAGGCTTCATCGACGACAAGGATAACGGTCTCGAAGCATCTGTAATTGACTTCTCCGTAAAAATAAACTTGCCTGAAGAAAAAGGACTCACAATTGAAGGGATTAGATTTGATAACACTATTTATATTGAATCTGAACTCACTTCTTCTTTATTCCTTCATTGTGGATTTAAGGGAATAAAATTCAGCGCAACAACTAAAAATTTTTCAATGAACGGCTGTATAAATCACCAAAATATAGAGTTTTGTAAATCTCAAGAAAACATGGTGTTTAATAACAGTCATTTTACCAAAATAGAAGACGAATCCGATGGCTCCTCTACTATTTATTTTAAAAACTGTAACATTGAAGACTTTACGTATAGAGGGGTTAATTTTGACCATTCCCTACAGACTGCTACAATTGAAAATTCTGTAATAATAAATTGTCCAAACAATCGTAGTGGAATTACATGGATAAAAACAATCATACCGTCAAACTCAGGCTATCTCCCGGATGGCTCACAAACAAAAAACTGCTGGCTTCTCAGCACAGATGAAATCAACAGCCTATGGGATGGCGACTGGTGGGAATTTAAAAAAGAGGCCGCCGGGCAATATATCGGCACAGACAATACCCAAATCGGCATTTACGGAGGGCCACACCCATTTATCAAAACCGTCTACGGACCTCGCATCACTCAAATGGTCATACCAACCGAGACTGACGATGACGGAAAAATTAAAATCTCTATAACTGTTGACCGTCATGAATAAAGGCATATCTTCAAAATGGAAATACCATGCCGGAATAATAACTGTTATGCTGTCAATAGCCTCTGCCCCGGCCTACACCCAAGGATTATTCTACGAATACTGGATTGACAATGACACGCAAAACAGAATTTCAGTCCAAAGCTCAGGAAACATCCTGACTCCGGACATTGACCTCTCAAAAGAAAAACCGGGTATGCACATCCTGTCGTTCAGAGTCTCTGATGACGGCGAAAACTGGTCGGCTCCAAAGTCGGCATATGTGGTCAAGCCCCATTACTCAGAATCAAAAGCAGGAATCCTCTCCGGCTACAGATGGATGCTCGACAATGGACGAGATTTCGGCACTTCCAATCTGGATTCTCCCGGCTTACCATACACCGGAGAAATCTCCTTAAACGCAAAGCCAGCCAAACTGACCCCGGAAAACATGGTGGTTCTCGATGCAAATGAAGGAAACCCGCGTTTCGGAGCCATGTCTTCTGTAAACTTGGCATTTTGCGATGCAAACGGAATATGGGGCACAGAACGCACAGACTCGGTTGCTATAGCCGTACCGGCTTCCGATGCTGACCTAACCGAATTTATCGACAACTATGATGCTTCAAAAGGGAACTCCGGTTGGACATGGAAAGGATCAATCGGCTTGCTGATCCAGGACAATTCTCACTGGTCAGGAGAGAAGCACCCCTACTTTTGCATGGGAAATCCCTCTGACAGAGGTTTCACAACAACAATGACCCAGACAATAGCCGGTCTTCCGGCAGGAATATACGTTCTGTCGGCTTACGGACGCGCAAACACTGAAGTGACAATGCAGATGTCTGTGGGAGAATACAGCGTTGAGTTTCCCGCAGTGGGGAGCATAGGCGGAGAGCTTTGGGAGAACGCCCTCCCGGGCGACCCGGCTCTGAACCTGAAAGACGGTGGAGGATGGAGCCGCAGGTCTCTGATATTTGTGACCGACGGAAATCCTTTTGAAATCAAAATTTCAGGCACAACCAC
The DNA here is from genome assembly GCA_009775365.1 of Muribaculaceae bacterium. GTDB lineage: Bacteria > Bacteroidota > Bacteroidia > Bacteroidales > Muribaculaceae > Lepagella. The sequence continues at coordinate 65,735 of VSPM01000002.1, forward strand.
TGAACGTTATCAGTGGTTTGACATATCGGATTTCTCCCTTTATGCATACTCCACCGGCACACTGCATGTAAATTTTCCTGAAGACACCGATTTGGCTCGATATGCCAATATGCGCCTTGTTCTCGACGGAGACGGCAGAAAAATGTCGAGTGTGGTATCCTCTACAGCCAAAGAATATATGTTTCATGCAGTTCCGGCAGCCTCCCTGTACTCTCTACGACTTGAAAATTCCTATGGACACACCGTAGCAGCTCTCAAAGACATCAAACTCTCTGAAGGCACTACTTCCGTAGTTCTCTCAAATTTCAAGAAACTGACTGACCTCTCTGTGAATGTGCTCGATCCGGATAGCAATTCTATATCGGAATATATTGCCGTGGAATGGGCCGACACAACAGGCACAACTCTTGCAAAGGATAAAATAATCCGCAACATTCCTGAGAAAGAACCATTGCTCTGCAAAATCAGCCTCGAAGAGAAATTTGGAGTAAGTTACACTGAACCTACCCCGATAATAATAATCGCAAATCCCGAATCTCCGGAAACTGAGATAACTTTACAACCGCTGTCTACGAAGGAAATCAGCGGTGAGATTTATGGCAAAGATCTTCCGTTATCAAATGCCTCTGTCTCTGCAACTGAGTTTGTAAACGGCCAATATCCGCGCACAGTCTCTACACGCACAAACCGTGAGGGAGCCTTCTCTCTCCCGTTATGCACCGATTCTGTGAAAATCAACATTATGGCTGATGGATTTATCGACCTCTCCGAAGACATGGCAATAGAAAGTGATTCTCTTGGAAGAATCGAAATGACCACACTCAGCGGAGCTGTAGTAGCTATAAATGCCACCTACAACGAATCATCATCCGAAGGTCCGAAAGCAAGCATGTTGAAAATAGGAATCCCGGATATGAGCATCATTGCCCGGAATCTCACAACAAATGCCGACAGCATCGCCGTGAACAGTCAGAACGGCCGTCTTGTATTGCCGGATGCCAAGCCGGGTGATAAAGTTGAACTGACTATCACAAGTCCCGCCGGAATATTCACGCCGGTTACGGCATCAACGGAATTTGACGAAAACGGCTATGGCGAATGTAATGTAGAACTGACAGAGCCGGCATATATCGAAGCCATTTACGTCTCCAGCCAGAACAAAAACGACAAAGCCATCTTGTTCGATGATCTTGGCAACAAAGTGGCCGCGGCTGATTATGTGGCACAGACAGCCACATTCTCAAAGGTGAGCCCGGGCGACTACAGGATTGTCTCGCTGAATGCCGAACTCGCTGTCGCCAACATCCCCTCCATTGCCTTCCTTTCAGATATGGGATGGACAGAGGGAGTTGACTACACCTGCTCTGAAATCAGCGCGCGAGAAGGTTATGTGTCTTCTGTCACGATCGGCGGCATTCCGAGAGGAAACACATTCGTGCGCCACACCGGTGAAAAGGCGTCGTTCTCTTCAAAGAAAACGACTGCAACCGTAGGCAATTATCTCACTCTCACAGCATTTGTGGATTTCAAAGAGGAATATGAGGATGAAATCGACAATCTCAACCTTATTGTGGAGATTCCCGAAGGAGTGGAATATATCGACAATTCCGCTATGGTGGGCAACCATGTGAATCACGCCGAGCTTAGCGGACGCCGGCTTGTGATTCCTGTCGATGATCTCGATATAGGGGAACAAGTGAAATTCTGTGTCACTCCATTGAATGCAGGGCTGACAGTGATTCCGGCATATCTCGAGTTCTCATTGTCAGGCGAGACACTGACCGAGTCTTTGGGAAGCGCGGGAGTGGAGGTTGAGAATATGAAAATCACCGTCCCGGAGATTGTGCCGTCTTCCGAGTTAAACATTACAGGCATGGCACCCCCGAATTCGGAAATCTCCATCATAGACTGCGGAGGCGTCATAGCACAATTCAAGGCCAAGTCCGACGGAAGTTGGCAAGTCACTTGTCAGCTTAACGATGCTTTCCATCTGTCGCTTCATAATATATATGCAAAAGTGAACACTCCTAATGGAAAGAAACTGGTGACAGACACATATGCAGTGAAAGTTGACCTTACGGAAAATGAAGTGAAATCCGTCACCATGATCAACACTGCACACAATTCACAAAACCTCAACACCTGTGAATATGTCACCGTATTCGATTTCAAGAACCCGCCCGAAGAATCGCCGGTTTACTGGTATTGGCCTAAATACCCAAATTTCACTTTTATTACGAAATTCCGCGACAATGACCCTGCAAACGTGAAAAATGTAAAAGTGAAAGTCAAAACATCTGACGGCAACGAAAGAATCATCCCGACAATTTACGACCCGGCCTCGGAAGGATGGGTAGGCTGCGCCGACTTCCATTCAAATTCCCTCCCCGTTAATGTCGCGGTACTTTCGGAAGGAGCGCCTTATTCAGGAGGATCCATCGATGCTAAATTCATAGAATCGAACTGTGCCTGGATATACCTTTGGAATGTTATATTCCCGGAAGACGATTCCGAACTGCCGGATGTAACATTGCCGGAAAATGAAGACGATGATGTGCTGAAATTCTCGGCTGATGACAACGGCAAAAAAACTGATGCGAATCTGGAACTTGACGAGACCAATGAAATCCCTGACAAATCTCTTGACAGCGAAGATGTAACCCGTCTTGAAGTTCCTTTGGAGGGCTCGGATCCGCTGACAGTAACGGTCGACCTCAAAAAGGATGAAGTCATTGTTTACACTCCCGTTAAGTTCATGGAGATAATTTCCGGTTTTATGGATCTGCTCCCTGAAGACTCGGAGGCAAGGAACAACGCCGAGAATGCTTATGACCAACTAAAGGGAGAGAAGAAATTCCATAAAATACGCCTCAAGAAATTTGTGAGTTTCGCAGACGCCCTTGACATTATAATGAAGCTCACCGGCCAAAACGACCCCGTGATTGCAAAATATGCCAAGCTGATTCGCAGATACGAGAGATTGAGAGACTGCGAATTCCCAGACAATGCATATATTGACGCAAGAATCGCTGACCTCAGAAGGGCTTTGGAAATATACCTCAAAGTCAACAAACTCGCAACAGTGTTGGAATGGCTATCCGGCAAATGTAGCAATTTGCATGTAAAGGGAGCACTCCATCTTGGAGCCAAAGGGATTAGATTGGCCACAAATATTGGCGATGACTTGGTTAAACAAAATGCATTAAGAGACCTTTGGCGTTTTGAAGAAAACTGCGGTCTTGACCATAACGGAGACCCTGTGGAATCAGGCAATCGCGATGCAAAATTTGTTATGGATCCTTCAGGCTATGTGTACGAGGCTGTCACAAGCAACCGCCTGCCTGGCGTCACCGCCACTGTCTACGAAAATGTAAAAGAAGAAGACATCTATGGCGACATACATTCCGAGGCTCGGATATGGGATGCGAAAGCCTACTCTCAGCGAAACCCGGTCATCACAGATGAAAACGGCGTATATGCCTGGGACGTGCCTACAGGAGAATGGCAAGTCCGTTTCAGCAAAGACGGATACGAGCCGACATCCACAGGATGGCTTCCTGTGCCACCTCCCCAGCTTGAAGTGAATATTGGAATGGTTCATGCCGTAAATCCCGATGCAATAAATGCAACTGCTTTTGAAAGTGGCGTGATTGTGGAATTCGATAAATATATGCGGCCGGAATCGTTCTCGGAAAATTCAATAAAAGCTTCATCACGGGGCAAGTACGCAGCCGGGAAGATTGTGTCTTACAACATGGAGACCGATCCTTACACAGGAATCTCTTACGCCTCGAAAATGAAACTTGAAGTCAACGACAAGCTCATTGTGGGAGACACTATCGACATCTCCGTCGGCAATTCTCCGTTAAGCTATGCCTCCATGGAGATGCAAGGCGAACGTAATTTCAGAGTTGCCGTGCAGCCTGAAATCACTGACATCACGGCCGACAGCATTGTCTCTATATCCACAGGCTCGTCAGCCGTCATCCCGGTGTATGTGCTTCCGGAGTCTTCGGCGAAAGGGAAGAAGCTGCGTGTAGTCAGCGAGACTCCATCTTTTGTGAATCCGTCTGACAGCTATTTCCCCATTGATGAAAACGGAGTAGCCTTGGTGAACATGAAAGCCCTGCTCCCGGGCGACGGCGCAGTGACATATTCCATAGACGGCTATGACATCAGCGCGACAACCCGCATAGAGGTTGAAGAAGTTGACGAAAGTCGTGTGAACATGCCTTTCAGCTCTGTGATTTCAGGTTCGGTAGTGGCGCATGGCACAGAGATCACTCTCTCTACAGACACTCCGGATGCTGCAATCTATTACACTCTTGATGGCACTTGCCCGTGTCTCGATGGCTCGCGAATGCCGTACACAGGCCCGATTTCTGTCACGGAAGACATGGTTGTAAAAGCCCAGGCTTTCAAAGAAGGTCTGGCTCCGAGTGAAATTGCCGTATTCCATTACATTGTAGACCTATCCGGAATAGATTCTGCAATATATGACAATATCAGCGTCTCTACTGAAAATGAAGATGTGATAATAACTGCTCCTGAAGGCTCTGCGTATGACATATACGACACCGACGGAATGTCTGTCGCCTCCGGCAAGGTTGGCAATACAACAGAAACTGTTCGTGTTCCATACACAGGCGTATATTTCGTGCATATCTCACTCCCCGGCATGTTCAGACACACCGTGAAAATAGTAATCTGATTCACCCCTCTTGAGCTTAGGCTATAAATCTTCGCATCTATAGCCTACGCTCAAATAACTTCTTTCAAAATTCATTTTTTACAAAAAACATCATGAAAAAATTATTCTTTCTAATTGCGACATTCGTGTTCTCTTTCATGGATATCGCAGCACAAGAGTTTGCGTATGACGGACTCAAATACTATGCTTCCGTTGAAGCCGGCACATGTGTTGTTGCCGGATATGAAGAAGGCGCGGTCAACGGACATCTTGTCATTCCTTCTGAAGCCGTCTATAACGGTCATGCTCTTGCTGTAACAATTATTGACGCCGGAGCATTCTCTTCTTGCACATCTTTAACATCTGTAGATTTGCCGGGTTCTCTCATAGATTTCCCGGCAGCCTTCGATGGTTGCACATCTCTTGAATCAGTAAAACTGAATGAGCCATTGAAAAAAATCAGCGTTAGTGCCTTTAGTAATTGTTATGCTCTGTCTTCAATTGAAATGCCTGAATCGCTGACAGAAATAGGAATGGTCGCTTTCAACCACTGCACCTCTCTAACTTCCGTTAAATTGCCCGAATCATTGGAAATAATAGAAGATTTGGCTTTTGCTTATTGTTCCTCTCTTTCAAACATCACATTGCCGGACAATATCTCACAAATAAATGAATGCTGTTTCATAGAATGTACATCTTTAGCCGAGATTTCTCTCCCGGCCAATCTTGTCTCAATAGAAAACAATGCTTTTGCCGGATGCTCCTCCCTGAAGCAAATTAATTTTCCAAACACCCTTGAATTAATCGATACAGAAGCATTTGCCGGATGCTCCTCTCTGGAACAAATTTCAGGAGGATTCGGCATTAAAACAATCTCGGATTATGCCTTCTATAACTGCTCTTCTTTGCAGGAAATAATGTTACCTTCTAATTTGCAAAATATTAATAGAAGCGCCTTTCAAAACTGCACATCACTTTACTCCATATATTTTGAGAGAAGCGACCTCCCTGTAACCATCGGCTACGACAATTTCAAAGAATCTCCAATAACAAGTTATATCGAAGAACGTAAAAACATTATATGGCGAGATCCCAAAGAGGCAGACATCCTGATAGAAAACTGGAAACCTACTATTAAAGCTCTTGTAATATCCTCCAAAAATATGCTCGGAAACTGGTCGGGAAGTCCGAACTTAAATGACGCGAGTATCATGGGCTGGGATTACAATACCGGTCACGATGATTACATCCGGTCAATCCCTGATGCAAATTTCGCAAGCTGTCCGCAACTCTCAAGAGTTGAAATTTTCGGAGTGGACACTATTGGAGCAAATGCTTTCGCAGGTTGCCCTAATCTGGAAATACTGAATCTTGATAATATAGAAGTCATTGGTGCAGCAGCTTTTGCGGACTGCTTCGCACTAAAGAATCTCGGACTCCCTAATACATTAAAAAGAATTGAAGATATGGCATTCGCTTTAAATTCTTTGGAAAGCGCGCCTAATCTAACAAATTGCTTCAGACTGGAATATATAGGAACAAACTGTTTCATTCCTTATAATAGCAGCATGAGGTGGGAAGAAATATCCATCCCCGGAAGCGTTCTATATCTTGCCCGGGATGCAATATTTGGTGCAGAATCTGTAACATTGCAGCAAGGCATCCGGGAAATCGGGGAAAGTGCCATTCCATATATAGATATAGAAAATCTGACCGTAGAGAATATTATCCCGCCAATTATCTCGGAATATAACTTTTTTGATAGTCCTCAAATTCTTACAGTTCCTGAAGGATCACGCGAAGCATATGCCTCTACCGCGCCATGGTGCAATTTCAAGGAAATCAGAGAAGAAAAAATGACCCTCCTTTCTCTTGGCAATGACTCAATATCAGTAAAGCAGGGAGAAGCAGTGAATCTGATTGAAGCCATAAAACCCAATTTGGATTGGAACTACTACATATATAGCCCTGACTCTGAATTTGAAATCCAATACGACTACGACAACACTGCCTATTGGGGAAGCTCTCTTCAGCAAGGCAAATTCTCATTAAGAATAGTGGCATATGACGGCTACGGACAAGTAAAAGCAGTTGATTGCATAGTGACTGTAACAGAAAATGCCGGTGTGGAAAATATAACCACCGACACTTTAACTAAACAAGTAAGAATCTACGACATCAACGGAATGCTACGCTACTCCGGCAAGCTCGACGAAGCCAACCTGGCCCCGGGCCTCTACATAGCCATAGGCAACGGAATCACAAAGAAAATAATTATAAAATAAAAACGTCTGACCAACCACTAATCGAGGATGCACCGAAATGAGTTTCGATGCATCCTCGTTTTATTTTGAATCATGCAATCTGATTGTTGAATATGCTACCCTCTTATCCAGCCTGACATCGTGCTCGACGCAGTTGAAAAATTAACATATATTATTATTTCTGATTGTCTGCCTCAAATGGAAGCGAATATATTTTATCATTAATCCGAATCAATGCCCGCTCGAATCTAAGTCAATGCTCGCTCGGCACTCCCGTCAAATTTAAATTCAATAATATTCGCTTATGCTGTCAATAATCCTCTGATGGCTCTGCGGCCATAGGCAAAGAATCATCAGGCAACGCATCATATGTGTTCATCGCCGTAGACGACTCAAACAGCAACGGACGCAGTTCTATTTTTGGCAATGGCACCTCGCCCATGATCTGATTGTATATGGATTCCAAAGTGGAAGACCTCTTCGACGACGAGACCACATCGCATTCCCACACACGAATGACTCTCCAGCCCATTTTTTGCAACACAAATGTGTTTGATATATCACGCGCCCGATTGTGGCTTATTTTGCGTTCCCAGTAATCCTGATTCGATTTCGGCATCTTGAAAAACACGCATCCTTCATGGCCGTGCCAGAAACAGCCGTCAACAAACACCGCTGTCTTATACTTCTTCAACACAATGTCGGGCGACCCGGGGAGCTTGCGATTGTTCACGCGATAGCGCAACCCTTTGGAGAAAAGATACCGCCTCACAATTATCTCGGGACGGGTGTCTTTTCCCTTCACAGCCGCCATGCAGCGATGGCGTTGCTCCGGAGTCATCACATCTGCCATATTATCTAAACGTGACTATTTCGCATTTCGTTTTGAAATTAGCCGCCACACCAAATAAATTTCATAACTGTACATGAAAATTCATACCCCAACAATAACAATGAAATTATTGAAACAGATTCTGAGGATGGCCGGAGGACTGGCTGCCGTCGCAATGACAGGAACAAGAGGTCTTATCGCCAATATGCAAGACAGTCAAACTACCTGCTGCAAGGGGAAGCTACCTCCGACCTTGCTCTCATGTCTTCGTTCAGACAATTTACAACGGATTGATCATTCCCGGGTGTGACAATGAAAAGTCGTTGCATGCGCCAATTACATCTGACTTCCTCAAGCGGTCTGCCGCGAGGAGTTCTTCGCTTTTGCGACTATCCGGAATCAACGGACGGTGATTAAGCCTCCTCACAAGGCTCTCGCCTTCCCGCAGAGTCGCATTGCCACTCTCATCAAGATATGTTGCCTTGAATATATCCCAGATATAGTCTGCGGCCTCTTCCGAAGGATGCGCAAGATCAGAAGCATAAAAACGATAGTCGCGAAGGTCATCGTTCATTATTTCGTAGGCCGGGAAATAATGGCAAAAGTCAATCCTTCGGCACAGTTCCTCTACAGCCAGAAGCAACACAGCCTTAGAGCGCATATTGCCGGCAAATCCCTCCTTTAAATGTCTGACAGGACTCACCGTGAAAACAATCCTCAAATCCGGATAATCACTTTTTAACCTGAACGCAAGGTCTTCCCATTCCGTTACAATCTCTTCCTCCGTGAGTCTGCGCCTCACAAATCTTGAAGCCGGCTGCTTATGACAATTCCCGACAGCGAATCCGGGAGATTCGGCAAGAAACCAGCACCATGAGGTGCCGAAAGTAACAAACAACGCCTCCGAATCTTTCAGCGTATTGCTCAACTCTTCAGCAGCACTATAAAACAGACGCCCCGACTCATCTTTAAACGACGATGCCAGCGAAGAGTCAAAAAGCCAGGAACGCCATAATCCGTCAGCATGAAACAGAGTCTCGTCAAATTCCGCAACAGAATCTTGGGAATAAAGGCTCAGCCTCAATGCCCGCGATATAGAGAGCGGATTGTATAGCACCCCGAAAGGATTAAAACCGTTCCAAAGACATCCTCTCATTCGCCTACGCATATTGTCGGCAAAGCAAGACCCGAGAAGCACGGAAGGCTTCTCGGGCGTAAGTATGAATGGCGCACGTTCAATTTTATATTCAGTGCGAAATTTCATCATATTTTTTTACTTTTAAATCCTCACTGCTCAAGGGAGCATAACCTTGTGGGTCAATATCATTCCGTCAGCAAGATACACATTCACAAGATACATTCCCGGCGCATATCCATCCACAGGAACCGGCGACGCAGAATTACGCTTATACACACAGTCTCCTTGCGCAGAAAACAATTCCACAGCAAGAATCTCCGCATCTGCCTCCATAGAAAGCATTCCGTCGGCCACGCTCACATTCACTCGCGGCTTCACCGCCTCCGGCACATGGATTCCGGCATCGCCAACACCATTCACCGCTCCATGGAAATACATCGAAACCGGAATATCGCCCTTCTTTTCATTAAACTTTGCGCTCGGCACACGAATCATCACCTTATGCGCTCCGGCCTTCACATCGCCGAGATATATTATGCGGTTGTCAATCACATCGCCGGGACACCAGTTGCTGAATGACTGCCACTCCGCATCCGACATTTCTGACCATCCATAAATTCCATTAGCCTGAGTGTTGTATTTACGGAATGGCTCACATGATTCCCTTCCAGGCTTATACGACAGAACCTTCTCGTCATCGAAATGCACATAATGCCATCTGCGATTATATTCCTCCCCGCCCGAATTGGCGCCATGGTTTGAAGTGATCAGCACAATCTGTCCTCCTGTCACATCTTGCGGCACATCAAAATAATACGTCTTTATGCACTTACCGATTGTGTCGGTGCCCTGTTCATTGTAGTTGTTGAGATTGCTGCCGAGATGCTCCGGAGTCTTTATCACTATCGGAATCAAAAGATTCCCTTCAGTGGCAGGAGCCGGCTCTGCGGAGGTTTCAAACTCAAGCGACCCCTTGAACACATCGCTTCTGCCGGCACAGCCCTCTATCTGCTCATTAGCCGCATAAGGCACGCCAAACAATTCGTATTCAAGCCATAGGTCATACTTCTCGCGAAGCCCCTTGTCTCGCAGAATCGGAGAAAGATAGTTTATCTCATAACTATACGGCACAATGTCGGGCTCTTTGTTCTTATCCATGAAAGGAGTGATGAAACGTCCAATCTCGATACGATCCACCTCATCGGTTGTGTAACTCTCTTTGCCCTTAGGCACAAAGGCTATGTTTATATTTCCGATACGGTCATAGTTGTCGCAGCAAGCCTGCACCGACACATTGAGATTCAAATTCTCTCCCAATGCGTCAAGCTGCTCATCAGTGAGTTTCACCGAATATAACGAGCAAGAATGGCGCAACACCCCGTCGTCAAGATCCTTATCGGGATTCTTGTCCATCAGATAGCCGTCATAAAACACCACACCGTCATACACTTTAATCTTCCGCATTTCATCCTGCGCCTGCGCGCCACCCCAAAATAAGGGCAAAGCAGAAACAACCGTAAGTAAAAATCGCCTCATAATTATCAAAATTATTATTATTCAACAAATTTAATACAAAAATACGAATTTACCAAAATCATACCCTTTTCCATAAACTTCGCGGAATGACCCACATAAGCGCTTACCTTAAAACTTCGGGGCGCGTCAAAAGCGGAAATCAAATCCATGTGAATAACAAAGAGAGCCGAAACGTTGCCACGCCGAATAAATTTTAGCTGTAAATGTGGTGTATGTCAGAAAAATTTCGTAATTTTGCACTTGAAACCACACAAGCCTTTTATCGCAAAAGACGCAGTAAGATTTCAGATGAACAGACATGGCATAAACATACATTCAGCCAGACGAAAGCCCGGCTTTATGTCGTGCATTTCAAGTGCGCGCAAGCATCTTTCGGGAATCTTCATGCACTTTTGTGTGGATTATGTGGCCCGACACATGTCCGGACGCATTCAGCAGGTAAGAATTACAACGATATAACACGAGTGGACGCCATGAGTCATCATTGGCGCCCATTCCTTTTTTAAACTCAGATAAAGAAGTGAAAATAGGTGTTGTTATGGGCTCCACCAGCGACTGGGGAGTCATGAAAGCCGCCACTGACACACTCGCTCAGTTCGGCGTAGAGTTCGAAACTAAAGTGCTAAGCGCCCACCGCACTCCCGCAGAACTGGAAAAATGGGTCAGCGGCCTTCGCCAGAGAGGTTTCGCAGCAGTGATTGCCGCCGCCGGCGGCGCAGCCCATCTTGCCGGAGTGGTGGCGGCATTTACCACCCTTCCCGTAATCGGAGTGCCTATCAAGGCAAAGACTCTCGACGGGCTCGACTCGCTCCTGTCGATGGTGCAGATGCCTTCGGGAATTCCGGTGGCTGTGGTTGCAATCGACGGCGCTAAAAACGCCGCGCTCCTCGCCGTGGAGATGCTGGCGATTGCCGACAATGAATTGAAGGAGAAAATGGACGCCTTCCGACGCCAGCAGGCTGAGAAAGTGCTCGCCTCAACTCTCGACTGAATCTGAATGATTCAAACTTCAATATTGATTTCTGAAACTATTAAAATACATCATGACCCCATATAGAATTTTCGTAGAGAAGCGTGAGCCGTATCGCGTAGAGGCCGAAAGCCTTCGCAATGAGCTCAACTCTAATCTCGGGCTCAACATATCCGACCTCCGAATGCTTTGCGTCTACGACCTCTTCGGATTCTCTGCCGAACTCGTCGAGAAAAGCTCATACAAAGTGTTTGGAGAACCGGCCACTGACACCGTTGCCAAAGAAGCAGACTTTGAGGGGAGGCCATACCTCGCCATCGAGTCGCTTCCCGGACAGTTCGACCAGCGCGCCGCTGCGGCTGAAGAGTGTGTGAAGCTCATTCAGCCGGATGCCGACATCGAAATCAGAAGCGCAAAACTCCTTATTTTCGACTGTTCTGTCGGAGCGGAGGAGATGAAAAAAATAGAGCATTATTGCATAAACGCCGTTGAGTCGCGCAAAAAAGACCTTTCTGTGCTTGCCGCTCCGGAAAGAGCCGCCGCAAAACCTGTGGACGTGCTCGACGGATTCAGGGCAATCACCGCCGAGCAGGCCCCGGCATGGTGCAAAGAGAAGGGACTGGCCATGAATGGAGACGACCTCATGGAGGTGGTGAAATATTTCACCGCCGAGGGACGCGACCCGAATGAAACGGAACTACGCATTCTCGACACTTATTGGAGCGACCATTGCCGCCACACCACTTTCACAACTGAACTGACCGACATAAAGGTTGACGACTCTTTCGCCTCGGCCGACCTTGAGGAGAGCCTTCGCCAATGGATGGAGATCCGCAAGGAACTCGGACGTGAAAACAAGCCGCTGTGCCTAATGGACCTCGCCACTATCGGCGCCCGCTATCTCCGCAAAACCGGAATGCTCGACGACCTCGAACAGAGCGAAGAGAACAATGCCTGCAGCATATATGTGGATGTAGACGTAGACGGCGAAACCGAGAGATGGCTGCTGCAGTTCAAAAACGAGACGCACAACCATCCTACGGAAATCGAGCCTTTCGGCGGGGCCTCGACATGTCTGGGAGGTGCAATCCGCGACCCGTTGAGCGGACGCAGCTATGTGTACCAGGCTATGCGCGTGACCGGCGCAGGCGACATCTACAAGCCTGTGTCAGAGACAATGGAAGGGAAACTTCCGCAAAGAGTGATCTCTCTACGCGCAGCCGCCGGATACTCTTCCTACGGCAACCAGATTGGCCTGGCCACAACACATGTGCGCGAAATTTATCATCCCGACTATGTTGCCAAGCGCCTTGAAGTAGGAGCCGTGGTAGGAGCCGTAAAAGCTTCCGACGTGCGTCGTGAAAGCCCGGCGGAATGCGACGTGGTGCTTATGTTCGGAGGCCGCACAGGCCGAGACGGCATCGGCGGAGCCACAGGCTCTTCCAAAGAGCACACCACTTCTTCGCTCGAAGAATGCGGAAGCGAGGTGCAGAAAGGAAATGCGCCTGAAGAACGCAAGATCGCTCGCTTGTTCCGACGTCCGGAGGTGACAAGACTCATAAAGAAATCCAACGACTTCGGAGCCGGAGGCGTGAGCGTGGCAATCGGAGAACTCACCGACGGCCTCGACATCTATCTTGACCGTGTGCCTACAAAATATTCCGGCCTCAACACCACAGAAATAGCCATCAGCGAAAGCCAGGAACGCATGTCGGTAGTGGTTGAAGCCAAAGACATGGATGAATTCATGCGCTATTGCCATGAGGAGAACCTTGAGGTGACCCATGTGGCCGACGTGACCTCCACCGGTCGCATGAGAATGTTCTATGGCGACAAGATAGCCGCCGACCTGAGCCGCGAATTCATCGACTCGGCCGGCGCACGCCATTTCGCCGAGGCCACAATAGGCACTATCGAGCCTCGCGACCCGTTCGCCCATGAAGTGAAAGGATCTTCGCTAAAAGAGAAATTCCTGAATCTTCTTGCCAACGACAATGTTACATCGCAGAAAGGACTTATAGAGCATTTCGACTCCTCAATAGGAAAATCCACTGTGCTGATGCCTTTCGGAGGAAAGACTCAGGGTACAGAGGCTCAGGTGTCGGTGCAAAAACTTCCTGTGGGCAACCATCACACCGACACTGCCAGCATGATGGCATTCGGCTTTAATCCCTGCCTCACAAGCTGGAGCCCATATCACGGAGCGGCCTACTCTGTGGTCGAGGCGGTGAGCAAGGCTGTGGCGGCAGGTGCCGACTATGAGCGTCTTCGCTTCTCTTATCAGGAGTATTTCGAGCGTATGCACTCCCGCCATTCATGGGGCAAGCCATTGGCGGCTCTTCTCGGCACTCTCAGAATGCAGACCGAGCTCGGGCTCGCTTCTATCGGCGGAAAAGACTCCATGAGCGGCACTTTCGCCAACATCAGTGTGCCCCCGACTCTGATTGCTTTCGGCGTGGCCCCCGTAGACAGCAAGATTGTAATAAGCCCTGAATTTAAAACTCCGGGCAACTATCTATATATCGTTCGCCACACTCCCCTCCCCTCGCTTATGCCCGACACCGAGGCTCTTAAACGAAACTACATGATGCTGCATCGCCTGATAAGCGAAGGCACAGTAGTGTCGGGATATGCTCTCGGATTCGGCGGCCTGACCGAGGCTTTGGCAAAAATGAGTTTCGGCAATAGAATAGGAGCTGAGGTCAGAGTGAAGGATAGCGACCTTTTCAACTATGGCAACGGATCCATATTGGTTGAAAGCAAAGAGATTCTTGAGCTTCCCGACTTCGAGCTAATAGGCGAAACCACCGGCAATGAGCATCTCAAAGTGAATGATGCAGCAATATCTATCGATGAGGCATTCGAAGCCAACCGCAAGCATTTCACAGCCGTATATCCAGACCGCACTTCCGTGTGCGGAAAGGTTGAAAATGCCGTTTCGGGCGAAAACACCACAAAATATCAAGGCGAGCGCAAAGAGCATCCTGTGGTTTATCTCCCGGTATTCCCCGGCACAAACTGCGACTACGACATGGCTGCCTCTTTTGAGCGAGAAGGCGCGAAAGTGACCACGTCCGTGTTCTGCAACCTTACTGCCGAAGACATCGAGAAATCAACTTCAGACATAGCCTCTCACATCGACGCCTGCGACATTCTCGCATTCTCCGGAGGCTTCTCCGAAGGCGACGAGCCCGACGGCAGCGGCAAGTTTATTGCCAGCGTGATTATGAACGAAAAGGTGAAAGCCGCCATTGAGCGCCTGCGTCAGCGCGGAGGCCTTATTCTCGGCATCTGCAACGGCTTCCAGGCTCTTGTGAAATCCGGTCTTTTGCCATTCGGAAAAATCGGCGAGCTGACTCCCGATTCTCCCACATTGTTCCACAACGACATCAACCGTCACATATCACAGATTGTTAGCACTCGTGTAGGCTCTGTTGCCTCTCCTTGGCTTGAAGGATTCACCCTTGGAGAACTTCACTCCGTGGCGGCCTCTCACGGCGAAGGGAAATTTGTGGCCGGAGCCGAGCTTGCGGCACAGCTTCGCAAGAACGGGCAGATTGCCTTCCAATATGCCGATGCCGAGGGGAATGCCACCATGGACTCCCCGGCCAACCCCAATGGCTCCACTGAGGCCATCGAAGGCATCATATCGCCCGACGGCCTGATTCTCGGCAAGATGGCTCACTCCGAGCGCTATGCAGACGGGCTTATGAAAAACATTGCGGGCAACAAGAGTCAGAACCTCTTCGCCAATGCAGTGGCTTACTTCAGAAAATAACTATTCTCCCTATAGGGCTTGTAAGTTTCTCTTAGAAGCCCTATAGGTCTTATTAGTTATATAAGTCTCATAGATATTATTTTACTGAAAACAATTAAAACAACTATATAATGGCAAAAAGTTATGAAGCATCTGGAGTGAATCTTGAAGCCGGCTACGAAGTGGTGAGCCGCATCAAGAAGCACGTGGCCTCTACTAACCGCACCGGATGCATGGGCAACATCGGAGCATTCGGAGGAATGTTCGACCTCGGTTCGCTCAACTATAAGCATCCGATTCTGGTGAGCGGCACCGACGGTGTGGGCACTAAGCTCAAAATTGCTTTCGCTCTCGACAAACACGACACTATAGGCATCGATGCCGTGGCCATGTGTGTGAACGATGTTCTCGCCCAGGGCGCGGAGCCCCTTATTTTCCTTGACTATGTGGCCGTAGGCAAAAACCGTCCTGCTGTGGTAGAGGCCATCGTGGCCGGCGTTGCCGAAGGCTGCCGCCAGGCGGGATGCGCCCTTGTGGGCGGTGAAACCGCAGAAATGCCCGGCATGTATGCTGAAGAAGACTACGACATTGCCGGATTCACAGTAGGAGCCGTTGAAAAAGAGAATCTTATCGATTGCTCGAAAGTGAAGCCGGGCGATGTGCTCGTAGGCATAGCATCTTCAGGTGTGCATTCCAACGGATTCAGCCTTGTGCGCAAAATCGTGGCCGACAACAAACTCGACCTCAACGGCAAATATGAAGAGACCGGCGACCGCACACTCGGAGAAATGCTCCTCACTCCTACAAGAATATATGTGAAGCAAGTCCACAATGTGCTTAAAGAAGTGGATGTGCATGGAATCGCCCACATCACCGGCGGCGGTTTCGACGAAAATATCCCACGCATTCTCGGCGAAGGCCAGGGTGTGGAAGTGACCGAAGGCAGCTGGGAGATTCTTCCGGTGTTCCGTCTTTTGGAGAAATATGGCAAAGTGCCTCATCGCGAGATGTTCAACATCTTCAACATGGGCATAGGAATGGTGCTGGCCGTGAATGAGGCAGACGCTCCCAAAGTGGTCGACATCCTTTCAAAAGCCGGAGAAAAGGCATCTGTAATAGGAAAAGTGGTTGAAGGAAACGGCGTGACCATAAAATGAAAAAAAAGTTAGCGATATTTGCAAGTGGCAACGGCTCCAACTTTGAAGCTCTCGCCCAGGCTTGCGCCGACGGCATAATAGATGCGGAGGTGGCCCTGTGTGTCACCGACAAACCTGGCGCCTATGTCACCGAACGGGCAAGGAAGTTCAATGTGCCGGTGGTTGAATTCCGGCCAAAGGACTTCGCATCTAAAAGGGATTTTGAAACCATGCTGGCCAATCAACTCAAAGAGTGCGGCATCGACCTCATCTGCCTTGCAGGCTATATGAGAATCATCGGAGATGTGCTTCTTGAGGAGTTTGGAGGCAGGATTGTAAACATTCATCCCTCGCTTCTTCCTGCTTTCAGAGGAGTGGATGCAATCGGCCAGGCCATGGACTATGGCGTGAAAATCTACGGAGTGACCATTCACTATGTAGATGCCACACTCGACGGAGGCCGCATAATAGCCCAGGCCGCCGTGCCTTATGAAGGCAACGACCGCGACGAGCTCGAAAGCATGATTCACCGCCAGGAACATCTGCTCTACCCCGCCACAGTGAGCCGGATTCTTTCATCCTTATAGAATCAGGCACATATAACAATAGCGGAAAGCGTTGCCTCAGTTTCAAAATGCAACGGCTACTCTTATAAATCAAAACAACGACAATCAACATCTATATAATGAGAGCGTTAATTAGCGTAAGCGACAAAACAGGAGTGGTGGAATTTGCCACCGCCCTCAAAAATCTCGGATGGGAACTGATAGCCACAGGCGGCACTTTGAAAGTGCTCCGCACTTCAGGGCTTGAGGTTCTCGACATTCAGGATGTCACCGGCTTCCCTGAAATTTGCGAAGGCCGTGTGAAGACACTTCATCCGAAAGTGCACGGCGGACTCCTCGCTCGCCGCGACAGCGACGACCACATGGCTCAGTTAGCCGAAAACGGCATACAGACCATCGAGCTCGTTTGTGTGAACCTGTATCCTTTTGAAGCCACCATCGCAAAAGAGGGTGTCACAATGGCCGATGCCGTTGAGAACATCGACATAGGCGGCCCCTCCATGCTCCGCAGCGCAGCCAAAAACTTCAACGATGTCACCGTGGTGTGCGACCCTTCTGACTATGCAGGCATTATTGAGGAGATTGCAGCAAACGGCAACACCCTCCGCGAGACACGCCTGAAGCTCTCTGCAAAAGCCTACACCCACACAGCCCTCTACGACAGCCATATCGCAACTTATATGAGAAAGGCCGCCGGGCTTGATGAGAAACTTTTCCTTGCTTTCGACGCGATTCAGACTCTCCGCTACGGCGAGAACCCGCATCAGGCTGCCACTTTCTATCGCTCACCCGAAGAGGTGTCTTATTCTGTGGCCCACGCCCGTCAGCTCGGCGGAAAGGAACTCAGCTACAACAATATTCAGGACGCCAACGCCGCTCTTAACATCGTTCGCGAGTTTGATGAGCCATTCTGCGTAGCTCTCAAGCACATGAACCCCTGCGGTGCCGGCATAGGCGAAAACCTTCTTCAGGCGTGGACACGCGCATATGAAGCCGACAAGGTGAGCATCTACGGCGGAATCGTTGCCATGAACCGTCCTCTCACTGCCGAGGTGGCTGCGCTTATGAAACCCATTTTCCTTGAGATTGTGATGGCCCCCGCTTTTGAGCCGGAGGCACTTGAGGTGCTTGCGTCAAAGAAAAACCTTCGTCTCCTCGAAGTGAAGATGGACAATGTGAAGGCATGCCAAAAGCAGTATGTGGGCGTCAACGGAGGTCTGCTCGTGCAGGATGCCGACATCGAATGCAAGGATATCACTCCCGACATGTGTGTCACTGAGCGCAAACCGACTGAAAAGGAACTCAGCGAGCTCGACTTCGGATGGAAGATTGTGAAGCATGTGAAGAGCAACGCCATCGTGGTGGTGAAAGACGGAGCGACAGCCGGTGTAGGCGCCGGACAGATGAATCGTGTAGGCTCTGCCGAAATCGCACTTGAAGAGGCAAAGGCCGCCGGCATAACAGAAGGGCTTGTGCTCGCATCCGACGGGTTCCTGCCGTTTGGCGACACTGTGGAACTCGCCTCCAAATATGGAGTGACTGCCATTGTGCAGCCCGGCGGAAGCATTCGCGACGAAGACTCTATAAAAGTGGCCAACGAGAAAGGGATCACAATGCTTTTCACCGGAATGCGCCATTTCAAACATTAATGACGATGAATAAGAAAGTTCTCGTGGTTGGCGGCGGCGGACGCTGCCACGCCATAGTGAAAGCGCTGAAACGCTCTCCGAGAGTAGACAAAATATACTGCGCCCCGGGCAATGCCGGAATCGCAGAAGATGCAGAATGCGTGGCAATCGGTGTGGAAGATGTCGATGCAATCGTCAACTTCGTTAGAAGCAACGGCATAGACATGACCGTGGTTGGCCCTGAGGCGGCTCTTGCAGCCGGGCTGGTCAATGCACTCGAAGCCGAGGGACTGAAGGCATTCGGCCCCACAAAAGAGGCGGCACGCATAGAGAGCAGCAAGGAATTTGCAAAGCAGATTATGGCCAAATATAATGTGCCTACCGCTGCATATGAAGCATTCGACGATTTCGACAAAGCCCTGGAGTATGTCAAGAGCCGTCCGCTGCCCGCCGTTATCAAATATGACGGACTTGCAGCCGGCAAAGGCGTGGTCGTGGCCATGACCTATGAAGAGGCCGAGGCCGCTCTTCGCGATATGCTTCTCGACGAAAGTTTCGGCAAGGGACGTGTGGTGGTTGAAGACTTCCTCGACGGCCCGGAATTCTCTTTCATGTGTGTTGTGTCGGGCAACAAGGTGTATCCTCTTGCAATGGCACAGGACCACAAACGCGCCTACGACGGCGACAAAGGCCCTAACACCGGCGGCATGGGTGCATACTCTCCGGTGCCTTTCGTCACTGACGAAATCAGAGAGACAGCTCTCAAAGAAATTATACAGCGAGCTGCCGACGGACTGGCTGCTGAAGGTGTGCCTTTCAAGGGCGTGCTCTACGGAGGGCTGATTCTCACAAAAGAGGGGCCCGAGGTTATTGAGTTTAACGCCCGTTTCGGCGACCCGGAGACAGAAGTGGTTCTTCCTCGACTGGAAAGCGATTTCTACGACCTCATTGAGGCTGCCGTGGAAGGACGCGATTGCGAAACCCGCTGGAGCGACGATGCCTATCTTGGCGTTGTGCTTGCCTCGGAAGGGTATCCGGGCTCATACAAAAAAGGTGTGGAAATCAAGGGCCTTGACAAAGTGAACGCCGAGGTCTACCACATGGGCACCAAGCGCGACGGACAAAAGATTCTCACTGCCGGAGGCAGAGTGCTGATGGTGGTGGGGAAAGGGAAAAACCTGGAAGAAGCAAATGCGGCTGCCAAAGCTGAGATTGAAAAGATTGAATGCCCCTCTCTTTTCCATCGCACAGACATCGGCAAAGCATCGCTTTGACCCTTCCGCTCTCTTTATTCCCCTAAAAACTGTAACTCTCCCCTAAAACACTAAACATTCTCGACAATGATTATAAGCGGAACAGAATTAGCAAAAGAAACCAAACAGGATGTGGCTCGCCGTGTGGCCGAGGCTAAAGAAAAATATGGCCGCGCACCCCATCTCGTAGTGATCCTTGTAGGCGAAGACCCTGCAAGCCAGTCATATGTAAAAGGGAAAAGTCGCGACGCTGAAGAAGTTGGCTTCAAAAACACCACAATCGTGCGCCCGGCAGAGACCTCCGAAAAAGAGATTCTCGACTTGATTGCCGAACTTAACGCCGACAATGAGGTAGACGGCATTCTCGTGCAGCTCCCCTTGCCCCGCCACATCAACGAAGACCGCGTGATAGAGGCCATAGCCAAAGAAAAGGATGTAGACGGGTTCCACCCGGGCAATGTAGCATCGCTCTGGCAGAAACTTTCATGCATACTTCCTTGCACCCCAAAAGGGATTATCAGATTTCTTGACAAGGCCGGAGTGGAGATTGAAGGCAAGAAAGCTGTCGTGATAGGAAGAAGCAACATCGTGGGTCTTCCTGCAGCTAAGCTGCTTCTTGACCGCAATGCCACCGTCACCATTGCCCACAGCCGCACAAAAGACCTTGCAAAAGTGGCCTCTGAAGCCGACATTCTCGTAGTGGCGATCGGCCGTCCCAAATTTGTGACCGCCGACATGGTTGGCGAAGGCGCAGCCGTGATCGACGTGGGCGTGAACCGCGACCCCGAAACCGGCAAACTCTGCGGAGACGTTGACTTTGAAGCCTGCAAAGACAAGGCGTCTGTAATCACTCCTGTTCCCGGAGGCGTAGGGCCCATGACCCGTGCATGCCTGATGGAAAACACCCTTGAGTGTTTCCTTCGCAAAATGGGCGAGATTTGTTAATCTGTCAGAAATTAGTCGCCTATGCCGAAAGGCGTAGGTCTGAAGAAATTCCCTTGCGGCATAGGCGACTCAAAAATTCAAAACTAAAAAGATGATCGAAAGATACGGAAGAGAGGTAATGCGCGAGGTATGGACTGAAGAAAACAAGTTCCGCGCTTATCTCAAGGTCGAACTCCTCGCCGCAGAAGCCTGGCGAGAACTGGGCGTCGTGCCCGCCGAAGACGTTGAGAAGCTCAACGCTAAAGCCACATTCAATATCGACCGCATAAAAGAGATAGAGCTTCAGACACGCCACGACATCGTGGCTTTCACCCGCACCGTGAGCGAGTCGCTTGGCGACGAACGCAAATGGGTGCATTATGGCCTCACATCCACCGATGTGGTCGACACTGCCAACGGCTACCTTTTCAAGCAGGCAGACGAGATTCTTCTCAAAGACCTTGAGGAGTTTATCGAGATGCTAAAAAAACAGGCCATCCGCTTCAAGAAGCTTCCGTGCATAGGCCGCACTCACGGCATTCATGCCGACATAACTTCTTTCGGGCTTAAATGGGTGCTGTGGCTTGCTGAAATGCGCCGCAACCTCGAACGTTTCAAAGCCGCTGCGCGTGGTGTTGAGGTAGGCAAAATCAGCGGCGCCGTGGGCAACTTCGCAAACATCCCTCCGTTTGTGCAGGATTATGTGTGCGACAAGCTCGGAATCGACAGCTCCGACATAAGCACCCAGGTGATTCAGCGCGACCGCCACGCTTATTACATGGCCACTCTCGCGGTGATTGGCTCAAGCCTTGAGCAGATGGCCCTTGAAGTGAGAAACCTGCAGCGCACAGAGGTGCATGAGGTGGAAGAAGCATTCGGCAAGGGCCAGAAGGGTTCTTCAGCAATGCCCCACAAGCGCAATCCGGTGAGCAGCGAAAACATCTGCGGATGTGCCCGCGTGCTGAGAGGATATATGGCGACAGCTTACGAAAACGTTGCCCTCTGGCATGAGCGCGACATCTCTCACTCTGCCACAGAGCGCATCATAATGCCCGACGCCACAATCCTTCTCGACTATATGCTCAACCGCATGAAGGGCATTCTTGAGAATATCGTGGTGTTTGAAGACCAGATGATGGCAAATATTTATCGCACCAACGGAGTGATATTCGCGCAGCGCGTAATGAACGCCCTTATCGACAAAGGATTCGTGCGTGAAAAAGCTTACGACACTGTGCAGCCTATCGCCATGAAAGCCATGAGCATGGGAGCATCTTATCAAGACCTCCTCAAAGAAGACCCCACCGTGATGGGCGCTCTCTCAGAAGAGGAGCTCGACAGCTGCTTCACACTCGATTATTACTTCAAAAATATCGACCACATCTATAAACGTAATAAATTAGAAGAATAATGTCGGAAAGATTAGTTGTTATCGGCTCTCAGTGGGGCGATGAAGGAAAAGGTAAAATAACCGACTATTTCGCTTGTCGCGCCGACATGGTGGTGCGCTATCAGGGCGGAAACAATGCCGGCCACAGCGTGATGTTCAGCGGCCACAAGTATTCTCTTCAGAGCATACCTTCCGGAATCTTCAATCCGAAGACCGTGAACGTCATGGGCAACGGAATGGTGGTTAACCCTGAATCTGTGCTCGTGGAGCTTCAGAAACTTCACGACCAGGGAATCACAGACTACCAGCTCTTCATCTCCGACAGAGCCGCCATGGTCATGCCCTGGCACTCTGCCCTCGACGGTGCCTACGAAGGTCTTAAAGGGGGGAAACTCATCGGCACTACAAAGAAAGGCATAGGCCCGGCCTACAGCGACAAATACAGCCGCGTCGGCCTTCGCATGGGTGACCTTCTTGAGCCGGAATATTTCGCAGAGCGCCTTCAGGCTGCCATCGAAGAGAAAAACATGGAGCTGAAAATGCTCGGTCTTCCCACCTACGATTTTAAGGAGGTGTACGACCGCTTCATGGAGATTGCCAAAATTCTCGGGCCTCGCATCGTCGACACGTCCGACCTCATCAACAAGGCTCTCGTGAGCGACAAAAAAATATTGTTTGAGGGCGCACAGGGCATGATGCTATGCATCGACCACGGCACATATCCTTTCGTCACCTCTTCCACTCCCTCCTCGGCAAGTGTGCCTGTAGGGGCAGGCATATCTCCTAAATGGATAGACAACGTGGTGGGTGTGGCCAAAGCATATTGCACCCGCGTGGGCGAAGGCCCGTTCCCCACGGAGCTACACGATGAAATCGCTCATGAAATCCGCGAGCGCGGACATGAATATGGCACCGTGACCGGACGCCCGAGACGCGTGGGCTGGTTTGATGCAGTCGTGGCTCGCTACACAAGCCGCCTCGCAGGAATCGACAACTGGGCGCTCATGCTTTTCGACGTGCTTTCCGGCCTCGACAAAGTGAAAATCTGCACTCACTACGAACTCGACGGGAAAATTATCGACACTCCCCCTTCCACAATCTCAAAACTCGCTCGCTGCAAGCCGGTGTTTATCGAGATGGAGGGCTGGAAAGAAGACATCACCGCAATCAAGACCTTCGACGAGCTTCCTGAAGCAGCCAAGGCATATGTGCGCAAGATTGAAGAGCTCACAAATGTGCCTGTAGGCGTCATTTCAGTTGGCCCCGACCGCACACAGACAGTAATCATCTCCGAAAAACTGAAGAATTTCTGAGATTGCTGATACCAAATTACTAATTACAAATCTCTAATTACTAATTAAATTAGCATGTCATTTTTAACAGAAAAAGTGAGCGAGGAAGGCATGACTTTCGACGACGTGCTGCTCGTTCCGGCATATTCGGAGGTGACTCCAAACATGGTTGACGTGAAAACCCGTTTCTCACGCAACATCACTCTCAACATCCCCATCGTGTCGGCGGCAATGGACACCGTGACCGAGGCTGCTATGGCTATAGCCATAGCGCGCCAGGGCGGCATTGGCGTTATCCACAAGAACATGCCTATCGAGGCTCAGGCCGCACAGGTAAGAAAGGTGAAACGTGCTGAAAGCGGCATGATTTTCGACCCTGTGACAATCACTCCCGAACAGACCGTGGGCGACGCCCTCCGCATGATGCATGAGAACCACATCGGCGGAATACCCGTGGTTGATGAGCAGAGCAAGCTTGTGGGCATTGTCACTAACCGCGACCTTCGCTTCCAGACCGACACCACACTCCGCATCTCTGAGGTGATGACCAAGGACAACATCGTGACCACCACAAACCCCGACCTCGCCGAGGCTTCGCAGATTCTCCTGCGCCACAAAATCGAGAAACTCCCCGTGGTTGACAGCGACAACAAGCTCGTAGGCCTTATCACTTATCGCGACATCACAAAAATCCAGGACTATCCGAATGCCTGCAAAGACAGCAAAGGGCGTCTTCGCGTGGCTGCCGGCGTGGGTGTGACAAGCGACACTCTCAAGCGCGTGGAGGCTCTCGTGAACGCAGGTGTAGACGCAGTTGTAATCGACACCGCCCACGGCCACTCAGCCAATGTGGTCAACACACTGAAGGCTGTGAAACAGAACTTCCCCCAGATTGATGTGCTCGTTGGCAATATCGCCACTGCCGAGGCTGCCGAGTATCTTATCGAAAACGGCGCCGACGGCATCAAGGTAGGCATAGGACCCGGCTCTATCTGCACCACCCGCATCGTGGCCGGCGTGGGTGTGCCCCAGCTCAGCGCCATCTTCAACTGCTCGAAAGTGGCGGCAAAGCATGGCGTGCCTGTGATCGGCGACGGCGGCCTGCGCTATTCAGGCGACGTCGTGAAGGCTATCGCCGCAGGCGCCGACTGCGTAATGATGGGCTCAATGCTTGCCGGCACAGAGGAATCGCCGGGCGAGACAATTATCTACAACGGCCGTAAATTCAAATCTTATCGCGGAATGGGCTCTATCGAGGCCATGCAGGCAGGATCAAAAGACCGCTATTTCCAGAGCGAGACTTGCGACTCAAGCAAGTTTGTGCCGGAAGGCATCGTTGCACGCGTTCCTTATAAGGGCACACTTGCCGAGACCATCTATCAGATGCTCGGCGGCCTGCGCTCAGGCATGGGTTATTGCGGGGCGAAAGACATCTGCTCGCTCCACAACGCACGCTTTGTGCGCATCACCTCAGCCGGCGTGATTGAGAACCACCCCCACGACGTGACCATCACCAAGGAGGCGCCTAACTATTCACGCGCAGAGTAACCGTTTAAATCAAGAAAATGGAAAAAATATTAATATTGGATTTTGGATCGCAATACACTCAGCTCATCGCACGCCGCGTGCGTGAACTCAATGTGTATTGCGAGATACATCCTTTCAACAAGATTCCGGAGCTTGACGCCGACATCAAGGGCGTGATTCTCTCCGGAAGCCCGTCATCGGTGCGCGACGCCGATGCCCCGAAGCCTGACCTGAGCGAAATTAAAGGGAAACTCCCTTTGCTCGGAGTGTGCTACGGCGCGCAGCTTCTCGCAGCTGAGTTCGGCGGCGAGGTAGAGGGAGCCCCGAGCCGCGAGTATGGCCGCGCCATGCTTCGCGTGGTCGACAAGCTCGACCCTCTGATGCTGAATGTGCCCTCCCCCACTCAGGTTTGGATGAGCCATGGCGACACCATCACCCGTCTTCCCGAGAGTTACAAGGTGATCGGCTCTACTGAAAATGTCAGAGCCGCCGCCTATCATATCGAAGGGGAGAAAACCTGGGGCATTCAGTTCCACCCTGAGGTGTATCATTCCACCGACGGCACTCAGATTCTCGCCAATTTCGTTCATGGAATCTGCGGATGCTCCGGCACATGGAGCCCCGACTCTTTCATTGAGACCACAGTGGCGGAACTCAAGGCTAAACTTGGCGACGACCGCGTGATTCTTGGCCTATCCGGAGGCGTGGATTCATCTGTGGCCGCCATGCTCCTTCACAAAGCCATAGGGTCCAATCTGACTTGCATATTCGTAAACAACGGCTTGCTCCGCAAGAATGAGTTTAACGAAGTGCTCGATTCTTACAAGAACATGGGTCTTAACGTTATCGGCGTTGACGCAAGCGATCGCTTCTATGCCGACCTTAAAGGCGTGACCGACCCGGAGCAAAAGCGCAAGATTATCGGAAGAGACTTTGTGGAGGTGTTCAATGCTGAAGCCAAGAAAATAGAGGGCGCCGGCTGGCTTGCCCAAGGCACAATCTATCCCGACGTGATTGAGAGCTGCTCCGTGAAAGGCCCGTCGGCCACAATCAAGAGCCATCACAATGTAGGTGGTCTTCCTAAGGAAATGAACCTTAAAATTGTGGAGCCTCTGCGCCTGCTCTTTAAGGATGAGGTGCGCCGTGTGGGCAAAGCCATGAACATGGACCCCAACCTTCTTGGCCGTCATCCTTTCCCCGGCCCCGGCCTGGGCATCCGCATCATCGGCGAGGTGACTCCGGAAAAGGTTCGCGTGCTTCAGGAAGCAGACTCTATCTTCATCAATGGCCTTCGCAACGCAGGTCTCTACGACTCCGTGTGGCAAGCGGGAGTTATGCTCCTTCCGGTTCAGAGCGTAGGCGTGATGGGCGACGAGCGCACATACGAAAGTTGCGTTGCGCTACGCGCCGTGATTTCAACCGACGGCATGACCGCCGACTGGGTTCATCTCCCCTATGAATTCCTGGCCAACGTCAGCAATGAAATCATCAACAAGGTGCGCGGCGTCAATCGCGTAGTCTACGACATCTCCTCCAAGCCACCGGCCACAATTGAGTGGGAATAACGGCAATCGCATATATCGAGATTTAATAACAGACTATCAATCGCCTATATCCACATACCATTGATATAGGCGATTGTAATTAATATATATATAGCATATAATCGTACCCTAAAATTGTACCCTTCATAATTTTTATATATCTTTGCAATAAATCATAAGAATGACAACAGATAATATTCAAATACTTGGCACTGATGAACACCAGATTTATTTTGGTGATGCTTTAGAGTGCTTATCCCTCA
The DNA here is from genome assembly GCA_009775365.1 of Muribaculaceae bacterium. Classification (GTDB taxonomy): domain Bacteria; phylum Bacteroidota; class Bacteroidia; order Bacteroidales; family Muribaculaceae; genus Lepagella. Next base: position 92,445 of record VSPM01000002.1, read on the forward strand.
TTACTGATGAGTCTGTGGATTTGATTTTTGCAGACCCTCCTTATAATATAGGCAAAGTTTTTGCCGGGTTAAAAGATAAATGGGCTACAGATGAAGATTATTTACAATGGTGCTATAAATGGCTACAGCTTTGTATAAATAAGCTGAAACCTAATGGAGCCTTTTATGTCATGACATCTACACAGTTTATGCCCTACTTTGACCTTTTCCTTAGAGAACGTTTGACAATATTATCACGGTTAATTTGGTCTTATGATAGTTCAGGAGTTCAAGCAAAAAAATATTTTGGCTCGATGTATGAACCAATTCTTTTTTGTGTAAAAGATAAGGACAATTATACGTTTAATGCCGATGATATTTTAGTGGAAGCTAAGACCGGTTCACAGCGCAAACTTATAGATTACAGGAAAAATCCCCCTCAACCATATAATACACAAAAAATTCCAGGGAATGTATGGGATTTTGCCAGGGTTAGATATAGAATGGAAGAATATGAAAACCACCCGACACAAAAGCCTATAGCGTTATTGGAACGTATCATTAAGGCTAGTTCTAATGAAGGCGACGTGGTTTTAGACCCCTTTTCAGGCTCTTTTACTACTGGCTTTATGGCAAAACAACTTGGAAGAAAAAGTATCAGCATAGAGATTCAAAAAGATTATATTAAAATTGGACTTAGAAGATTAGGCTTAGCTACTGAATTTAATGGAGAACAGTTAATTAAAGAAGGCAAAACTACTAAAGTGAAAAATCGCAATGGGATAAAAGCACAAATAGTAGAACAGCCTAACATATTTGGCACTGATTTTTAAGTATGGTTGCGGAACATAGCTTTACTAGCACTATTAGAAAAGTGCTATATTCTTTCTTTGGTAATAATTCAGAAGCTGTTTTTGAAAGCAGCTTACTAATTCAGTACCTTAACGAAAAAACGAAATCTGCAAATAAAGGCTCTAAGGCAAGAGGCAGTTTCGCTAATCTTTATTCAATTTATGTAGTAGTGAAAGATTATATTGACCATAACTATCATAAAGCTAAAAAAGGAAAATATGCAGACTATGAAGGTGCTATTTTTAGCTATCTTTTCAAACGCCAGCGAGAACTACCCTTTGGAGCAAAGCTACAGAATCATTCTTTGAATAATAGAACCAACTCCGAATTTCAGAAGTTTTTCCCCACGGCTAACTTAATACCTATTATTCGGAATCAGGAAACAAATAGGTACTGGGTAAATGATAGCCTTCTTTGGATTGATATAAATAAGAAATGGTATAATATAGCTGAAGCTGTAATTGCTATCATAAATGAATATATTAAGACAAAGCAGGATTCTTTTGTAAGGTTTATCAACCAATGTCAGCAGATGCAGACAATAGGGAGTAAGGATAAGGAAGGAATTAAGAATTTCATTCTTGGATTACTTGCCCCTAATGTTGACGCCAGACTATTTGAAATCGTAAGTTATTCTATCTTAAAATTCTATTACATTGAACAGAATATTTACTGGGGCTATGAAATAGAAAAGATAGAGGCAGAAAACTTAAAACTATATAAGACAGGACGAACTAACGCAAATGATGGCGGTATAGATTTTGTGATGAAACCGCTGGGGCGTTTCTTTCAGGTTACGGAAACACTTGATTTTAAGAAATATTTCTTAGATATAGAAAAGATTGAAAAGTACCCCATTACCTTTGTAATAAAAGCGACAGATTCAATAGATGAAATTAGAAAAAGAATTGAATCCGATGCACTGAAAACCTATCCGGTTAAGGCTATCGTAAAAAAATATCTTGATTGTATCGAAGAAATAATAAATATTCCAACTTTAAAAGACCATCTTCAGACAGTAGAACAAAATGGACTTCTTCATCAAGTCTTAAATGAAATAATATTGCAAAGCAAAATTGAGTTTAATTACTTTGAAGAAGACGAAGATTGAAAATTAGATAAATTAACTAAATCTTTCAGTGATAAATTCCATAGATCCATATAAATCCATTTCAGATTAATTCATTTGGTATCTTTGAATTGAAGCTAACCTTCGGAGAGTTAATATCAACAAGTTTTCTATAATCGTACCCTAAAAACGCACCTTGCCAATGACAAAATCAACTTATAATATTGATAATCATCATTCCTGCATTATCGAGTGGGAATAACTCTTTAGCCACCAATGGCCAGAGAGTTTTTACTCACTGGCCATTGGTGATTATAATATTTTTTTCTTTTGTTATGATTCAGACTTATCCGAGGTTTATAAACGGCGACAATTTCAGGGCAGGCCAATATTTCAATCACATTTTAAAGGACAATAACCTTATATATTCTTCTGTGTGGACATGGTGGCGCAAAACCACTGTGGCATGGGGAAGCGTTTCTTTGGCAGCCGGGCTTCTTATCTTTGTTTTTATTCTCCCGCAAGAATTACAGTCGCAAAAGCTTTCATGGCCTATCGTTATCTCCATGATTCCAATACCTCTGATTGTTTTTATGCCTCTTGTATGGATATTGTCATACTTCTCTTCTTTTATCTCGCCTAATCGCTACAGAAGGAAAATCAAAAAATTTATAAAAACAAGTGTTCCCGGCGCAAACGACATAAAAGAACTCTCGCCCACAAACTTCATATTCTCAAGAAACGAAATCGAATATGAAGTTGCATACCCCGTAGTGTCTCTCAGAACAAATGCCAACCGCTATAAACGGCAGAAGAAATATTTTGCCATAGCTACATATTTCCATCAAATCGCAGATTCCATAGCCAACAATATACATCCCGACATCTTGGAGGCTTTTATAACTGAATGGCACGAATATTTCAAAACCAACTGCGAAGACATGAATTTGGCCATGGATAATTACGCCATACATGTGAGCTATGACAAAAAATCCATACCTTCTCGTGAAGTCATTGAAAAGGCACTCGACTTCATGCAGGAAATGATTGAGCGCCTTGAAATATTTGCAATATACGCGGCAGAACAATCCAGACACAATCCGGACATCGACCCATCATTAATCACAATGCCCAACATGAACTAAAAAGATGTTGAAGGCAATCGTTGTCTGGAATTTGTTTTATATGGCAAGAGCAAATTTGCTTCTCTTGATTTTATCATGAACATAAGGGAGAAAAAAATCTATAGAATCACACTTATAGGCACAGCTGTCAATGCGTTGCTGATTGCCCTTAAATTTATTGCCGGAATATTTGGAAGAAGTTCCGCAATGGTGGCCGACGCAGTGCATTCGCTTTCGGATTTTGTGACAGATGCGATTATTTTGATTTTTGTAAAAATTGCCGGAAAACCGCGTGACAAAGGCCATGACTACGGACATGGAAAATTTGAAACACTTGCAACTCTGATCATTGGCATTATACTTGCGGCCGCCGGGCTGGGACTTCTGATAAATGGCGCAAGCCTCGTTATTAAAAGCATTAAAGGAGAACCCCTCGAGCAACCTACTATGCTCGCGTTAATTATTGCATTAATCTCAATCGTATCAAAAGAATGGCTCTACCGCTACACGCTAAAAACAGGAAAGACTGTCAACTCTCAAGCTGTGATTGCCAACGCGTGGCATCATCGCAGCGACGCAATCTCTTCTGCCGGAACACTCGCCGGCGTGGCCGGCGCAATCTTTTTAGGGCCTCACTGGCGAATACTCGACCCATTGGCCGCCATGGCGGTCAGCATTTTTATTATTAAAAGCGGATATGATATAATCAAGCCGGCCGCCAATGAACTTCTTGAAAGCTCCCTGCCAGAAGAGCAAGAGAAAGAGATCAGAACCTTTGTGGAAAGTGTGCCCGGGATTGATAATGTGCACAATCTGCGCACCCGTCGCATCGGCAACTGCATAGCCGTTGACATGCACGTCAACATGGACGGCACTCTTTCACTGAATGAAGCCCATTCAAAAGCCACTGTGGCGGAAAAGGCAATCAAGCATAGATTCGGGGAAAATGCAATAGTGACGATACATATGGAGCCTACTAAAAAATAGTGCTATATCTTGCAATAATGAAGGTATTTTCACCGGTTTTACCACATATTTTTACTAAATAATTAAAAATGCCAGAAAATAATCCAAAAAATTTTGTAAATATCTAAAATTTAAGTAATTTTGGCAACACTAAACATTTTGTTCAACCTTTTAACGATTCCTGCATGAAAAAAATTTTTACTCTTGCCATTATGGGCTTAGCCATGACCTCAATGCCTTTCGGAGCAATGGCTTCCGAACACATAAGCCCCGTGTCTGTTGAAAATTCAGATTGCCTCGGCGCCCGTTCCGACAACATTTATACCGGCGATGAAGATGTCAATAAATGGGAGATAACCTACAACGACGGAATCCTGACCGTGACATGGATGAACTTCGTGGCAAACTGTTGCTCCGAAGGATTCAAAACATGGTTTGAAAGAGATGGAGACAAACTAATTTTCAATGCTGAAGAAAATGAAGCTTTATGTAACTGCATCTGCAATTTCGACGTGACCTCCACATTCGGGCAAATCGAACCCGGGCACTACACAATCACGTTCTGCAATTACGGTCATGAAGTGTTCACCGCCGAAATCGACATTGAAGAAGGGGCTGACATCTCCCTCTCGAAGAAACCATCAGGGATCCGCGCCATAAGCCCGGCCAATGAAATGGTGTCGCTTTCTGCCGACGGAGTGCTTCACATCGCATCGGAAGGGAAAGTGACAGTTGAAATTTTCGATGCTTCCGGAGCGACACACGCTCGCATCAACGCCGATTCAAACGCTGACATCGACATCAAGTCCCTACCCAAAGGGATATATCTGGCAAAAGCAAAAGCAGGCAACCGCATTGAATCGCTGCGCTTCGTCCGCTAATCGCATTTGACGTATTCTAAAAGAATCCTCTTGAAGACACGCTCTTACTCAAGGGCTTGTCTTCAAGAGGATTCTTTTGCTATAATACTAATCTATTTAACTGAAGTTTGATTTTTCAGGAAATCACCTTACATTTCAGATTCAGCGATCACCTCCCTGATTTCTCCGTCTTCATCTTTTTCTACATAGATAAGATAATGTCTCCGTTATTAACAATCAACAGCCATCCTCAATTGTGAGTCCCGAGTCACAATTATAGACCTCATTCTCATCAACGGTCATCACGAATTTATTCACCTCAAAAAGCACGCACATTAAAACGCCCCACTTTCAGCTGACCGCACACATGCGTTTTTGTGCGAAGTTTTTTGGTTGTGTTTGCGGATTGTAGAAAAATTAGCATTATATTTGCACCAAATTTCAACCATACTATCGTTTGAATTAACCTTTTCTGATACATGAAACATCCGATTATAATGCCGGCCATCATGGCATTGTCTGCAGCCTTGCCTATGACAGCCGCAGGCGCCGAGCCATTACAGGCAAACAGGCCGCAAGATAACAGCGAACCTCTCACAAATGAAATTGTGCGCCTCGACGTTGAGGCCCGCGCAGACTATCAGTGGCGCTCCCTCGACGGAAACACCGACGATTCTCAAACCGGATTCGAAGGGAAGTATATAATGATGAGGATTGACGGTGTTATTATGCCGGGACTGACATATTCCTGGAGACAGCGCTTCAACAAGTCGCAGGATTTCTTCAATTCCACCGACTGGATATATCTTAATTATGCGGTGGGCCGATGGAATTTCCAGGCAGGAAAGGAGGTGATCGCCATCGGCGGTTATGAATATGACGCCAACCCTATCGACATTTATGACTATTCCGTGTTCTGCTCCAACATAAGCTGCTACGGATTCGGCGTGTCGGCAGGTTTCTCGCTCACCAATTCCGACAAGCTTACACTACAGGTGGCTGAAAGCCCTTGCTCCACTGCCGACAACAGGAATCTTTACAGCTACAACCTGATGTGGAACGGCAGCCATGGATGCTTCGAGACGATATATTCCGCAAATATGGTGGAATACACAAAGGGGCATTACATAAATTATCTGTCGCTTGGCAACAAATTCAAATTCGGCAAGGTTGACTTTGAACTCGACCTCATGAACCGCGCCTCGTCTCACCAGACATTCTTTTTCAAAGACTGCTCTGCAGTGGCTGAACTTATATACCGCCCCACCGACCGCTGGACAATACACGGCAAATACAGCTACGACGTGAATCACTCAGGCACTCAGGCCGACATGGTGGTGGCTAACGGCACTGAACTCAACATGGCCGGCGCAGCCCTCGAGTTCTTCCCATTGATGAAAAAGCGTCATCGCCTGCGCCTTCATGCAGGATGCTTCTATTCCTGGGGGAAAAACGGGAATCCCGACAACTGTATGCAGGGAAAGACACTATTCGTAACCGCCGGCCTTACATGGGATATGAACATACTTAATATTAACAGATAACTTTACCGGCAACAATATGGAAATAAACGAAAACGAAACAGCCGTTATCGGTTCGGCCGAAACAGAGAATGCTCCGGCTGAAAAAACAAAGAAATCGATTTTGAGCAGATATGAAGGCATAATATGCCTCATAGTGGTGTTCGGCCTTTTCTACTATCTGGGGCAACAGATGGGTATGGCCAACATGCTCAACACCCTGATGCACACAGCCCACGACCTTCTGCTCAACACAGTGTTCTATCTTATGGGCATTTGCGTGCTCACCGGCGCCCTGGGCAGGATATTTGTGGAATTCGGAGTCGTGAAACTTGTGGAGCGCATGTTGCGCCCTCTTATGAAACCGTTGTTTCATCTTCCGGGCGTGGCTTCGCTTGGAGCAGTGATGACATTCCTCAGCGACAACCCCGCCATCATCTCTCTTGCCTCCGATAAGCGCTTCAGCTCATATTTCAAAAAGTTCCAGTTCATTTCTCTCACAAACTTTGGCACAGCATTCGGCATGGGTCTCCTCGTGATGGTGTTTATGGTGGGTCAAGGCTATTTCTGGCAGCCTGTTGTGGGATTTTTCGGAGCGTTCTGCGGATGCGTGGTCTCTACAAGGCTCATGCAATATTTTGTAGTGAAGAATTTTCCTCACTACGCAGTGGAAGACGTGATCGGAAACAAGCAGGAGATTGCAGAGGAAGAGAAGAAAGTTGAGAAGTCTGGCTTCATCCGCGTGTTGAACTCCCTTCTTGACGGCGGCCGCACCGGCGTGGACGTCGGCCTCGCCATAATCCCCGGAGTGCTTATTATCTCCACTCTTGTAATGATTCTCACATTCGGGCCCTCTTCAACAGGAGCCTACACAGGCGCTGCCTATGAAGGCGTGGCTCTCCTCCCCCGGCTTGCTGAAAAAGTGAACTTCATTTTTGAATTCCTCTTCGGATTCGGCGACCCACACCTTATCGCATTCCCCATCACAGCCCTCGGAGCTGTGGGCGCTGCCCTTGGCCTCGTGCCTAACTTCATCTCGCAAGGATGGGTAGACGGCAATGCCATTGCAGTGTTCACCGCCATAGGAATGTGCTGGAGCGGATACCTCAGCACCCACACCGCCATGCTCGACTCACTCGGCTACCGCGAGCTCACACCCAAAGCCATACTCTCCCACACGATAGGAGGAATAGTGGCTGCAATAGTGGCTCACCTGACATATATGGTTATAATGCTCTTCATTGCCGCCTGAGACGCTGCCCTTTCCGGATGATTCCTTGAAGCACTCGCATCTCGAATATTTTTATTATAAAATTTGTTTGGCAAGTTAAAATAATATGCCTATATTTGCGACCGCAAGTGCATTAAAACCAATCGTGGAAACCATTTTTTATCAAATTTATAAATCATCACCTTATGAAAAAGCAACTACTCGCTCTTTCAGCTTGCGCCCTCGTCGGGGCAAGTTCGTTTGCAGCAACTTCTCCAATCATCAAGGGTGGGACATCCTTGGGTGAAGGTCGAGTTAAACCGGGCATTACCGTCAATCAGACAAACCTCAATGCCAACAAACCCGCCAAGGCTCCGACTGACGCAGAGTCCGACCTTTTCATCAATTGGGGTTATTGCAACAACCCATATAACGCATACCCGTTCCCTGCAGGTGAGCTCAAGGGCGCCATCAAAATGACATCAGACGTCACAACTGATTTCGCCGGCGCTCAGATCACTGAAATCATGGTGGGAAACCCCACAAAACAAGACTACACCAATCCTATTAAAACTGCCACAGTATGGATTTCCGAAAGTCTCAACGGCGAGCCTATCGTAAGCACATCCGGAAAATTAGGCAGCAAAGCTTTCGAGTGGTCATCAATCAATCTTGAAACTCCCTACACCATTGAAGCCGGCAAAGAAATATATATCGGCTACACAATCACAGTGCCCAAAGGGAATGGCATCTACGGTCTTATAACAGACAACTATAAGCCCCAAAACAATGAGTCGGCCTACGTCTACTCTACATTCGAGGGTGTAGACAACCGAGGTAATCTCAAATTCGGCGACAATTATTCATGGCAGGCAGTTGGAGAATACTTCGGCAACCTCAGTATTCAGGCTAAGGTTATCGGCGACCAGCTGCCGACCAACATGGCTGTGATTCCGCAAGCAGTTGTCCCCTCGGCAACAACCGCCAACACTCCTTTCAACGTTAAGCTATACGCTGTCAACATAGCCGCCAACGCTGTGAAAGACATCGACGTGACTTTTGAAGTGGCCGGCGAAGATGCCCAGGTTAAGAACATCAAGCTCCAAAAAGACATCTACTATGGCGAGGCCAGCGAAGAGAAGGCTCAGTTCGTATGCGAACAGATAGGCACACTCGACTATAAGCTATACATCTCTGCCGTGAACGGCGAGCCCTGCGACACAGGCTATGCCCTGACAGGCAACATCCTTTCTCTCGAATCCGGATTCAAACGCAACCTCGTGTTTGAAGAAGGCACCGGCACATGGTGCGGATGGTGTGTAGTAGGATATGCAGGCATGGAGTACATGAAAGAGACATACGGCGACAAGGGATTCATCGGAATCGCAGTACACCAGGGCGACGCAATGGCCTCTCTCGACCGGGGTGGCGCATATGCTTCATTCGGCCAGTATTTCGACAGCTTCCCGTCTGCATTCCTCAACCGCGACTGGAGCGCAGACATTTATCCGGACCCTTACGTTCTCGAAGAGGAATATGAAGCTCTGATCAACGTGCCTGCTATAGTTGAAATCTCGGCTGAAATCTCCGGCGAATCTATCGATTCTCGCGACATAAAACTCAAAACCAAGACCCAATTCTGCACTGACTCTGACAACGTCAACTATGGAATAGCATATGCTGTTGTAGAAGACAATGTAGGCCCTTATCCGCAGCAGAACAATGCTTCCGGCCAAAACAGAGACTTTTTCGGATTCGAGAAGAAAGGAAAGGTTGTGCCTCTCACATTCAATGACGTAGCTCGCAACTGCTCTCATCCTGAAGCTTTCAAGGGCAGCATTCCTACAGAGGTGAAAGTTGGTGAAACTTATGAATACACAATGGACATCAACCTTTCTGACGTGAAAGACCTTGAGAACTACCGTGTGATCGCAATGGTTATTGACAACAAGACAGGTCAAATCCAGAACGCTTGCCAGGCTACCAACATACTCTCAGGCGTTGAGTCTGTAATCGGCAACGAGTCAAGCTTTGTTGCTAACGGCGGCAAAGGCTGGATCTGCGTGTCTTGCGACACTCCCGCCAACATCTACAACGCTTCAGGCCGCATGGTTGCTGAAGGTGTTGAGTCAGGTGTAATCAATGTTCCCGCAGGTGTCTACATCGTAAACGCCAACGGCAAGTCTGTAAAAGTGCTCGTATTCTGATAATCAGTAATCGACCGCTTTACACATAAAGCAATCAGAGGTCCCGCAGATACGGTTTTTCCGTAATGCGGGACCTCTTCTTCATGATTATTTACCTATAAGACGCTATCAATTAGTTTTGAAGCAAAACATCACAGAGCCTACTTCACAATCTTCAGAGTGTAGTTAAGCCCGGGGATTGTAGATTCCTGCAGCTCTGCATTCACCATCACAAGTGTCGAGTCTGATTCCACAAGGAAATAAAGAGGGCCGCTGTCAGATCCTTTCGACGACTCCCCGGGATCCTGCACAAGCTTTATGTAAGTCTTGCCACTGTTGGCCCCATCACCCTTCATCACCGTGAAATCACCTTCCGAACGGAAACTTCCGGCATCCTTATAGCCAGTGGCACTCACTGAATCACCCACAATATAGGTTTCAAGAAGGTCATAGCCACCCTCCATGAAGTTCTTGTCGTCGTCATAATCCAGTTTAAGGGTATATCTTATCCCGTCAGCATCGGCTGCGGGTAGAACTCCGGTATAAACCTTGTCTTTGTCCAAATTGCAAGTGCCGGGGCCTGAACAGGCATTATAACTTGAGCAATTATTCCCGGAGCAAGCCCCGAGCGCGAGCGCCGACATAGCCGCGCCGGCAAAAAACAATATTTTTTTCATAGTTCAAATTGTTTTGCGTCTGTAAAAAGAAATACGGCATAAGCCATAACGCCGCTTTTTCACAGTCACTGCTTAATAAAACTATCACATGGCCGATGCCTGATATAACATTCACATCATGGCCATGAATTTATCCTTTATTTTTTATAACACATTATTCACTGCAAAGTTTCACACCGGCAAGCCTGCCCCGATTTTCCAACGCATCTGCTCAAAATAATACTGCCGTGAATGCCGCTCGCCAAGAGGACACATTCACGACAGCACAATCCGAAGCGCCTCCACAGCGGCACATCATTTATTCATCGACCTGCTCAACAGCCCCACGATCCAAAGCAAAACCACCGCGCCCACAACAGCTGTGATGAGACTGCCGATAATTCCGCCGGCCGTAATGCCTATAAGACCGAAAAGCCATCCTCCGAGCACACCGCCGATTATACCTACAACAAGGTTAACCACAATTCCGAATCCTCCCCCTCGCATTATCTTGCCGGCAACAAACCCGGCAACTATGCCAATTAAGATATACCATAGAAAACTCATAGCTATATTGATTTGGTTTGACGGTTATTAAACGAACGCCAACCCGTTTTGGTTCGCTATGAGCCTATGTATATATTCAAGAATTTCCAGACATAATGTCGCGCACGTCGCGGGAGCCCTGCGGGGTTCCGTTGTCAAGGATGCTCTCGATGTTAGCCTGCAGCGACTTGTTTTCCTCTTTCGCCACATACAGTTTTCTGCGGAGCTTGAAATTGCTGCGATACAAGAGCATCACTATTATGGCAAGGACAAACAAAGCCGCCAGCGATATGCTTATCACCTTTTGGTCTGTAGCCATCTCAAGGCTGGTCTTGTCTTTTTCCAGTCTGTCTCTCTCTGCTCTCAGATTGTTGACGTCATAACGGATCTGCAGCTCGCGGTAGGTCACTTCCGACTCAAGCCTTAGTTTCTCTTCAAGCATATGGTTATATTCCTGCAGAGCATCGCTCAATGTCTCGTTGTCGCCAATTGAGTCTGAAGCTTCCACAAGAGCCCCGAGAAGCTCGCGCTTCAGGTTGTCGTCGGAAGCCGACTCCAACGACTTTTTAATATGAGGGATAACGCCTTTATAATCTTTCTCGGCAAGCAGGCGATACACTGTCGGGCGCCCTATGCCATAGAAATCGCTGTTTATATCGTCATCCTTGTCGGCAAGAATTGCGCATCGCGCATAAAGGTCTTTCACCTCTTGAAGCGGAAGAGCCTTATAATTGCGGAGCATTCTCCTGTAGCATATATAATAATAGCGGTCGAAATTGCGATATTTCCTCCCCTTCTCTGCATATAATTTTTCAAGCTTGCCAATCTGTTTCAAAAGGAGCCTGTCAAATTCAACCCCCTTTTGCGGGTTATTGTTCTGGGTGTAGAAATTGGCGGCAGCGGTATAGAGAAGATTTCTAACATAGAAATGATCCTCAGGCAACAATTCTATCATCTCCTCAAGCCTCTGCAGATATTCTATATACATGCTGCCCCTCGCGGCCCTGCCAAGAAAAAACACCATACGCCCAAGGTCGATAAGGTCCTCATAAAGATCCCCATTTGGAGTCATGTCTTCTTTGGCGTATTTGAGAATATATTTCACTCTCTCCTCTTCTGTGGTGTAGGTGGCCTCATTGGTGGCAAGCTCCATTTTTACAAACAGCTCCACCGCCTTTCGCTCCCTGTCTTCCGGCAATTGCTTCGCGAGGTCAAGAAGCCGGCGAAGACGGTTGGCGTCGCGCACTTTCAGCACAGAAAGCTGCCTGATGATGTCGGCCATTACGACATGGTCTTTCGTGCGCACCGCTAAGTCGAGAATCCGCTCCGCCACCTCGGGTTTTCTTTTCTGCTCTGCGAGGTCATACACATCTAAAAGAATGCGTATGCTGTCTGCCGGTGCTGACACCCTCGAAAGCGTCGAGGCAATGCTGTCTGCCTTCGCCTGATTGAAATAAGCCCGGGCTTGAGGGGCAAGGAGCCACGATAACAAGATAAAGAAATAAATAGACAGATGTTTCACGTCAGTGTTGTTAATATTCAAAAGTTGTTTTATAAATTACGATTGGTTATGTCGACAAAGAACTTATGTAAGGTTCACCCCATTTTCCGTTTCACCTCATCCACATCTTTTATGCCCGATATGTGGCTCATGATTTTTTCAAGCTCTCCGAAGGAATGAATGCCGAAAGAGATCTCGAGCGTGACGATAGAGTCTACACACAAGGAATTATATGAATCGATGCTGAGGTTGAGTTTATTGGAAATGCAATCAACAATGTCGAGGAAAAGGTGATAGCGGTCTACAGCCTTGACCGTCACCACCACCGGATAAAGCGTGCCGTCAGGCTCATAGTCCACGCTGACGATATTATCGCCAAACTGCGACGCAAGCCTGATGGCTATCGGGCAATCACGCTTGTGAAGAGTCATTGACCCGTCGCTGTCGCGAAATCCGATCACCTCCTCGCCGGGAATCGGGCGGCAACAATCACACCTCAGAAACCTGGCCGCCGGCAGGCTGTCGAGATATGCCTGCATGGCTTTCTTTGCCTTATATGTAACCACCGAAGCAAGACGATCTTTTGTGGGGCGCACAGAATCATCCGGAAATATTTCCACCACATCGCCCCTACGCAAAGGCGCCTTTATCGACGACAGGAATCCGTTCAGGCGCGCATATTTGGCATGGTCGCCGAGTTCACGGGAAATCTCGTAGGCAAAATCAAGGGCCGATGATTTCTGCGGGAGCACCACCGCCTTACCTTTGGGGGTGAAAACCATTATATCGTCGTTATAGAACGAGGCTGTCACCTTCTCCATGAAGCCTATGCCATGCTCATTGCCGCCGATGTCGCGCAACACCCCTCTGAACTTATCGACCCAACGCATGATATAATCCTGCGTAAGCCCTGCCCTATAGCCAAGACGGGAGTTGCACACCATTTTCTCACTCGATATGTGCACCTCCTGCCAGCGCCCGAAGTCTGCGAGCAGTTTCACATGGAAACTCTGATAGCCATTTTCTTTAGGGGAATCGATATAATTGGATATGCCTCCCGGTTTTTCCCGGAATCTGTCGGTCAGGATGGAATATATTTTAAGCGCTATCGCCTTCTCATCAGCCCCCTCGGGAGTCTTGAATATCACATCGGTGAAATGGCGGTATTTAAGATGGTTGAAATCATCGCCATATTTTTTCATCTTGCGCCATATGCTGTAAGGCTCGCGATACTCCACCACAACACACGTGAAAATGCCGGCCTCGGCAAGGGTTGCCTCTATCTGGCTTCTGAACCTGTCAAGACGCACCCTCTGCTGATCTCTGTCGTTGGCAATGAGCGTTGAAATCTCATGATACTCATGCGGGCAACGAAATTTAAAACTGAGGTTCTCCAGCTCCGTCTTCACATGATAAAGCCCCAGTCGGTTGGCGAGCGGGGCATAGAAATAGTCGGTCTCTCCGGCTATCTTCATTTGTTTGTCGGGGCGCATCGACGACAGCGTGCGCATATTGTGCAGACGGTCGGCGAGTTTCACCATGATTGGGCGGATATCGCTCTGCATAGAGTCGAGTATCTGGCGGAAATTGTCCACCTGCTTGCTCATGTCGTAGTTCTGCTTCTCTTTCTTGGTCAGCACATTTACAAGAAAGGCCACATCGTCGCCAAACCGAGCCTGTATCTCCCCTATTGGATGAGGAGTGTCTTCCACCACATCGTGAAGAAAAGCGGCTATCACAGAGTTGACATCAAGATGCAGAACCTCGGCGGCAATAGTGGCCACAGCTATAGGATGCAGGATATACGGCTCCCCCGTTTTGCGCACCTGTGGGGCGTGTGCCTCTTTTGCAAGCATGAATGCGTCACGCAGGCGCATCATGTCGGCATCGGCTGTATGCGGAGCCATAACTTCAAACACATGCTCGGCCTGCTCCCGTATGATTCTCTCGTAATCTGTCATCTCCATAGCCATAGATTAAAATGTTAAAAATACAAAAGTACATAAAAAATGCGAAAATCCCACTCATCTCAGCGCTAAAAAAACAATTACATGATGTGAATAAGAAATGAGCATCAGTCGGATGCTCAGACATTTATCCTTTGTAGATTGTTTAAATATATGAACAAACATAAACAAACACAAAGAATTATGTATCTGACCGATTTGACCGATGCTCAGAAGGAGTATATAAAAGGAACAATTCTCATGGACAACTGGCGTAGCAAATATGATTTTTTTCTCATACTTGACGCGATAATCTACATAGATGTGAGCGGCTGCCAATGGCGACTGCTTCCGGAGGAATACCCCAAGTGGCAGACGGTCTATTACTATTTCAGGCGCAAACGATTGGAGATAGAAACGGCCTTCAGAGCCATGAAATCTTCCGGCTTCAACATCGAGGACACCCATATGCGTGATATGAACCGCATCGAAAGACTTGTCGCGATGGTCTGCATGGCTCTTGTATGGGCGTATCTCGTTGGTGAACATAAAGATATAAATATTAAAC
>VSPM01000020.1 GCA_009775365.1 Muribaculaceae bacterium
AATATGCCTCCACCCTGATTATCGATAACCACTATCTTCATTCTGTCCGGTGCCTCCCTTAATGCAAGGGCTCCTAGATCGTATGCCATTGAAAGGTCGCCTGTGACAACCACTGTCATCCCCTTGTAGGCACATGCGCCTCCGACAGCCGTAGATGTGCATCCGTCTATGCCCGACACTCCCCTGTTGCAATATGAGGCGTGTGGCCTGCGGCCGTTCACAATCTGCGCGTAGCGCACAGATGTGCCGTTTGAAAGGAACAGATTGGCCTCGCGTGGCAGTTTGTCTGACAAAATAGAGAATGCTTTTAACTCGCTCCATGGAGCAGACGATATGAAGACTTCTTTTGCGGCCAGAGCTTTTTCGCGTAAAATGCGCCAATTTGAAGAGTAACCTGCAGCCTCATTTTCACCGGAATTTTTCTGCACCTTTGCCACAGCCGATGCAAGATGATGTAAAAACCGGGAAGGCTCAAGCTCTATTCTCTTTGAAAGAGACATGAAACAGTCTGATGTGGTATGGCTCAAGCCTAACGACCAGTGACGACATCTACCCTTGTTTACACGAAGATACTCTTTCAGTTTGCGCGACACAAGCGACCCTCCAAGCGAAATAACGAGATCGGGGGCATGGGCGTCGAGTTTTTCCGACGGCAGCCAGGTCAACACTGAGTCTATGCTTGTGGCGTTGTCATCGATATGAAGGTTTGAAAGGGTCTCCGTCATTGCCGTCACATTAGGCAACGAACAAAACTCGGCCACACTCTTGTGAAGACGCGAATCAGGAGGAAGGAATCCGGCAACAAGCATCACCTTCGACCGGGCAACCTCTTCAGCAAGACCTTTTATAACTTCTTTATTGGCAACTGTGTCTGCGCTGAGAATATCTATGACGCGTGGCGATTCGGCCATTCTCTCCAATTTCCGTCCGAGAGGTTCTGCGAGTCTCACGTTAATGTGCACAGGCCCCGGCCTGCGGCTGCAAGCCTCGATCATAGCATCGTTGGCAATGCGATTTGCATACCATTGCAATTCCGGGTCTGAATCACCCCAGGCAGGAATCTCGTAACTCTTTTTCACGAAATTAGAAAGAGCCTCAAACTGTCGCAACGTCTGTGAATCATCCTGGTCAATCCATTGCTGCGGCCTGTCGGCAGACAGCACAATCAGTGGCACACCTTGATAGAACGCCTCTGCCACTGCGGGAGCATAATTGAGCAAGGCCGTGCCTGAAGTGCATATCAAAGCCACAGGCTTTTGGCTCACCAATGCCATCCCCAATGCCATGAACGCCGCGCATCTCTCGTCGGCGACCACATGTTTCCTGAGGTTCTTGCGAACTGCGGATGCTATGACAAGCGGCGTATTGCGCGATCCCGGTGAACATACCACGTCGGCCACCCCTTTCGCGCTTATCACGTCAAGCAAAATAGAGCAGAATGTTTTGTCGGTATCTGAAAATTTCTCCGCCATGACGCGTCAGATAAATTTCACAGGATTGTATCCACGCAGGAATGCCGATGCATCCATACGTTTTTTACCGGCCGGCTGCAATGATTTTATCTCTATCGCGCCATCAGATGTGTTCACAAAAATACTATCTTTCGTAGCGCACACAGTGCCGGGCTCTCCGTCGCCGACATTTGGGCAGGAAGCCAAAGATGTTTCAAAAATCTTGACATCAAAAGGCTGGCCGGGATTACGGCTCTCCTCAAGAGTGGTCCATGCTGCAGGGTAAGGAGAAAGCCCTCTCACAAGATTATGTATTTTTTCCGCCGGTGCATTCCAGTCGATACGGCATGTGTCTTTAAATATTTTTGGCGCCGGAATAAACTCGCCTCCAGGCTGAGGCTTCGGAGAAACATTGCCGGCCTCTATTTCCGCCACAGTGTGTGCCACCATATCGGCTCCCAATTCCATAAGCCTGTCGTGAACATCCCCCACATTGTCTTCCGGCCTGATTTCTATCTTTCGCTGCTCGATTATGTCGCCGGTGTCGATTTCATGCTTCAGAAAGAAAGTCGTGACACCTGTTTCTTTATCGCCATTGATAACTGCCCAGTTGATGGGGGCGGCTCCGCGATATTTTGGAAGAAGTGAGGCATGAAGATTGAATGTGCCCAATGGAGGCATCGACCACACCACTTCAGGCAGCATCCTGAATGCTATAACAATGAAAAGGTCGGCGCCGATGGCGCGAAGGTCGTCAACAAATTCAGGCGACTTCAGTTTTTCGGGCTGAAGAACCCTGAGGCCGTTCTCAACTGCATATTTCTTCACGTCACTCTGAATCAGTTTGTGACCTCTTCCTGCAATCTTGTCGGGCATTGTCACCACTGCGGCTATGTCGCACCCGTCTTTGAGCAGGCGGTCAAGACTCGCCACCGCAAACTCGGGCGTTCCGAAAAAAACTATCTTTAACTTCTTATCTGCCATATTATTTTAACGTATCAATGATTCCATAGAAGAAACAGAATAAGTCCTCATCATCTTCAGATTATGTTTCTTATAATCTTCAAATAATTGCATAGAAAACTGAATATCAAACATTAATCTATAATCTTTGGTATTACCCATTTTGTTTCCATTATCTTTTTCCCCCACATATATTTTTTTAATAATATACAAATCTCTCACTCCTTTTCCCTTAATATAGGGAACAAAGTATTTTAAATCTTTCAAATATATGTTGGATGGGAATCTCTTACCGGAATAATAAGTTTCAGACTGTCTATCAAAGAATTTATCTTTGATTTCTTCTTTCACATATGCAATCAATACATTTTCCTTCTTTACATCCTGATGACAAGAAAATTCCGATATATCTGAGTAATCATGTTCTGAGAGAATATTTTCAACAATAGGGTTATCATAATATTCTTCATACAGACTAAATAAATTTAATTGTTTGCAATTTGATTCAACAACAGAAATCTGCGCTTTATTATCTTTTTTCACAACGAGTTTATCTTGATTTTGCATAATCTGTTTAACTGCAGATTCACAATCAGCCGTCTGCGAAGGAAAGTGTGCTTCTATATCATTTAATAATCTGATTATAGAACGGCCTACCGCCCATGCGAGATTCACAGGCACAGCATTTCCTATTTGCTTATATTTGGCATTCATTGTGCCTTGAAACAACCAATCATCAGGAAATGTCTGAATTCGGGCATATTCCCTAACAGTCAGGGGCCTGGTTTCTAATGGATGGCATCTCTCTGTCTGCTTTTGAGCCGGTGAACAAGTTAATGTCAACGACGGCTCATCAAGTGATAATCGACGGGCCATTCCGGTTTTGCCACCACCTAAGAACCAACTCCCTCCCATATATTCTTTAGCAATGTCCTCAGGCAAATCTCTCCAATCTCCACCTTGAGGCACTAAAGAAAGAACCCTTTGCTTTTTAGGTGGATACAATGCTCCCTCTGATTCAGGGACATCTTCATCAAAAATCACACTTTTATATAAAGCATCCCGCAAAGTCATGATTTCTTTATATGGTGATGGCCAACAAAATGACACATGCTTAAATAAATCTTTTCTTATAGCAATCAAAATAAGACGCTCTCTCTTTTGTGGAACTTGATACATTATTGCTTTTAGCACTTTAGGAGAAATCAATATGTAACCAAGTTCCTCGATAATATTACATATAGTTTTAAATGTTCGCCCATTGTCATGCGAAACCAATCCCTTAACATTTTCTCCCATAAACACTCTTGGTTGTATTTCCTTTACCGCACGCGCCAATTCAAAAAACAAAGTACCCCTTACATCATTGAAACCACCATGTTTACCTGCAAATGAAAACGCTTGACAAGGAAAACCACCAGACAAGAAATCAATTTTCCCTTTTAACGGGGTAAAGTCTATATGTCGAACATCTCCCTCTATAACATTCCAATCAGGGCGATTAACTCTCAATGTATTGCACGCAGACATGTCAAATTCATTAAGCAATACATGATTAAACCCCGCCTTTTCAAATCCTAATGCCAATCCCCCTCCTCCGGCAAATAATTCTACAGAATTATACGTCCTTAAAGATGTAACATTCTTTTCCTTATCCCACTGACTGTTTTTCATTTCCATTATCTCAGGAATATCATTGATGTCATCCATGTCAAAACCTTCAATGCCTTGAGAATTTTTACACACTGGATACATTCCTTTACGAGCCCATGTCTGAACTGTTGCCAGTGAAGTTCCGGCAACAGTAGCTAAATTACTTTCAGAAATAAACATCATATTCCTCCTTTTTCAACTATTTCCTTAGCCAATTCATTGACTTTATTTAAAATTATCTGGCTTCCATCAATTCCTTCTTCTTCAACTACTTCGCCAAATGCTTTTGATAGACGATAGTAGAACATATCATCACCTGTTAAATGCAGCCAAAAATCTGAACCACAAAATACCGGATAATGCGAATCAATTATCTTGTAATGAGCAGACAGACGAGACCTTTCACCATATAGCACACCTACAATTAAGTCATCTATCTGCAAATTCATCTTATCCAAACGAGATTTATTAAGCAAATACTTAAAGTGGCCTAATATTGTTGCAATATCATCTTTATTTATAGTTTGCGGACTTGCTTTACATTGACAATACTTCCTTCTCCCATCTATGGCATCAATAAATTCAATGTCTATGCCTTCGATTCCAGAAGCGCCTCCGATAACCTCCTCAAGACTTGATATAAACATTTGAATATTTTGCCCAAAACTTGTATTTATGCTCGTACCCAACACTCGCGGATATAATAAAGCCTTTGCCAACGATTCAGGTGTAGTGTCTCCACATAAGAACGCTGCCAAATAATGGATTAAAAAAGGATTTACTACAAAATCTTTTAACTTTAGTTTTTTTAATCCACTAAGATGATTTGGTATTATTGTGTACCTAAAAAAGTCTTTCCCTGCTTCTATGATTGAATTTTTTTGACTATCTTTCATAATTACATTATTTTGCATATTGCAACTCACTGAAATATATAATCTGTGATATTATCCGTCGCAGTAGTGGCGGAGCACTCGTCGGTAGGAGTTGAATATCTTGGATTTTGAAACGAACCCTATGTATTTGCCGTTCTCTACAACAGGCAAATTCCATGCATTGGTCTTGTCGAATATTCTCATCACCTCCTCCATCGGCTGGTTTATCTCAATCCTTGCCGGAGGCATAGACATGAATCGCGTGACGTGCATTTTTTTGTAGAGGTCCGGCCTGAACATGATGTTGCGGATGTCGTCGAGCAACACCACTCCGACAAGCATCCCTTCCGCATCGATTACAGGGAAAAGATTTCTGTTGGAGGTGGCAATTATGTCTACAACCTCCTTCAGGTTCATATCCGGCCTCACAGTCTTGAAATCGCGTTCAATCACACTGTCAATCTTCAGGAGTGTGAGCACAGACTTGTCTTTTTCATGCGTAAGAAGGTCGCCCTGCTTTGCGAGGCGCATAGTGTAGATGCTGTAAGGCTCAAATATGCGTATCGTCATGTAGGAAAGCGTAGACACTATAAGAAGCGGCAAAAACAGGTTGTAGCCGCCGGTCATCTCGGCCGTAAGGAAGATTGCCATCAGCGGGGCATGCATAACCCCGCTCATAAGCCCGGCCATGCCAAGAAGCGTGAAATTTTTATTTGAGATTCCAACCCCGTCGAATATGTTATTCAGCAGGAATGCAAACAGGAAGCCGCACATGGCTCCTACAAACAGCGACGGCGCAAACGTTCCGCCCACGCCTCCTGCACCGTTTGTGGCGCTTGTGGCAAACACCTTCGTCAGTATTATCGCACCTATAAAGCAGGCGATAAACCAAATGTTGTCGCGGTCAACATAAAAGAATGTGCCGTCAACTATTTTTGAGTAATCTCCATCAAGAAGATTATTTATTGCGCCGTATCCTTCACCATAAAGAGGAGGCAAGAAGAAGATAAGCGTGGCAAGAATCATTCCACCTATGGCTATTTTCACTGCCCTGTATTTCAATTTGGAAAACATTGTCTCCATCATGAACATTGCTCGCGTGAAATATAACGACACAAAACCACAGAACACACCGAGAAGCACCACATAAGGAATCTTTCGCATTGAAAACGGCTCGCTCTGAGAAAAGAAAAACTCAGCGTTATATCCTTCCAGCACATAAGCCACAGTGGCTCCCGTTATTGAAGAAATCAGAAGAGGCATGACAGTGGCCCCTGTAAGGTCGATCATCAGCACTTCAAGCGTGAAAAGCATACCGGCGATAGGTGCCCGGAATATCCCGGCTATGCCGGCTGCGGCGCCACAGCCAACCAAAAGCATCAACAGGCGTGGCGACAAACGGAATGCCTGGCCCACATTCGAGCCTATTGCCGCCCCCGTGAACACTATGGGGCCCTCCGCTCCTACAGAGCCGCCAAAGCCGATTGTGATTGACGACGCTATAAGAGAGGCATACATATTCCTCTTTTTAAGTCGCGACTTCCTCCTTGATATAGCATAAAGCACCTTTGTGACGCCATGAGAGATATTGTCTTTTACAACAAAATTCAAGAATAGCGTGACAAGGAATATGCCTATCACAGGATAAACGAGATACAGCCAGTTGGCTGTCGTGGCACTCAGATGCGATGTGAGCACCTGCGAAATGACATGGATAAGAAATTTCAGCAACTGAGCGGCAAATCCGCATATCACTCCCACCACAAGCGCTAAAAAAATGATAAACGAACGTTCCTTTATGTGGCGCTCTCGCCAGCTCACCACTTTCAGCCACCATTCAGTGAATCTGTTATGTCGTTCTGTATATGCCATAAATGTTATATGTTTCTAATTGAAGCCGACTTTCGGCACAAATGCTACACACCTTTACCTGTAACGACCGTCTTGACGGTGTAAATCAATATTTTCATATCCACATAAAGCGACATGTTCGCCATATAGATTAGATCATATCTTGTGCGCTCCACCATCTGGTCTACCGTAGAGGCATAACCATATTTCACCATTCCCCAGGACGTTATGCCGGGACGCACCTGATTCACCAATACATAATACGGAGCCTTCTTCACAATCTGCTCGATAAAAAAAGCACGTTCCGGGCGTGGCCCCACTATCGACATATCCCCTTTCAAGACATTCCAGAACTGTGGAAGTTCATCAAGGCGATATTTTCTCAAGAACTTACCGACAGGAGTGATGCGGCTGTCGGAATCACCTGAAAGACGCGGGCCATCTTTTTCAGCATCAGTGCGCATTGTTCTGAATTTATAGATCTTAAACGGCTTTTGTTTCAAGCCTATACGCTCCTGACTATAAATTATTGGCCCCGGCGAGCTTCTTTTCACTAAAAAAGCAAGCCATAGCAACACCGGAGAAAGCACTACTAATGCCACGGCCGACGACACTGTGTCGGTGAAGCGTTTTATATTTTTTGAAGCCTCGGTCAAAGAAGGCGTCGTAAGGTCAACAAACGGCTCGCCATAGATGTCTTTCAATCTTATGGCAGAGGTGACAAACGAAAAAATATCCGGCGATATCTTTATGGGCACATCAAGCGGAAACAACTTGTAGAGCAACCCAAGCACTTTCTCTTCATTATAAGAATCCGGGGCTATTATTAACTGGTCGATGTCTTTTGAGGCACATACTTCCTTTATCGAATCGAGGTCATATACGTTTTCTCCGCCTTGTAGCGGGGTCTCTCCGGGGATATTTACAAAACCAACAATCTGGTACCCCACCCTTGAAGGCTCCCTTACAAGATTGTCGGCAGTTTTGCGTCCCACTTTTGTGTTGCCGATTATCAAAGCCTTGAATTCCCATTGATGAAAGCGGAAATGCCTGAGGGCATTGAGAGTCAGGAAAAGGCGAGCAATATATCCGGGCACAAACATCAGGGCAAACAACATCAAAATCATCTCATAGTTGATTATCCGCCGCCCTGTCTGGTCATTTATCAGAAGTATCAGATAGATCAGAGTTGTGTTCACCAAAGCCGAAAAAACAGTAGTGAGCAATTCCTGAAGTCGAGACTTGCCGAAAGGCTGGTTGTAGTAGCCCGAAAGCCAATTCACGCCAAGCATAAGAAACGGCGCGAAAATTTCCTCCATTACGAGTTTTGTAGAAAACACATAATGCCACAGCCCTGATGCCGGCGCGATGTGTGCTGCAAGCAGATAATATCTGAAGATATTAAAAATAAAGAATGCCACCGACCCTGTTAACCAGTCGGCCACCACATATTTGATTCTTTGCCTTGTTGCAGATAATCTGTTGCCCTTCATCTAATAACTTTGAATAATCCTCCGTCAGACAATTTTATTATATTGCTTGGTGAAGGATGTCCCATGTCATCTTGACGATATTTTACTACATAGTCTGCTCCATTGATAATGTCCTCGGTTATTTCGCTGAAATTCACCGGAGATTTTTCTCCACTGACATTTGCAGAAGTCGAGACCAACGGGCGGCGCAGTCTGCGGCACAGTTCATTTGAAAAACGCTCGCCGGTTATCCTTATTCCCAAAGACCCGTCAGAAGCCAGCAAATTGCCTGCCACTCCTTTAGGATTGTCATAAATAATTGTAAGCGGATTCACTGCAGATTCTATGAGCTGCCAGGCCACTTCCGGGATGTTGCTGACAATTCTTTCAAGAGACCCTTCGCTGTCTACAAGCACAAGCATCGACTTGCTTTCGGCACGC
Source organism: Muribaculaceae bacterium (assembly GCA_009775365.1). Taxonomy (GTDB): domain Bacteria; phylum Bacteroidota; class Bacteroidia; order Bacteroidales; family Muribaculaceae; genus Lepagella. The sequence goes on from VSPM01000020.1 coordinate 8,707, forward strand.
CGCTTGAGTTCATAAATCTTTCGCACGGCCTCAGGATTAGTAGCGTCACATCCTATGCCCCAGATTGTGTCGGTAGGATACAGAATAATCCCACCTTTCCTAAGGCATTCCAAAGCATTTCTGATGTCTTCTCCAAATGATATGGTTTCGTTTTGCATATGCTTTATCTTTCGGTTTCAAAACTTAGGGCGCTCGCCTTTGTTTTCTATAAATTTTTCTATCTCTCCGACTTCTTTCAGCCACATGGCAGACGATGCATCAGACGGCATTCTCCAGTCGCCTCGCGGTGAAAGACACACAGTGCCCACCTTTGGGCCGTCGGGCATGCAAGAACGCTTGAATTGCTGGCTAAAGAAACGCCTATAGAAATTACGCATCCATTTCACAATCACTCGCTCATCATATTTCCCTTTAAACGCATTCGTTGCGAGCCAGAATATCTTTTTGGGAGAGAACGAATTTCTCAGAATATGATACATAAAGAAATCGTGCAATTCATACGGGCCAACGAGATCTTCTGTCTTCTGCCCGATATTATCGTCGCCTGAGGGCACGAGCTCGGGGCTGATTGGAGTGTCAACAATGTCAAGAAGAATCCCGGCTACATTTCCATCCATTCCGGATGCGAACCATTTCACAAGATGCTTCACAAGAGTTTTGGGCACAGAGGCGTTTACTCCATACATCGACATCTGATCCCCATTATATGTACACCAGCCCAGTGCCAGTTCAGACATGTCGCCGGTGCCAATCACTATGGCATTCTCTTTATTTGCCACGTCCATAAGAATCTGTGTTCTCTCACGCGCCTGAGAATTCTCATACGTTACATCATACTTGTCAGGGTCCTGCCCTATGTCTGAAAAATGTTGCTTGACAGCTGCGCCGATAGGAATCTCAAGCACGGTCACTCCCAATTCCTCCATTAGTCCGACGGCATTGCTATGTGTTCTGCTGGTAGTGGCCATTCCCGGCATTGTGATGCCGATTATTCCTTTTCTGTCCAACCCGAGTTTGTCAAAGGCATGGACTGTAACCATAAGAGCTAATGTAGAATCCAGGCCGCCTGAAATTCCAATCACTGCCTTCTTGCATTCTATGGCGCTAAGCCTGCGCATAAGCCCATACGACTGGATATTTATAATCTCCCCGCAGTGTTCATTGAGTTTGTTCGCATCATTCGGCACAAACGGCTCCGGATCGGGGCTCCATGAAGGGAGCATATCATTCAGGGGCGACAACGTCTCTTCTCTTTCGCTCACGGAGGCTTCAACAATTCTATATGTCGGCAAAGAGGGAATGCAATCAAAGAAAGTGGAGAATTTTGCCCTGTCGCCTCTCAATTTCTCTACATCCACATCTTTTAGAAGCAATATAGGCTCAGTTCCGAACCGACGCTTTGAATCGGCGATTGCTCCATCCTCTGCAACAATTGCATTGCCCGAGAAAACAAGATCCGTGGTAGACTCGCCCCATCCGGCAGATGCGTACACATATCCGCAACGGCATCTCGCAGACTGTTGTGAAATAAGGCTGATAAGGTAATTATGTTTTCCTATCAGTTCATCTGAAGCCGACAGATTAAGAATTATGTCGGCTCCGCTCATCGACATCAGACTGCTCGGCGGCACCGGAGTCCATAAATCTTCACATATTTCAATGCCAATCCTCGCATCCTTAAAATCAATTATGATGTCAACACCGAATGGCACTTCCTCTCCGGCAAACCTTATTGTTTTTCCGGTCATTCCCTTTCCCGACTCAAACCAGCGTTTCTCGTAGAATTCTCCATAATTGGGGATATGAATTTTGGGGACTGCACACACCACATGTCCGCCTGCCATAGCAATCGCGCAGTTGAAACGACGACCGAATGCCATGACAGGGCACCCTACCACCAACATTGCCCGGCTTTCGGATGTGGCCTCGGCCAATTCTTTTATTCCATTTTCAGCTTCGCGCATCAAAAGGATTTGATCAAAAAGATCGCCACATGTATATCCGGTAACACCAAGCTCAGGCATTACCACGACATCGGCACCCCTGTTTTCTGCATCTTTCAGAAGTTCCTTAATTCTTGCCACATTGTAGCACACATCTCCGATTCGTAGAGTTGGCACAGCAGCCCCAACACGCAAATATCCATATTCTGTCATAACTCAGAAACGCTATTTATCGCTATCGCAACATTTTAGAAGCCTGAAAATATGTATGAGACTCACCTCATGCTCCAAAAAATTTAACGATGATGATTATTTTTTTACAAATTTACTTAAACTATTCGTATTATTTCAATGTTTTGCCTATATATTTTAATCTTCTTAACATATTCCACTTAAACATATCAGAAAATGAAAAAGAATTTTGCATACTCTCTTATCACAACAACTATTTGTGCAATCGGGTTGGCTTGTGCACCGACTGCGAACGCGGCAACAGGAGAAAAAGCTCTCGGTTTTGCGGGAGGTTTTGCAAGTTACAACGACGGCGGCTACGGAAAAATATATTTTCAATATGAGATAGCGCCTCATGTGCGTCTTGCTCCTGAAATGGGATACATCTTCCGCAATGAAGATTGCTCAGGGTTTGAATTCAGCTTTGACGTGCAGTTCCCGTTCAGGCTGGCAAGAGGATTCAGCATTTACCCCCTTGCCGGTCTCACTCTCAACAACTGGAGTTATGAAGACGACGGGCACGCAACTCGTGGCGGCATTGACTTCGGAGCCGGCTTCGACATCTATCTTACATCTTCTCTTAAACTCTCGCTGCAAGGAAAATACTCGGCAATGAACGACACCAGCGGAGCCTTCTTCGATATGGGCATAGCATATGTGTTCTGAATCGGGATGCCGGAGAGCGATTCTAAAATTTTCATCTCTTTCAAATTAATAACGAAAGCGTCCGGAGCCATGTGCTTCCGGACGCTTTCGCATTATATACTAAGGGATTTACATCAATATGATTATCTTCTAAAAGCGAAAGATTTAAATCTGACAGTTATTAAAAGATGCTAAGCAATGCCAATGAATTCTGAACTGCATCGTAGCAATACTGATAGATGTAAGGCACTATGCCGAAGAAGACAATACCGGCAACACAAAGCCAGAGAGCCACTCTCTGTGAAGTTGCTGTGCGGAATGAGCCGATTTTCGGTTCTTCGGGGCTAATCCACATTGCTTTCACTACAAGCAGATAATAATAGAGCGAGATGATTGTGTTAATCAATGCGATAAGCACAAGCATATAGAGCGCCCAAGAATTACTTCCTGTCACTGAAGTGAAGATAAGAATCTTGCTGAAGAATCCTGCAAAAGGAGGAATACCCGCAAGAGAGAACATCGCCAAAGTCATTGCGAAAGAAAGCCAGGGATTGGTTTTGTGAAGACCATTGTAGTCATCCATATTCAACTTGCCGGCATTCTCCTCGATAGTGGTGATAACGGCAAACGCGCCGAGGTTGCTTATTTTATTAATTAATATGTAGAACAACATCGCAGCCAGCCCGAGTCCGTCGGCAGCCATCGCGCCAAGCATGATATATCCGGCCTGAGAGATGGAAGAGAAAGCCATGAAACGCTTCATGTTTTTCTGACGGATTGCAAACAAGTTGCCTACTGTGATTGTCAGTATGATGACTGCATACATCATCCATTCCCAAGCATCAGAGTAAACAGCTCCGAAGCACTGCACGAAGATTACAAAGAATGCAAAAGCAGCCGCACCTTTCGACACTACTGAAAGATAGCTCGTGATGGCAGTAGGCGCACCCTGATAAACATCAGCTGTCCAAAGATGGAAAGGCACAAGCGAAAGTTTAAAGCCGATGCCGGCAATCACGAATGCAAGAGCCACCAAAAGAAGACCGCTCATTTCGCCCTGGCTGATTGTAAAGGCGAGGTCGTTGAAATAGAGTGAACCTCCGGAGAAAGCATACACGAAAGAAAGCCCCACCAGAAGAATTGCGGACGAGAACACGGCAGTCATAATATATTTGATTGCCGCCTCATGGCTTTCATAATGGCGCTTGTTGAATGCTACCAACGCTGCCAGCGGAAGCGAAGCTGACTCAAGACCGATGATGAAGAGCAGAAAATGACGGGCAGAAACCATCAGATACATGCCGAACAGTGTGACAAGAATAAGTTCGTAGAACTCACCCTTTCTGATAGCCACTTCATCGCTGTCAACCCATTTTGCACTCTGAAGAAATACGATGAAAACACCGATATTAAGAATCGCCTTTATAGCGTTTGTAGCTGTGTCGTTGATATACATGCCTCCGAACACCATCTCTCCGCAAGCCGGAACGACCCAGATAGCAATTGTGCCGAGTCCGAACAGAACTGTGGTGAAGGGAGTGAGTATCTTTTTCCCGTTTTCATTCGAAAATGTGTCGAATAAAAAGACCAGCATGAATATCCCCAGAACAATGAGTTCGGGAATCATAGATCCAAATTGAGAATAGTCCATTGTTGAATTGCTTGTTTTATTTATTCAATACATTTAATTAAATCACACCACCCTGAATCGCGGCGATAATCGGCGCGAAACTATGCTGGATGGTTTCGTTTATCCAGTTGGGGAAACATCCGATTCCGGCGATACATACTATGAGTGTCACTGTGGAGAGACGCTCAAACCATGTAGCGTCTGTGAGAGCAAGATGATGTTCATCCTGCACGGGGCCGAGCAATAGCTTTCCAACCACTCGGAGAATATACACCGCTGTGATTACAATCGAACATGTAGCCGCAATGACAAAGCATCTGTGGAAAAGATCTGCCTCCTGGAATGAGCCGAAGAATATTGTCATCTCAGCAACGAAACCGGAGAGGCCGGGGAGACCGAGTGATGCAAACCCGGCTATCATGTAGCACACACCCAGATAAGGCATAATCTTCATCAAGCCTCCCATCTGTCGTATATCACGAGTATGCGTGCGTCCGTAGATCATACCTATGAGCGCAAAGAAGAGTGCTGTCATCAAACCGTGTGAGAGCATCTGAAGGATAGCGCCTGTCATTGCAGTGGTGTTGAGCATGAGAATCGCGAAGAGCACCATGCCGCAGTGAGATACCGACGAATATGCGTTGATATATTTGAGGTCGGTCTGAACGCAAGCGGAGAACGCACCATACACAATACTTATGCCTGTGAGCACGATGAATACCCATGCAAGTTCATTCGCGGCCTGCGGAAGAAGGAAGATAGCAATGCGGAAACATCCGTAGCCTCCAAGTTTCATAAGCACACCTGCGTGAAGCATTGAAACCGCAGTAGGCGCACAAGCGTGACCGTCAGGACTCCAAGTGTGGAACGGGAACATTGCTCCAAGAACGCCGAACCCTACAAATGTGAAGCAGAAGAGCATGCCTTGCCATTCGGGGGCAATTGATGCATTGTGAGAGATCTCAAGAATGTTCCATGTGAGCTGCCCACCCTCCGGCGCGCTATGCCAATAGATTCCGAGAAGGCCAAGCATCAGGAATGCAGAACCACCCATGAGCATGAGAGTAAGTTTCATTGCTGAATACTCTTTTCTGCCTGTGCCCCACACTCCGATGAGAAGATACATTGGAATCAAGGCCACCTCATAGAACATAAACATCGTGAAGATGTCGATTGAGATGAAGAATCCGAACACTCCGGTGCTCAGGAGAGCAAACCAAAGGAAGAAATTCTTGGGAAGAGGATTGATTTTCCACGACGCGAAAGTGCCGGCAAAAACAATCACAGCTGAAAGCAGGAGCATGAGCACTGAAATGCCGTCTACTCCCACAGCCAAATGAATATTAAGAGGCGCATACCACATCCAGCTGCCTGTGTAGAGCATTTCATCGTCAACGCCCATTCCGCGCAGACGAAGATAGTCACAACATAGCCAGATGGCAAGACCCAATAGCACTGTGGAGCAAGCCACCATCACACCGCGAATGGCATTCATACTGCTGTTGCGGCACAAACCCAGACCGGCCATCATTATGACGGGGATTACTACAAACCAGATTAATATATTTCCAAACATAATCTAATGTTATTTCTGTGTTGCAATATGAATGTTAAATCAGGCACAGCCATGTCACAGCAGCGAGAGCCACCGCACCGGCAATATACCATCCGACATAAGTTTGAATCTCGCCAGACTGCATGCCTCTGATTGCATAAGAAGATTTCTGAGTGACCTTTGCAAACGCATCCATAGTGGCGTCAATGACATGACGGTCGAACCACGCAATGCTCTTGCATATGATTCCGAAAATAATCTTATGTGTGATAAACATGTAGATTTCGTCCCAATAGAAACGACGGTTGGCGGCAGTCCAGAGACCGGGCCAGATAGCCTTGACCTTCGACGGCATTTCGTTCTTTTTCATATACATCGCGGCGGCAAGACCGATGGCGGCAAGCGCCACTATAATACTTGTGGCTGCAACCGAGAGCTCTATATGAATATGATAAGGGGCGCCATCCCATGTCACGAACTCACCGAAAGGAATCCAACCTGCCACGCATGAAACTGCGGCAAGGAACAAGAGGGGCAATGACATCTGCCAGGGAGCGTCATGGGGCTTGTGCTCTTTATAGTGGGGATTCTCTTCCCACCAGAACACCATGAAGTACATGCGGAACATATAGAACGCTGTCAGACCGGCCACCATTGTCATCCACGCTCCCCAGAACCAATGGCGCGAGAACATGGCTGCAAGCATTTCATCTTTTGAGAAGAATCCTGCAAACGGCCAGATACCGGCGATAGCAAGACATCCGATAAGGAATGTCCAGTGAGTGATGGGCATGTATTTGCGAAGACCGCCCATCGCAGTGTAATTGTTAGAGTGTACAGCATGTATCAAAGCACCGGCTCCCAAGAAGAGCAACGCCTTGAACATGGCGTGAGTAAACAAATGGAACATACCGGCCATATAGCCAAGCCCTGCATAGTGCACACCTTCTACTGGATGGTCATATGCACAACCAAGTGACACCATCATGAATGCAATCTGAGAGATTGTTGAGAATGCAAGAATTCTCTTGATGTCAATCTGAGCACAAGCCACAACCGCCGCATAGAATGCAGTTATGGCACCTACGCAGGTTACGAATGTGAGTGCGGCATCCACAACACAGTATACCGGGAACATTCTTGCCACAAGATAAACACCGGCCACAACCATGGTGGCAGCGTGAATAAGAGCTGACACAGGTGTCGGGCCCTCCATTGCATCAGGCAGCCAGATGTGGAGCGGCATCATTGCCGACTTACCCATACCGCCTGTAAAGATGAGCACCATAGCCCATGTCAATACAGAAGCACCCATAAATGTTGCTCCGCCTGTTGAGGCAAGAACAGATTCAGGATTTGATGTGAGCGAGATGAAATCGAACGTATCTGTGTAGAATGAGAGAAGCAGAATGCCAATGAGGAAACCGAGGTCGGCAAATCGAGTGACGATAAACGCTTTCTTTGAAGCCGACACAGCCGACGGGAGTTTATAATAGAAACCAATCAGAAGGTAAGACGAAACGCCCACAAGCTCCCAGAATATATACATCTGAAAAATGTTGGTCGCTACCACAAGTCCGAGCATAGAGAATGAGAAGAGCGACAGGAAAGCGTAATAACGCTGGAAACCCTGCTCCCCTTCCATATAGCCCCAGCTGTAGAGATGAACCATGAAAGAGATAGTCGTGATCACAATCAGCATCATTGCTGAGATAGGATCAAGAAGGAATCCGAGGTTCACTACAAGGTGCTGAGTAAATGCCAGCCAAGTGACATCAAACACCTGATACTGCTGACGCACGCCGTCGATTATGAACAACGGGTCGCCACTGAAAAAATAGGTGAACGCCACAATGTAGGCAAGTGTGGCGGTAGTGCCCATTCCAATGATGCCGAGGAAGCCTGCCATCTTATGCGACATCTTCACCCCGCCTATTCCTAAGACGAGGAACATCGTGATCGGAATCGCCAAAATCAAAATTGGAAGTGTAATGTCCATATCTTAGAATTTCATTTTATTGATTTCCTGAATGTCGGTGTTGCCGAGTGACCTGTAGATATTGATTATAATAGCAATCGCAATCGAAGTCTCGGCTGCTGCAATAGCAACTGCAAACAGCGTAAACACCATGCCGTCCATAGATCCCGGGAAAAGATAACGGTTGAAAACAACAAAGTTGAGGTCAGCCGAATTCAACATCAATTCCAAAGAAATAAGAATGGCAATTAAATTCTTACGGGTAACGAAACCGTAAATGCCGCAAGCGAGCATAACTACGCTGGGCACGAGATACCATAACATGCTTAAATCCATATCATTTTATCTTTTGCGGGCAACAGTAACGCCACCGATTATACATGCAAGCAACAACACACTGACAGCCTCGAAAGGAAGCAGATATTGAAAACGGTCGCTTCCTGTGAATGCCTCACCTATGTCGCTCATAGTGATTTCATTCCCTGCAGACAGACACTCCGTAAGCGAAGCCCCGTGGAGAAGCGGCATATAGAAAATTGCAAAAAGCAAAAGCACGCCTGATGCCACCGAAACAATGACACCAAGACTCTTGCGATGCGATTCCAGACGCCCGGTTGTGTCGTTTGGCTTATGAGTGAGCAAAATAGCGAACACAAACAGCACCATAATACCGCCTGCATATACAGCTATTTGCACAGCTCCTAAGAACTGATAGCCTAACTGGAAATAGAACACGGCTGTGCCAAGAAGCACAAAAAGAAGGTAAGTCGCGGAACGCAGAATTTTACCAGAGGTGACTGCCTTGAACGAGAACACCACCATGGCAATCGCAACCACGAAGTACACGATTATATTTCCTACAGAATCCATTATATTTAGTTTTCTTTATTTTCTTCTTTAGAAGGATTCCCTGCCTCGGCGGCCGCTTTGGCGGCAGCCTCCTTTTCGGCCTTGATCTTGGCGGCCTTTGCAAGGGCCTCAGCCTTAATCTTGGCAAGTTTCTCAGGGTCCATAGCCGGCTTGGGAGCCGGAGCGGGAGCAGCCGGGTCTTCAGCCGGCTCAGGGCGATAGTTGAGCTGCTTCAACAATGCGCCGCGTGTGAATACCGCCTGCTCGAAATCGTTGGTAAATTCGAGAGCGTCTTGCGGACAAGTAGTGACACACAGCATGCAGAATGTGCAGCTGCCAAGATCATACATATACTTGTCGAGCTTACGTTTTTTCTTGCCGTCAGGCAAATCGACCATCTTTGTTGTCAACTGAATTGTGCCGTTGGGACAATTCATCTGGCAGATTCCGCAGGCAATACACTTATGACGTCCCTGGCTGTCATACTTTAAAGTAAGTTCGGCCCTGAATCTGTCTGCAATCTGTAGTGTCGCGCGGTTTTCCGGATAACATTCGGTGATTTTCGGAGTGAGCAATTCTTTGCCGGTCACGACCATTCCGTCGACAAGACTCTTCAAGCCTTTGCCAGCCTCCGAAAAATATTCCTTAATACTACTCATTTACTAAAAGCTTTTGAATCGGTTTCATGATGTATGGCCTTACTTCTCAACCTGGCCGCCCAGGATGTCGAGAAGTTCGGTTGTGATGCCCTGCTGACGCAGTTTATTAAATTCGAGCTGCAACGACTCAAGAAGTTTCTTCGCATTGTCGTTCGCACTCTGCATTGCCATTACTCGTGCAGCCTGTTCCGATGCACGGTTTTCAATTGTGATTTCTTGCATTGTTGAAAGCACAAACATCGGGAGCACCTCATTGAAGATACTGTTTGCATCAGGCTCGAAAATGTAAAGTTTATTATCTGACTCATTCGTAGCCTTGCTCCCCTCGATAGCCTCTCGGCTCACCGGGAACAACTGCTCCGTAGTGGGGACTTGTCGGCTCATCGACACATATCTCATATAAACCACTTCCACAAGGTCGAGCCCTCCCTTCAAGAAATCATGACGCAGGCCTTCTGTAAAGTCGTTGACAACCTTGGAACTCATTTTCGAGTCAACACCGCTTTGAGTGACGACGTTTAAATGAGGCAGCTGGAGCTTTGTGGCAATTTTTGCCACCTTTTTACCAACCGGATATAATGTTATCTCCACGTTGTTTCCATATTTCTCACGAAGAGAAGCGAGTTCTGCAAGGAGATATTTAAATATGTTAAGGTTGTAGGCACCACACAAGCCATCGTCAGTGCCATATATCACGACACCCACTCTCTTTACTTCCCTTTCAATAATAAGCGGGGAGTCAAATTCTATATTGGTGTCGAGCAAGTGACCCATTATCGACTTTACCTGATTTCTGAACGGCAAGAGTTTTTTCAACTCCTGCTCATTCTTATGAACCTTAGCCGATGAGATCATCTTCATTGCGCCGGTGATTTTCTCACTCGACGACACTGAGCCTATGCGTGTCCGTAACGCTTTGAGCGTAGCCATTTGCTTTAGTTTCTGATGTGGTTATTATTCTGCATGAAGTGGGATGTGAATCCTAAATCATGATATAGCCGGGCAGTGACGCACGTCTAAATTGCGTCACTGCCCGTGTTTTCAAGACTTGTAACGGGTTGCAATTTCAGATGCGCATTCTTTCAATTTTGACTGCACATCATCTGTGAGCAGACCGGCACGGAGCTGGTCGAGCACTTCTTTCTGATACTTGGCTTTGAGCAACTGAAGGAATAAGTCAGCAAACTCATGCACCTTGTCGACCGGCACTTTTTCCAAGAGGCCGTTCACGCCGCAATAAATCACGGCGATTTCATTCTCTACAGGCCAGGGCTTGTATTGAGGCTGAATAAGCAGCTGCTGGTTCTTACGACCGGTGTCAATCACTCTGGCTGTAACGGGGTCGATGTCGCCACCAAACTTGGTGAATGCCTCGAGCTCGCGGAACTGCGCCTGAGCGATTTTCAACGTGCCCGCCACTTTCTTCATAGCTTTCACCTGAGCGTTACCACCCACACGCGATACAGAGATACCTACATTGATCGCGGGACGGATGCCTTGGTTAAACAGGCTCGACTCCAAGAAAATCTGGCCGTCGGTAATTGAAATCACGTTTGTAGGGATGTATGCTGATACGTCGCCTGCCTGTGTTTCAATAATCGGAAGAGCCGTCAGAGAGCCGCCGCCTTTAACTATAGGTTTAAGCACTTCGGGGAGGTCGTTCATGCTCGATGCCACTTCCTGATTGTCGATAATCTTTGCAGCACGTTCCAAAAGGCGAGAGTGCAGGTAAAAGATATCACCCGGATATGCCTCACGACCTGATGGACGCTTCAGAATCAAAGATATCTCACGATATGCCACAGCCTGCTTAGAGAGGTCATCATAAACGATGAGCGCATCACGGCCGGTGTCGCGGAAATACTCACCAATCGCTACACCTGCAAACGGGCTATAATAGCGCATAGATGCAGAATCCGATGCGGTTGCTGCCACAACCACCGTGTAGTCCATGGCACCGTATTTCTCAAGGGTGTGAACTATCGAAGCCACGGAAGAGGCTTTCTGACCGATTGCCACATATATGCAATACACCGGCTTGCCGTCAAGATAGTTCTGACGCTGATTGATAATGGTGTCGATTGCAATTGCGGTCTTGCCGATCTGGCGGTCGCCGATTATAAGCTCACGCTGTCCGCGGCCAATAGGAATCATGGCGTCAACCGCCTTTAGGCCTGTCTGAAGAGGCTGGGTCACAGGCTGACGGAAAATAACACCGGGAGCCTTTCTTTCCAAAGGAAGGTTGATGAGATTTCCTTCGATTGGCCCTTTGCCATCTATGGGTTCGCCGAGGATGTTGATCACACGGCCCAAAAGCCCTTCCCCTACAGGAATAGAAGCGATCTCACCCGTGCGACGCACCGACATGTTTTCAGTAACTTTATTTACGTTGTTGAGAAGCACAACACCCACATTGCTCTCCTCGAGGTTGAGAGCGACGCCTTTCACGCCGTTTTCAAACTCAACCAACTCGTTTGAACGCACATTCTCAAGGCCGTAGACATGAGCCACACCGTCGCCCACCTCGAGTACGGTGCCCACCTCTTCGAACTTCACCTGAGACGTGACGTTTTCGAGCTGCTGTTTTAATATATCAGATATTTCGCTTGGGTTAAGCATCTTTATTTCACTTGCTTCTTAATAGGGTTTGACGTAATTGTTCGAGTTCGTTGCTTACCGAGGCGTCCATCCTTACGGAGTCGACATCGATAACAAAGCCTCCGATCAAATCGGGGTTTACCGATTCTGAAAATTCAAGGACAGAACCTTTGAAGGCATTTTTCACCAATTCACGAATTTTCTTCATCTGCTGCTCGCCGAGATTCGATGCAGTAGTCACCACAGCCTGGGAGATATGATTCTCCGTTCTGTAGATTCTGCGATAAGCAAGCATCATGCCATAGGCAAATTCCTCGCGGCTATGGTCAATTATGAGTTTTACAAATCGCGAATAGGCGTCGTCGGCCCCATCGCCGGCCGCCGATAGAAGAAGTTTCTCCTTGTCAGCGGACTTGACAAACGGATTTGCCAATACTTTCTGCAAACGCGGATTGGCCTCAAAAGAAGCAATAACTCTCTTCATGAGATTATAGACTTCCTCTGTTTTGCCCTTTTCCTGAGTATATTTATAGAGAGCCTTGGCGTATCTATAAGGTATGAGACCGTTATCCATCAGATTAGTTCTTCTCTATTTCGTCCAACAATTTATTTACGAGCTCAGTCTGCGCCTTATCACTCTTCAGCTGATTACGTACCATCTTTTCGGCGATTTCAAGCGAGAACTTGCTCACCTCGTTTCTGAACTGAAGTTCTGCTTCCTTGCGTGACTGTTCTATCGACACTTTGGCAGCGTCCATTACTTTCTTTGCCTCTTCGGAAGCCTCTCTTCTGGCATCTTCAATAAGCTGAGATTTCATTTTTGCTGCATCACGCAACATTTCTGCCTGTTTTGTCTGGGCTTCTTCAATGAATTTCTGAGCGTCGGCACGCGCTGAATCAAGTTGTGCTTTTGCCTCGCGGGCATATTCCACACCTTTGTCGATTGTGTCAGCACGCTCGTCCATATTCTTAAGAATCACCGGCCAGCCCCACTTCGCCAAAACGAAGAAAAGCACTATGAAGGCGATGAACATCCAGAATACCAAGCCGAAATCGGGCGTGAATAATTCCATTCTATTACTTGTTAAATGGTTGGGTCGATATTATCAAAGGAAGAGTGCAAGTGCTGATACAATCACTGCGAAAAGGGCAACACCCTCGATAAGGGCCGCGATAACGATCATGCTTGAACGGATATCGCCTGCTGCCTCCGGCTGACGGGCTATGGCCTCCATTGCAGAAGAACCAATTTTACCGATGCCGAGACCGGCACCAATCGCTGCGATACTTGCGCCGAGAGCCGCGCCGAGAGCGGCCAGGGGAGCTACTGCTGCTAAAATCATTGATAACATAATTCTAAGGTGTTAATGTGTTATTGTTATTATTAATTGATTCTATAATTTTTCATTACACGGTTGCAGGCGACGCCTTTCCTCCAAGCGAAGGAGCGTTCTCTGTTGCTCCTTTATCTTCTTGGTGCCCTTTTGCATCTTTATGCTCGTGGTGTCCGGATTCCTGGGCAGCAGAGATAAAGAGCGTAGACAAAAGTGTGAAAACATATGCCTGGATAAAGCTTACGAGCACATCAAGCGCAAGCATGAAGATTGTAAACAGGATGGAAACCACCACTGACCCTCCGCTTGCCGCCGCGCCAAAGGCCGCAAAGATAAAAATTATCAAAACAAGTGTGATTACTATGATATGTCCGCCCATCATGTTGGCAAACAAACGCACACACAATGCAGCCGGTTTTGTAAAGATTCCGAAAATCTCTATGAACTGCATGATGGGAAGAGGAAATTTAAGGAACATCGGCACATCAGGCCAGAATATCTCTTTCCAGTAATGCTTTGTAGCAAGCACATTTGTCAGGATAAACACCATCACAGCCAATACAAGCGTAACAGCTATATTACCCGTAAGATTCGCACCGCCGGGGAAAATCACGATAAGCCCCATAAGGTTCATCACAAGAATGAAAAAGAAACATGTGAGAAGGAACGGAGCAAACTTGCGCGCTTTGTCCTTCAGAGTTGCCTTGATAACACCTATATAGATGAAATCAATAAGCATCTCCATGAATCCCATGCCTTTTCTCGGTGCCTTTAAGCCTTTTCTTGCATACCATCTTACGACAGACATGACCATGGCTGTAACTACGATAGCAGTAAGGAAAAGAGCAAGCACATTTTTCGTGATTGAAATATCAAGAGGTTTGAATTCACGGTAATATGTGCCATTATAGCCTACATATCCGTCAACAACCTTTTCGTCAGGTTCGCCACCCTCCTGTGCAACCATTCCGGCAGCGATGCTCTTGACGTTGCTTTCCTCTTCAGAAGACAGCGGGAAAATCTGGACCACCTTGTTGCTGTGGCTGCTCACATGGGCAAGCAGGAACTGATAGGTTTGTCCATCTTTTTCAATGTCTACAATCTGAGGGACAGCCTCATGTATCATCTTGCCGGTCTTATGGTCGGCCACCTCCTCAATTTTAGTAAGACGCGAAGAGGAGAAGCAAAACCATTTGCCATCTTCAGCCCTTACAATCACGGGCAGAGGAATGCGGTACACATGAGAGAAAGGCACCTCCCATCCGTATCCGTCGCCAAGGTGATGGAAAATCACCTCTTTTACATTCACTCCTTCCTCCTTGCCTGATGCCATCAGATTTGACGGAATCATCATGAGGATCGCAAGGAGCGCGATTATTAAGGAACTACGTTGTGTATTCATGTTGTCAGTTATTCTTACTCTTGTTATTATTCATCTCCATCAATACACACACACCGACACAACATTGTTGTCGACATCTGCAAGACCGCCTTTTATATCAACACTGTTTTCAGTGCCTTCGGGAGTGCGATAAAACACTTCTCCTTTTTTTAACACAGAAATCAATGAGGCGTGGTTCTTCAACACGGTAAACGAGCCCAACACGCCGGGCAGAGTCACCGATTGTGCTTCGCCCTTAAAAAGGATTTCACTTGGAGATATAATTTCGAGTGTCATGTCTGGTCAGTCGATTGATTATTTAGTATGTCAGTGCGGAAAGAGGGGATTAATTAACTTCAGCAAGAAGTTTCTTGCCCTTGGCAATAGCATCGTCTATTGTGCCGACATTAAGGAACGCCTGCTCCGGATATTCGTCCATTTCGCCTGAAAGAATCATCTTGAAGCCACGAATAGTCTCTGAGAGCGGCACGAGCACGCCGGGAAGACCGGTGAACTGTTCTGCCACATGGAACGGCTGAGACAAGAAACGCTGCGCCCTGCGAGCACGAGCCACAACAAGTTTATCTTCGTCCGAAAGTTCGTCAACACCGAGGATTGCAATGATATCCTGAAGGTCATTATACTTCTGGAGAAGCTGCTTCACAGCCTGCGCAGTGTTATAATGATCCTCGCCGATGATATTGGGGTCAAGAATACGAGACGTAGAGCCAAGCGGGTCAACTGCAGGATAGATGCCGAGCTCCGCAATCTTACGATCCAACACTGTGGTTGCGTCAAGGAAGTTGAAAGTGGTGGCAGGAGCCGGGTCAGTCAAGTCGTCGGCAGGCACATAGATAGCCTGCACAGATGTGATACTACCCTGCTTAGTTGATGTGATTCGCTCCTGAAGCGCACCCATCTCAGAGGCAAGCGTAGGCTGATAACCTACGGCTGAAGGCATACGCCCAAGAAGAGCAGACACCTCAGAACCAGCCTGCGTGAAACGGAAAATGTTGTCGATAAAGAGAAGAATCTCCTTGCCGCCGCCATCACCGTCGCGGAACTGCTCTGCAACTGTAAGGCCTGACAGTGCCACGCGCAAACGTGCGCCCGGCGGTTCATTCATCTGTCCGAACACGAGTGTAGACTGAGATTTGTTGACCTCATTCATGTCAACATCTTTCAGATTCCACTCACCCTTTTCCATTCCTTCCTTAAACTTGTCGCCGTATTTGATAACGCCGCTTTCAATCATCTCACGGAGAAGGTCATTACCCTCGCGAGTGCGCTCCCCAACACCGGTGAACACTGAATAACCATTGTGTCCTTTCGCGATATTGTTGATAAGCTCCATGATGAGCACTGTCTTTCCTACACCGGCACCGCCGAACAAACCGATCTTACCACCTTTTGAGTAAGGCTCGAGAAGGTCAATAACCTTAATACCTGTGGTCAGCACTTCAGTAGAAATAGCCAAATCATCAAATGCCGGGGCAGGCTGATGAATCGGACGCAGATTTCCTCTTTCAAGTTCGGGAAGATGGTCGATTGCATCTCCAATCACATTAAGCAGACGACCCTTTACCTGTTCGCCTGTTGGCACTGCGATAGCACGCCCGAGGTCTTCCACCTGCACTCCGCGGCGAAGGCCGTCGGTGCTCTCCATTGCCACACATCTTACGGTGTCTTCGCCAATGTGCTGCTCAACTTCGAGGATTAATTCCTCACCGTTGTCGCGTTTCACCCTCAAGGCATTGTAGATGGGGGGTATGTTGTCCTTACCGCCCTCGAATGAAACGTCGATCACCGGGCCGATCACCTGAGTCACTGTTCCGAAATTAGCGCTCATATTCTTTTTCTTATGATAAGTTTTTCTTGATTATTAATATTTATCTAACTCGCAATCAGAAATGCCATCCGAAAGCCACACACACAGCCATAAGCACAAGGTTAAACAGTGAAAGAGGCATGAGATATTTCCATTCGAACGACAACATCTGGTCGATTCTGACACGAGGGAAAGTCCATTTGAACCAGATAATCACATAAGAGATGAAGAAACTCTTGCCGATGAACCAAACAATTGAAGGAATATAGTTCATGACATTGTTAAATGCCTCCCATCCGGGTATGTGAAGCGGCATCCAGCCTCCGAGGAACATCAGCGATGCAATGCCGGAGACAATGAAAAGGTTAAGGTATTCTGCAAGATAGAAGAAACCGAAATGAATACCGGAATACTCTGTGTGATAACCGGCAGTCAACTCGTGCTCTGCCTCGGGAAGGTCGAACGGGCCACGGTTGGTTTCGGCTGTAGCAGCCACGATATAGATAAGGAATGCTATGATTGCGGGCACGTGTCCACGGAAAATGAACCATGTGCTCTCCTGCTGCCACACGAGCTCGGTTATATTCATTGTGCCGGCGAGCACAATAACCGTGATGATGGCAAGGCCAAGAGAAATCTCATAACTTATCATCTGCGCACCGCTTCGCATTGCGCCAATAAGTGTGTATTTATTATTGGAAGACCATCCTGCAAGCAAGATGCCGAGCACACCTACAGACGACACAGCAAGTATGAAGAATATGCCTATGTTGTAGTCGATTATCTGAAGTCCGTTACCCCAAGGCAGGCAGGCAAGCATCACCACCGAAGAGGTGATTACAAGATAAGGAGCCAACTTGAAGAGGAAACGGTCGGTGTCTTTAAGCGAAATCAATTCTTTTACAAGAATCTTGAACATATCGGCGAACACCTGGAGCAAACCCCACTTGCCGACACGCATAGGGCCAAGACGGCACTGGAACCATGCGCACAGTTTACGCTCATAAAGAATATAGAAAAGGGCGAGCACCGTATAGGTGAGCAGCACCAGCACAGCAATGATGACACATTCCACAAGAACGGTGGCCCATTCCGGAAGGAATCCCATCAGTAAATTGTTAAACTCGCTGGTCCATTTTCCGAAGTTAAACATAATTTATTGTAATCGTTTGCAGTTTATGTTTGATTAGTCGATTGGTCAGTTGAGCGATTCTTTTATCTGTCGATATCAGGAATCACAAAGTCAAGTGCAGCGCCAATGGTGATAAGGTCGGCAATCATATAGCCTGAGCATGTAAGATCCATTACACCCACAAGATTGAAACAAGGGCTCTGGAAATGCACGCGATATGGGTTCTTATCACCGGTTGACTCAATGTAGACACCAAATGTGCCGCGGCTTGCCTCCACTTGCTGATACCAGCTGCCGGCGGGGAGCTTCACTACCTTGGGAACCTGAGCACGTATGTCTCCTTCCGGGATTCTGTCCACAAGCTGTTCAAGAATCTTGCAGCTTTGCTCAATTTCTTTCATTCTCACCATATAGCGAGAGTAAGAGTCACAGCCGTTTTCAAGGACTTCCTCGAAATTCAATTCAGAATAGATTGAATACGGATGTTTCTTACGGCAGTCGCAACTCCAGTTAGAGCCACGGCCACTGGGGCCTGTGATTGCATAATTAATAGCATCCTCTTTTGAAAGATGCCCCACCTTTTTGAGGCGGTTTTTAGCGATAAGATTGCCGCTGAACACCTTATGATACTCTTTAAGACGGCTCGGCATAATGTTGATGAGTTCCTTGACATCTTTCACAAAGTCGGGGTGTATGTCGGCAATCACGCCGCCAATCACATTATAGTTCATCGACATTCTGGCTCCGCAAGTCTTTTCGAAGATGTCGAGAATCATCTCGCGCTCGCGGAAACCATAGAAAAACGCGGTTGTCGCGCCAAGGTCCATGGCTGTGCATCCGAAAGAGAGAAGATGGCTCGATATGCGCATGAGCTCATCCATCATAACTCTTATCACCTGCGCTCTTCTCGGCACTTCAAGACCCATTGCCTTTTCAATACACATGCAAAGGCAGTGGCGGTTCTGGTGAGCCGACATATAGTCCATACGGTCGGTGAAATGAAGAATCTGAGGATAGGTCATTCCTTCACACAGCTTCTCGATTCCACGATGAATATAGCCTGAAACCACATCAACCTTCTTGATAGTCTCGCCATCGACAGAAGCACGGAAACGCATCACGCCATGGGTTGACGGATGCTGAGGGCCTATGTTGACTACATATTCGTTATCCTCAAACACCTTGCCGGGAACTTTCTTCACCTTCCCGTTGCCGTCTTCAACATAACTTACGGTGTCGTCTTCATTTTTCTCGTCGTCCTCCGGGATAGGATTCAGTTTCGGGTCGGCGTCATAATCCTTGCGGAGAGGGTGTCCCTTCCAGTCATTACGCAGAAAGAAACGACGCATATCAGGATGATTGATAAACTTGATTCCAAAGAAATCATACACCTCTCTCTCCTGAAAATTGGCAACCTTCCACAGATCGCTGACACTATGAATCATCGGATTCTCACGGTTGGCGACTGACACCTTCACTGAAATCACCTCCCAATTGCGAGATGTGGAAGTCAGATAATACACAACACCGAGAGAATCCTTCCAGTCCATGCCGACCACTGCCGAGAGCACGTCAAATTCAAGGCCCGGAGTTTCCTTCAATGCTTTAGCCAGAGAATGCCAGTCTTTTTCCTCCACTGTCACCATAAGAGTGTCGGCTTCGCTAAAAGTAGCTGAAGGACAGAGGCGGCTGATTTTTTCTTGTATATCGCTCATTTTGATATCTTTGTTCGATTTAAGTCTTGTGCGTTAAGAAGACGCCGTTAACCTATGCGTCCCTTCTCTTCCGGGTGACGCTCAAAAAATTCATCTATTTTCTCCTTTCGGTTTACACCGCCGAAGAATTTCTGCACTTTAATTTTACGCTGCAACTGCATAAGTCCGTAGAAGAATGCCTCCGGACGTGGAGGGCAACCCGGGATATAGACATCGACAGGAAGAATCTTGTCAACACCTGTCACAACGCAATAAGAATTCTTAAACGGACCGCCCGACACGGCACAGCCGCCACATGCAATCACGTATTTCGGCTCTGCGAGCTGCTCATAAAGGCGACGGAGTGCAGGGGCCATCCTATGCACGATTGTGCCCTGCACCATTATATAGTCTGCCTGGCGAGGAGAGTTTCGAGCCACCTCAAATCCGAATCGCGCCATGTCATAACGAGCGGCACCAAGACTCATGAACTCAATCGCGCAGCAGCTTGTGCCGAAGCAAAGCGGCCATAGAGAATTCGACAGGCCCCAATTGATAAGCTGGTCAAACTTGCCCACCACCACATTGGCTCCAGTGGCGTTAAGTTCTTCTACAAGATTGTCGATATATTCGTTGTCCTTGAAGTCTTCATGCTTCATGCTTTTGATTTTCACTTCCATTTCAAAGCTCCTTTCCGCCATGCATAAGCAAGGCCCATAATAAGAACAAACATGAAGATGCCGATGCAGAGAAGGCCCTGCGGCCCAAGACTACGCATCACCACCGACCAAGGATAGAGAAACACAGTCTCCACATCGAAAATAAGAAAGAGGATTGCGAAGATGTAATAACCGGCCTTGAACTGAATCATTGACTCTCCTCGCGTAGGAATGCCACATTCATACGGCTCAGCTTTCTTTACAGAATACGATTTCGGAGAAATCAGTTTCGCTATCAGCAAAGCGGCGAACACAAGGCCAATACCCGTCAATGTGGCGGTTATTGCCAAGGCTCCGTTGCTTATCTCCAACAAAAGATTCATATAATCGTTTATATTTTAAATAATTACACTTTCACATTTATTTTGCAGCCGCTCTTTTGCAGCCACAATTTTGTTGCAAAGATACTTAAAATATCTTAATATCAAAAACTTTTAGCTAACATATAGCACATAAATTTCAATAAATTAGATTTATTATTGTTTTTACACACTATCAATTTGCAACGGCCTGTCCTCAAATATCGCTTACTTCTCGCCATGTATATTTACATTTGCAACATATTTAAACGCAACCCCACGCGCTTGATTGCATACGGAGAAAAGAAAAAGGGAAGAGTTTTCAGCTCTTCCCCTATTATATTTTTGTATTGCCAGAAATATCACTCCTTGTCCTTGTCATAAATCACATAAACATATGCTCCCGAAAAAGAACCCTTGTAGATTCCAGCCACATTATAGTCGATTGAAGCCGACACAAGGTCGTCGCTCGTTGTGCGGAATGTTATGTCGTTGAAAATATATTTGGGATTAGGCGTCAATACATTGTTTTCAGGCATCTCCGGAACTATATCTTTTCCGGTTACTGTATAATAGCCTGCACCCCACTTCACATCAAGGTCTTTCACAAGGATCATGCTCTTGACAGGTTCATGCTCGGAATCAGAGAATTTCGCATTATATATGACCATAGTGGCTTTATTCTTAGCCATGTCGATCACTATGCGATACATCA
The DNA here is from genome assembly GCA_009775365.1 of Muribaculaceae bacterium. Classification (GTDB taxonomy): domain Bacteria; phylum Bacteroidota; class Bacteroidia; order Bacteroidales; family Muribaculaceae; genus Lepagella. Next base: position 29,897 of record VSPM01000020.1, read on the forward strand.
TGCCTGTCGACTCAAATGTCTTGTCAGAGCCGTCGCGGTCTTTATAATTTGTCACCGTTTTTCCGGAATAGAACGCATCATCTGAAAAAGTGCGCACCTCCCATTCATTCCCTATCTTGTATTGGCCTACTATCATAGGGTGGTTTTTGATAGTCGTCAACCCGGGCACAGGAGCGAGGTTATAGTTGAACACTGAAGAAATCATCATATGCGAATCAGTTATCTTCATGTTCCTGTCGCGGTCCATGTAGCCCTTGAAGTTCCTTATATCCTGAAGGGAGCCTGTGCCATGATCGGTTTGCACCATATAGCTGACATAGGACACAGTGTCGCTCGCAAGAGTGTGGGAATTACCGTCGATTTTAAAATTATCGGTTGCAAACGACACTTTTGCTTGTGTGATATTGAAAAGGAACCGGTATGAGCCGGTGCTTGCAGAGGACACTCCGGTGCTCAATGAAGTCACGAGGTTGCATGTGGGATATTCCACAGTGCTTGTTGTGTCGTTTGAATCAGTGTTACAGGATGTCATTACCAGTCCTGTCATCGCAATCAATGCAAAAATGTTTTTTTTCATTATTATAATTATTGTGTTATTGATTTTGTCGAATTATGCCATTCCTTAACCTAAGCCGGTTTTGACGATTACTTAGGGAGTCAGAATCTCAGTCTTGCCGCAAGCCCTATTTCAACCCCACGACCTCTCTGAAGAAACTCATTCCCCATCGACATAAAATAGAATGTATGGTATTTGGTGCCGGTCAGATTTCTTCCCCAAACCTGAAACTCCATATTGTCAAGTCCGAGTGTCGCCGAAGCCCCAAGCGTGGCATAGAAATTCTGCGCCATATCATTCTCCTCATTCCAATAAATCTTTCCTGCGCCTCTGAGATTGACGTCAAAGAGCAGTTCAGTGCCCGCCGACCCTATTGGCTGACGCCACAGACCTTGAAGGAACAGCGTGTTTTGCGGTGCGTATGGCAATGTTTTCCCTTTGAAATCATTAATGCCGTTGAAAAACTTTCTGAACTTTGCATTAGTGTATCCATAACTGCCGGTAAATGACAGTCTGCTTGTCAACGTCGCATTAACAGAAATTTCACCACCGAAACTACGGGTTTTTCCGGCATTCGTCATGATTCGCCCGGTAGTTGTGCCATCGGGAAACATCGTAAGCTGCTGGTCGCGGCAGTCGATATAGAAGGCAGCAAGCTCCATCGTGAGCTTTCCATCCATAAGATTCAGATGGCTGCCAATCTCAAAGTTCCAACTTTGCTCCGGCTTAAAACTAACGATTTCATCTACGTCATATTGTGCGCCTATCCCCATAATTCCCATCAATCTCTGCTGAAGCACGTCGCTAAACATCTGTGTATTGAATCCACCGGCCTTATAACCTTTTGATATTTTGCCGTATACATTACCAAGATTGCTGTCGAATGTGTAAGTGGCCGCAATTTGGGGAAGCAAAGTCACAAAATCGCGCGCAATACTCCCGGTGTCGTCGATGTCAATGCTCACATCATGATATGGGAGACGATTCCCGTCATCTAAATGAAAAATAGCATATCCGGTGTCGCAATAACTACGATAATTCAGCACAGAACGCTCATAGTCCACTCGGAGTCCGGCAGAAAATGTCCAATTTGCAACATGCAATTCCGATTCGTGATATGCTGCAACCCCCCATGTCGGAACTGTAAACGTGCTGTTAAGTGGAAACGAGCGGGAATTCCATTCTATCGGATAAGAAGGATTGGCGGAGTTGCGATGACTCTCTATAAGATCGGCGATACCTTTGTCTTTAAATGTTACAGGTGCATCCATGTCAAGATGTTTGTAAAAAGCAAACACCCCGGCAAGCCAATGGTATTTCCCTTCCCCTACATCTCCTTTAATCACCAGATCCTCGGTTATAGAAGTCTCTTTCTTCTTTTGTGTGAGCGTAAAGAAACTTTCAGGAAGGAAATCCTGGTCAAGAGTCATGTTGTCGTCAATGTGCTGCACCGAAGTTATTGAAGTCAGCTCATATCTGTTGCCGCGATATGAGGCTGTCAGGCCATCGGCAAAAGTGAATCTCCGATAGAAACAAGTGTCGTTGTATGAAATCTCCCCTGTGCCCACGTATTCATAAGGATAGCCACCCTGCCTGAGAAATCCGGCTGACGCAACATTGCGAAGCGTCAAATCATGCGACACATTCCAATGCTGTTTCGTTCTCAAAGCCCAGTTTCTTTCATGGTCCACTTTTTTCCCATTGTAAAGATTCACAAAACTGCCGTTGCGGCCGGAGTAATCGGCGGTGACAGAGAATCCGAAATCAGGGGCAAATTTATGGTACCATCCAACAGAGCCCTTTATTGAAGTGCCCGAAGCAAACTCGCCAAACACCTTCCATCCTTGATAGCGCATTGGAGAAAGAGTGGTGATATTGATAACTCCGGCCATAGTGTTGCGGCCATAGAGCGTGGATTGCGGGCCACGCAGCATTTCAACCATAGCAATGTCTGCCACGTCGAAGTCATAGGCATCCTTATTAAGATAAGGCACATTGTCTACATTGAGCCCCACCGAAGGATTGTCCATTCTCGCCCCGATTCCTCTCACATAAATCGTAGACGTTATTCTCGACCCATATTCCGGCATATAGAAGTTAGGCACGACATCCGACACTCCTCTGATCGTTCTGGCCCCGAGGCGCTCAAGTTCAGCCTCTGTGAGAATTGTGACAGCCTCCGGCTCCTGCATAACAGGGTTGAGCCGCTTTAGAGCTGTCACGCTTACCTCTTCCAAAGTAGTTGACAATGAATCGGCCGGTGCTTCATCCGCCCACACCGCAGCGTGCGCATGAACCAGCAATGACGACAATATGAGACACCTCTTAATCATGGCTGCAAAACTACTCACAATCGTTAACACTTGCAATCATCATTTTTGATGATTTTTTATTATCTTTGCAAAACATAACACACAAAGAGAACTATGAAATCAATCAGAGAACTATACAGAATAGGCACCGGGCCGTCATCGAGCCACACAATGGGGCCACGCAAAGCAGCGGAAATTTTCCTAAGCAAACACCGCCATGCAGAGGGATACGAAATTGTGCTTTACGGAAGCCTGGCCGCCACCGGGAAAGGCCACATGACCGACGCTGCAATAATTGACGTCCTGGAAAAGACAGAGATGCCCGTCAACATTATCTGGAAACCTGACGTGTTTCTACCATACCACCCCAACGGGATGACATTCAGAAGCCTCAACGCAGCCGGTCTGCCGTCAGACGAATGGACGGTATATAGTGTAGGAGGAGGAGCTATCGAAGGCGACGGAATCGCTCATGAAGGCGGAGCCGAAATCTACGACCGCAACACCATGACAGACATAATGGACTATTGCGAGAAGAGCGGGCGATGCTATTGGGAATATGTGGAGCAATGCGAGGGGAAAGACATCAATGAATATCTGATTCAAGTGTGGAACACTATGAAGGCCGCCGTGGAAAAAGGGCTCTCCACCGACGGACGTCTTCCCGGGCCTCTTAACCTCCGCAGGAAAGCACGCTCCTATTATATGAGGGCTGAAGGCTATCGCGACAATCTCCGCTCACGAGGAATGGTGTTTTCTTATGCACTCGCCGTGAGCGAGGAGAACGCATCGGGCGGAACAATCGTAACAGCCCCTACTTGCGGAAGCTGCGGAGTGGTGCCGGCTGTGCTTTATCACCTTTGGAAAACCCGCCAGTTCTCCGACATAGAAATGTGTCATGCCCTATCTACCGCAGGAATCATCGGCAATGTCGTCAAACACAACGCCAGCATCTCCGGGGCCGACGTGGGCTGCCAGGGAGAAGTGGGCGTGGCCTGCGCCATGGCTGCTGGAGCCGCATGCCAGCTTTTCGGAGGAACGCCGGCTCAGATTGAATATGCCGCAGAAATGGGGCTCGAGCATCACCTCGGCATGACTTGCGACCCGGTGTGCGGACTTGTTCAGATTCCTTGCATCGAAAGAAACGCATATGCAGCAGCTCGCGCTCTTGATGCCAACATTTATTCTACATTCTCCGACGGTCAACACCGCGTGAGCTTCGACAAACTTATCCAGGTCATGAAAGAGACAGGCCACGATCTTCCTTCTTTATATAAGGAGACCGGCACAGGCGGCCTCGCGAAAGATTATAAAGTGGAGAATATATAATGAGTTCATTCTCAATACACACTCTCGGTTGCGGTTCGGCACGACCCTCCTTGCGTCATAAGCCTTCTTCCACTGTGGTCAACCATAGGGGAAACCTGTTCATGATTGACTGCGGAGAGGGCGCACAGCTTGCCTTTATGCGCCATCGCCTGTCGTTTTCCCGGCTCAGGCATATTTTTATTACCCATCTTCACGGCGACCACGTGTTCGGTCTTCCGGGACTTGTGGGCACATTAGCACTTAACGGCACCGGCGGCGACATTACTATCCACACATTTGAAGAAGGGAAAAAAGAACTCGGGGCTATTCTTAAATATTTTTGCCGCGACACCCCTTTTGACATTAAATTCAATGTAATAAAGCCGGAAGAAGCTGTGATTTTAGAAACAAAATCGCTGACAGTGAGAACTATTCCGCTGAAACATAGAATCGACACTGTAGGGTTTGTGTTTGAAGAGAAACCTCGCGAGAGGCATATCAATCCTGAAATGACGGCTTTTCACGGTGTCCCTGTAGCTATGATGCGCAACATCAAAGCCGGCGAAGACTTCGTAAAGCCTGACGGCACAGTGATTCCCAACAGATATCTGACCACAGACCCTACCCCTTCATTGTCATATGCCCATATGAGCGACACGATGTATATGCCTTCGCTGGCAGAAAGAATAGGGCCGGTGGACCTGCTGTTTCACGAGACAACATATCTTGAAGAGCATAAGAGCCTTGCTGCTCCTCGAGGCCACTCCACCGCGCGTCAGGCAGCAATGGTTGCACGCGATGCCGGAGCGAAACAACTTCTCACGGGGCATTACTCATCGAGATATAACGACGATTATCCTTTCAAATCAGAGGCCGAGAAGATTTTCTCTAACGTGATATTAAACAAAGAGGGACTTATTACCAACCTCGACTGACTTATTAAACCGGACTCACGAATTACAACCGGACTCACAAAATGACGGGAAGAGCTCTAAACTAAAAGATTTAGAGTTCTTCCCGTCATTTTCAACATATTGTGTCAATCAGCCGAAGCGCCAATGAAAGTCGCTATTGCTACCAATGTAATCTACTCGTTATTCAGCCACAGTGAAAGATTTTCCGGCAGAATGAGCAGACTGCAGCGGCGAGTATTGGCTCTGCACACTTGCCACGCCCAAGGCATATACGCCGCTTCTGTCGGCATAACAGTCGTAGCTAATCACGTTCACTCCTTTGGGCAAGAAACCGATAAAGAAAGATGTGCGAGTGTATCTCACTTCTCTGTAGACGCCAAGACCATCCTTCACGACATAACCCGACAACTGGTCTGACGGTTCAAGGCAGGCTGCCCGCTCATCAATTAGAGCCACATAATCCATATCCTTGTCGCAAGTGACAGTTAACGTGACCCTGACTTTGTCGCCGACTTTCACATCCTCTTCCGAAAGTATTTCGCCATTAGGTGTGTTGTTCACAACATAAAGTTTCTTCTCAATCTTCAGATTCATGCTTTGTGCGCTCTTCACATCTTTGATGGGAGCCACATACTGGCTTACAACACCACCCCACACCGGGCCTGCGGAACTTTTCTCTACTTTCAGTTCTTTTCCGGATGCAGCGGCGGCATCGAGCGGCAATGTCACCAGTCCCTGAATATTCTCGCTGACAGGAACATCAATCACCTTTCCGCCCAGTGTGAACACCGGTGCAGCTGAAGATTCAGTCCAGTCGCTTCCACTTGAAAGAATTGCCTCAACAACTTCCACCGTATAGGGATTTGCGCCCCAGTCCTCAGTCTCTTTCTGGAGCACCAGCCATTGACGCAGACCATCAACAGCCGGAGCTGAAGGCGATATTTCCGAATAAGCCTCAAGCGCCCGCGATGTGGTGATCAGTTTAGGCATTCCATCAAATCCGGAAGAAAGGTTGTCAAACCACCACCCCTTATCCTCGCTTTTGCTTGCGAACTGATTGAGCGATTCCAGAACTATGCCGGCATATCTCTCATAACCTTGAGTGCGTGCAAAAAGCACTGCGGCTGTAGCTTTATCATAAATTGAAAAGTGTTTCCAATCATCTGCAATCTGCTTCATGGCAGCATTTTTCAACTTGCGGAATCCCGAACCGCCGTCTCCCGCATTGAAAAAGCTCCTGGCATAAAGATATCGCAACATTCCCACAGTAGAGAATTGTCCTTTTGATTTCACAAAACTGTCATACAGTTCATGGTCACAATATTCAATACCTTTTCGCGCCATTTTGTCGCACTCGTCAGGCAGGCATCCGCCACGCTTCATCATTCCAAGATGAAGAATGACATTTTCTGTAATGAATTCCGACGACCTCATCTCCGGACACCAGCTCCATCCTCCGTCGGAGTTCTGCAAGCCTTTCATATCGCCAACAAGTTTATCGATAACCACCTTCGCCTTATCTGCAAAAAGCAGTGAAGAAAGATTACACATTCTTGAAGTTTCGGCCGAAGCATTGTTTACCCACGGAGTATTGTTTAATGCCACAGTCTTCAACTCTTCATCTTTTTCAAGATTTGATTTAAGAGCCGCGCTGTCGCCGGCCTCCACCTGAGCCAAAGCATGTTTGATTCCTCTCTTCACCGCAGGATATTTTTTAACAATATCCACAGCAGTAGAGTTAGCATAAAGCGATTTAACAACCGAAAGAATATTTACTGATTCCGGATTGAGTATCGACGGAAGAGCCAGGACGCATTCCCACACAGGATTGTCGCAATATTTCAATGTAACATTAGCGTTCTCCTTCAACTTGGGAATTCTAATTGACGCGACACCATGCCCTTGACCCATATAAAACTGCAACGACTCCACAACCGGTGCAGACGATGGCAGAATAGGAATAACAACCTGCTCTCCATCAGAGAACCTGTCGCTATGTGCAACAACTCGCAAACCTACTTCCGACATATCTGCAGGCACATCATAATCAATGCTGATAACGCACTGACCTGAAGGCGCAAGGTTTCCGCTTTCTATATTCCTGCTCGCAACCACACGACCTGACGCCACATCAAACAATTGAATCTCCCCCGCCAGATTTGCCGCTGTGTCAGAATTATTAAACATGATTGCAGCTATCTGAGCCTTGTCGCCGGTGCGAAGGTAGCGTGGAGGATTACTTTTTACCATCACAGGCTTAGAGGCAACGGCATCTTTTATCAGACCGGCGGTAAGGAGGTCCTCAGTATAGCCGGCTATCTGGAACTGCCATGTTGTGTTGAAATCAGGTGTGTCAAACCCTACTGTCACAACTCCGTCACTGTCGGATTTGAGCATTGGCATAAAGAATGCGAGCGGCATATCTACAGGTCGCAACTTTTCTTGCTTCATGCCAGAGCCTCCCGCGTCGGCAGGCTCATGTGAGACAGAGCCATTCACAGCCACTTCCTCTTCAGCGGATTCTTCTTTAGCCATGGCATAATCATTAACCGCACCGGTCGCATACGCAGCTCCATCCTCCGCATAGACAACATTGGCGGAATCATAATCTACATCAGCCATTGTCTGCTTGGCCGACATAGACCTCAACGTCATAGTTTCCTTCACCATTCTATAATTATGCATGCTTGCAAGGGGATAAGAATAGGTGTTCCAACCGGGAACGGCATAAGGAATCTCAACATATTTCAACTGTTTTGAGAATATTCCGCTTGTCTGGAGCATACCCACTCCGGAGGCAGACACCGACACTTTGTTGGTTCTGATTTCCGACGCTATATTAAAATTCCATCCGAACGGGGCCAAAGCATTGAGAGCCTTGTCGCTCATTACAGCAAAAGCCGACACATCATGAGCATTCTTGCCATCGACAGTGAAAGAGAATTTCCATTCCTCTCTATCGCCGGCAGAAATCTTGTCGCGGAAAGACGACGCTTTCACGGTCAGTTTCTTTTTAGAACTCGAAGGCACCACAGTGACAGTCTGAATCATCTGATTCAAATCATGCATACCACTCAAAGTAACCCACACTCTTTCTTTATCTGACGGGGCATTGACTTTCAATACACAATTAGAATCATCGGCCTTAATCCACTCACGTTTTAACTCGCCCTTGGTGTCGCTTACCACACAAAGAATCCAACTGCCGGCATAGCCGCTGCCGAACCTCACATCCACACTTTGCGAATCATCCTCAGCGACTATTTCGTGCTGCGGAATCCACAACGGCGTGGGGTATGGAGGTTTTCTATCAGAGTTTCTGAACACCACCAGTTCTGACTTAACCTTCGTGGTGTCGCCTACTATATTAAATGTCAAAGAATATCGCCCGGAAGGGAACCGTTCTGACGGCAGCACTAAAGCAGGGCTTTTAAATTCGCCGCCAAACACCTTCTCGCCGGTATCTGCATTTTTTATGTCGCAGACAACTTCCTGCACACTTGGAAGGCCAAGCATGTCATAAACAGGCACATTCAGTTTCAACGAATCGCCATCTATGCAAACTTTATCAGGAATTGCCGGCGACACAGCAAGACCTTTCCCCAATGAGAATCTGAATTCGGATGAACTTTGCGTCTCGCCTGATAAGGAAGTGGCATCGACCGTGAGTGAATATACACCCTCAGCAAAATGTGTGCCCTTCAAATTCTCCGTCGGGAGCTCTATAATGAATTCACCTTTATCGTCGGCAGAGAGCTTTCCTCCATAAGAGGCATCAACGCTTCCCCATATCCAATTGCGCCACCATGGCACCCATTTCACCTCATAACTGATCTCTGACCCAGCAAGAGGCAAACCGGAATAGGTCTTTGCCACTCCTTTTATCTTCACTACATCGCCGGCTTCATAGTTCTGCGCGGAATCAGCACTCAATTCCACAAAGAATCCCGGAGTCTTATACTCCGCCACCTGCAGACTTCTCCAGCCGGAGAAGCGATTCTTGGCAGAATCGTATGACGCACGAAGCTCGTATGTGCCCAACAGCCCGCTTTCAAGCAGTTTAAAAGAACCGTTACACCGGCCGGACTCATCAGTGGTCAAAGAAAGCGAATCAACCTTATTTCCGTTGGCATCAAACAATGTCACATTCATCTTCTCATTCGCAAGCAAACTGTTTTCCGCCCCTTTCCGGGTCCATCCTACAGCCGCAAACTGCACTTTATCGCCGGGGCGATAGATTGAAAGGTCAGTCAGGATATTCGCCATCTTCACTGCCTCTTCTTTTCTGTCGTAAAAATTTATGCCCGCCCACTGTTGAGCCACATTTCCATTTTTACGTGCTACTATGTCATAATATCCCGCAGGCACGTCAAATGCCCCGCCCTTATCAGTGAAACCCTTTTTGATTATTTTTTTCCCATTGTCGGAAGAGCACACCACTTCAGCACCTGCCACAGGCATCTGTGTTCTCGCATCCACGACATAGACTCTGCCTGATTCTTTCACGCTTCTGTCGGATGTAGTGACAATAGCAATGCTTGAGACGCTAATCACATTTAACGACCATTGATTTACATTGTCGCGCCAGTTTGCGCTCAATTCCGGAGTGGCTGAAGGGACGGCCACATAATGCCCGGGGGCAAGAGGGGGAACTTCAAACTTCACTTTAGAAGAAAATGGCACACTTCCATCCGTTTTTACCGGAATTGAAACAATTTTTTTCGAGTTTCCGGGGAAGTTTTTCACCGCAAATCTCCCTGTTCCCGTTTTCGTTTCAGGTATGCGATAAATAATCACATACGCTTCATTCATATTTCTCAGTTCTGCAGAAGCCTCCACAGCAACATCCGGCAAAAATCTCTCAGGAATGGAGGCCGCCACATATTTTTTCTCTATCTGAGACAAATCGAACTTCACTGCCTCAGCAGATTCCGATTCGCTGAATCTGCTTAAATAGTCAGTCATCAGCGAATGAAGCATACGGCACTCCGGAGTGTCAATAAAATTCCAGTTGTTGCAAAGATTGAAATAATCCCTTAGCAGCCAGGCGTCGTCCTCCTCATGAATCAGTTTTTTCATCCACACATCCAGAAAAGATTTTTTCTCAGCATCCTGAAGAGCCGATGCCAATTGTGATATAGCGATTGTAAAAGCCGGGGAGTAAGCACCACCTTCATAATGCTTGAAATTATTCTCAAGCATCTCTTTTGATGCCGCCACACACATTTCGTAAGGAGTTGACAGCGCCACCTGCCTGTCTTTATAAAATGGTATGATTTCCTTCCGACTTCCATTGTCGAACGCACGCAACGTGGCTACCCCGTTATAGACTATGAAATCACCGATTGTCAGGCCACATTTCTCAGCCATTTCAGAATTGGTGATGACCGGTGATATATCTCTCAGGGGAGAGGCATAACCGGAAGCTGCACCCGACATGGATTTGTCTACTAATTCTAAAACCTTTTTAGCATACAACTCTCCGCTCCAGCTCATCGGGTCGTCGGGATAAGTGTCGAGCGGAAGATTACGCTTATTGAATATCCACCTGTCGGAATCATACAGCTGCCGGTAAAGATTCGCCTCCAGAAGCACAAACAACGATGAATATGGCTGCGGCATAACCTCAGCGGCAGAGTCGAGCATTTCCACATTCTTCAAAAAGCCAGACTGCGACACAAGATTTCCGGCCACAATCAACTGAATTGAATATTTAAGAGCCTCCACACCGTTTTTCTCGGCCAACGCTTTTTCAAACAATGGACGCGCATTCTTCTCCACCGTTTCGGGAAAAGCAAAATCAGGCATATCGCCCTTGCTGTCCACCTTGCCATTTTGCCCTGATAATAACGACATAACTGAAGATGAAATATTATTATTAACTGCTTTTGATTCTCCGCCTGCGGCAGCAGCCCCCGGCATTAAAAGCATCAAGGCCGCTATCATCGCAGCCTTGAAGTTGTTAGTCAGTATCTTATTTTTCATAAATATCATCGTTTACCACCTTTTCCTTTTTTATTATGCCTCATTTCTTCCATTTTCTGCCGGAACTCATTTTCAGCCGATTTCATTTTGAAAATCTGTTTCTGCGAAAGAAATTCAGCAAACTTTTCGTCATATTCCTTCTCAATTGATGCCGCCTCGGCTTTTGCCTTGTTCATTGAGTCGGTCACTTTCTGATAATCCTCCTCAGTGGCATCCGGATTTTTTTTCAGTTTTTTCTTTAGAGAGCGGGCCTCCTTCATGCAGGCGAACCTCTTCTGGTTCATCTCGCCATATAGTTTGACAAAGCGATCCTGCTGATCCTCCTTTAAATCCATCTCTTGTGCAAGGAACTTAATTTTAAATTCCTGCACTTCCCGGAAGATTTCTTCTTTACTCCTTTTTTCAGAATCCTGCGCCATGACGGTAGCAAATCCGGCCATTATTACCAGGATTAACAAGTAAAATTTTCTTATCATACTATGTGTGCTTTTCGATTATACTCAACAAGCCATTCAGCCGTGGCTTGAATCTTTAATGATTGCTGAAACTCTCATCGACTCATATTCAGGCGATAAGTTATAGCCGAAATCATCCTGAAAATCATCAAACGATTCATAACTCTCACTCACTTCCTTTTCAAGTTCAAATTCAGACTCCGTCGGCCCGTAGACTATTGCTTCATAGCCATCGCTTTCCAGCAGCTGCACTATTGCCTCGGGTGGATTGTCAAGTGAAAGCCTGTCGGCGGTTGACACCGTATGAAACACTTTCATCATCATCCATATGCCGGCAAACATAGCAGCCAGATAGACATAAGGCTTCACCCGCTGCCATACCGACAACGGCGCAACGCGCTCAACCTCCGGATAATCAGGAAGTTTTGACATGATTGCAGAATTCAGATTGTCGAAATATCCATCCGGGACCCTGAATCCGGCATCTGTGCCATACTTTTCTTTTAATATATCTTCTTGTCGCATGAGGTGACTATTTTTATTGTTTGACCTCAACATCACGCAGAAGTTTAATTCAAAAAAATTTTTTGATTGCATGAACATTATCCGCTTCGACAATGTTTTAATAGCGTAAAGAAAATCGTTTCATGATGTTAGGTTAGTTTGAAATAGTATTATGGAAAACACGAAATAGGCTGGAAAACCAGCCTATTTTACTTTATTTACGCCGCAATTAGCGATTTTACTTGTGACCATCTAAATTTGATTTTATTCGTGCCTTGATTTATTGAGAAAAGCGGGGGCACCTAAAACTCCTGCCCTATGCAAGCAATGCCTCTGTCACCTTTTTCACTGCATGATGATAACTCGCCTTGAGCGCACCAACCGAAGTGCCGAGAATTTCCGACATATCCTCATATTTCATCTCATCATAATATCGCATGTTGAACACGAGACGCTGCTTTTCCGGCAACTTTTCTATTGCCCTCAGAAGTTCTTTCTGAAGCTCATCGCCGTCAAAGAAACTGTCGGCCTCTATGTTGTTGAGCAAAAATGACTCATCGGCATCTTCACTCAACTGCAATCGCTGCTTCTCCTTATTTATAAAATTGATTGATTCGTTCACGGCTATCTTAAAAAGCCATGTCGACAATTTAGCATCTCCTCTAAAATTGTGAAGATTGTTCCATGCTTTGAGAAACACATTCTGGACCAAATCGTTAGCATCGTCATGGCTAACCACCATTTTACGAATCTGCCAGTACACCGGCTGTGAATACATCTTCAGCAACAAATCGAAAGCACGGGAGGCCGTTGCCTTGTTTTGCAACTGCCTCACAAGTTCTTTTTCATCTATTGGCGCGGTATATGTCATTGTGGAACTATCTTTTTAAGTCGTAAAATTAGTAAACATTCCTTAAACAACCGACACGGCCCATATTTATATAACTTAATTTAACATATTAACCAAACACAAGCAAAATATCGATATCGCTTCACAAATATAATCCGCCTCTGTTTTTTCACTTCATGCCCATTTCATCATGAAAGAACCTGAGTCATGCCTTACATCGTCAAACCATGCCACATCACATCATCTCTCAATATTTCTTTAACAAAATCATTCCTTATAATGTTATATATTATATATAACCCATTAAAACTGCAAGTTATGAAACATAAATACACAATTCTCTCGTTTCTTTCAACATTGTTGCTCATATTTTCATCGCAAAACATATCTGCGCAGTATTATGAGATTGCCAACCGGCTTCCGGGCCTTATTCGGCCGGCACTCTCAGGCTCGCTCAACTACAAAGGCTTTATTGAATCCGGCTATAGCAAGACGCTTGGCAACTATAATGCCGACTTCCTTGAAATCTCGACCTCGCAGGGTTTCACATATTCCAGCTGGTTCTATATGGGCTTAGGCATCGGAGTTGACGTGCTGTTCTCGCATAAAAACGACAACTGGGGCACCAACTGGCAATATGACGAACCCGGTTTCGACACACAGCATTCATCCACCACTACGGCTGCAATGCTGCCCCTGTTCACCGATTTCCGTTTTAATATAGGGGACACTTCAAGCGCATCGTTCTTTATCGATCTTAAAGTGGGATGCTCATTCCTGCTGAGCAAGAATTATATATCAATCGGCGACGGATATCTCACAAACCAGCAATATTTTTATCTCAGGCCATCAATAGGAATCAGAATCCCTACAAATTCTCAGAATCCTCGACAGGCTGTAAACATCGGCATCAACTACAGGCTCTTGACTTCAAACTACTGGAATTCCCGGAGCCGCAATGTCACCCTCAACGGGCTCGGTGCATCGCTCTCTTACGAATGGTGATTCCAAACCACAAGAATGAGACTCTTTCCACTTTATTTGCCATTAAAACACTTTTCTCACAGAATTCCATAAGCACAGACGCTGTCGATAATACTTCGGCAGCATCTTTTTTCGTGCTAAATATAATTTATATAGGGAAGTCTACGTTTATTCATAAGTACTATTCAGACTACCTTAAATTCCATCCAATGACTAAAATTCTACCGACAATCAAATCTGCCATATTGGCAGCATCATTGACAATGGCTGCGGCCCCGGCTACTTATGCGGTGGTCGCACGACAAGGACTAATCACCGCATCACAACCTGACGGGACAGAGATTACAATCCGTCTTGAGGGCGACGCGCTCAGTCATCGCGCATACACTTCCGACGGCTATCTTCTCACAACTGACGAAGAGGGATACTATGTATTCGCCGACTGTGGAGCAGACGGACTTCCCGTTGCCACCACACTGAGAGCAGTCAACCCCGGCTCAAGGTCTGCCGAAATGAATCTTGCAATCTCAAAGCTCAACCAAAGCAATGTGACTGACGCATTCAACAAAAGGGATTCTTCACCGATGAGAAAAGCCGCCAAAGAGCCTCAGAAAGGTCCGGGGTTATTCTCTTCATCATTCCCGGTGCTCGGAGAGCAGAAAGCAATTGTGATTCTTGTGGAATTCTCAAATAATGAATTCACTGTTGAGAATCCGCACGACTATTTCACTCGCCTTCTCAATGAAGAGAACTTCAGCCTTGAGGGCGGCACAGGCAGCGCACGCGATTTTTACATCAGCAACTCTTCTGGAAAATTTGTTCCCGAATTTGACCTTTTCGGTCCCGTTAAACTGGAGCACCCTATTTCCTACTACGGACAGAATGATTCATGGGGCAATGACATACGCCCTCACGAAATGGTCATAGAGGCGTGCCAGGCATTAGACGAGGAGGTGGACTTCTCTGAATATGACCGCGACGGTGACGGCATGATCGACAATGTATATGTATTTTACGCCGGTTTCGGCGAGGCCGACGGCGGGGCTTCAACCACAATATGGCCGCATTCGTTCGACATCATATCTGCCACCAACGAAGCTTACATGCTCGACGACGTTTGCCTCAACCGCTATGCCTGCTCCAATGAGCTGTCTTACCGAGACAAACGAGTAGACGGCATCGGCACTTTCACTCATGAATTCAGCCATGTGATGGCTCTCCCCGACCTCTATGCAACATCTTATTCAAGCTCATTTACTCCCGGAGCATGGAACATCATGGACCGAGGGTCATATAACAATGACAGCCGCACCCCGCCCAACTATTCTTCATTCGAGCGTTATGCGCTTGACTGGATGGAACCTGAAGTGATCAGCGAGCCCGGAGTATATGAACTGCCTCCTCTCCATGAGTCTAACAAGGCATACATTCTCCCAACTGAGAGAGAATTTGAATATTTCTTGCTTGAGAACCGTCAGCAAGATGGATTCGACAAATATATCCCGGGACACGGAATGCTTATATGGCATGTGGATTTTGACCAGAAAGTGTGGGATTTAAACCGGGTAAACAATGATCCCAAACACCAGTATGTGGACCTTGTAGAGGCCGACAACAAGAAAACCGAGAAAACACGCGACGGCGATTCTTTCCCCGGCAGATATGAAGTAACATCTATAACCTATTCAACCAAACCGGCCTTGAAAAGCTGGGACGGAGTTTCTCCCGGTTTTGAGATTTTCGACATTACAGAATCTGAGGACGGCATGATTTCATTCACCGTCAAGGCATATGAAGTGAACGGAGTAGAATCTGCCATTGCTTCCGACAATCTTATCATTGCGGGCAACAGCATCTCAACCGCCGGCGAACCTGCCGACATCTACGACCTTGCAGGCAGAAAAGTGGCCACTGCCACAACTTCTCCCATCACCCTGCCCGCTGGTCTTTACATAACCGAAACCGCAGGCAAGACTCACAAGTTTATAATCAAATAAAGGGTTGAAACACCAAACATAAAGAAAAGTGGATTTGCTACGAGTGTTAGCAAATCCACTTTTCTTTACCAACATTCTGAATGGAGTAGAGCGAATTTCTGCAGGGCAACCGCATCAGAATCCATAATTTTTAAGAAGCGTTATCAAATATTTAGGATTCCAGGAAGCGCATCTGA
>VSPM01000021.1 GCA_009775365.1 Muribaculaceae bacterium
ACCAAAAGAATCGGCAACTTTTTCAAGCTGCCGATTCAACTTTTTATGGTGTTCCTTATCCCGAACTCGCGTTATAAGTTCACGAAGTTCAAATGGCTTTTTGAGATAATCGTTGGCTCCGATTTCAAATCCCTCTTCGACATCATCAATAGTGTTTTTAGCCGTTAAAAAGAGCAAAGGAACAGCTGTAGACAACTTTCGTATCTCCTTAGCCATCGAGAATCCATCCATTCCGGGCATCATCACATCGGCAACCACAATATCAGCACCTTCGGCCTTGAATTTCTCAAGCCCTTCAATGCCGTCAGACGCTGTTGCGACTTCATATCCTTGCCCGCGCAACGTGTCGGCCACAATCAGAGTGAGATCTCCCTCATCTTCTACAAACAGTATCTTATTGCTCATCGTTGTTGAATTTAATTGTAAATACCGAGCCTTCCGACTCCTTGCTTTTTACAGATATAGACCAGCCTATTTTGTCAAGGACGCCTTTAACATAGTATAGGCCGATTCCATAGCCCCTGACATCCTGACGGTTGCCATGCGGCACTCGATAGAATTTATTAAACAGATAGGGTATTGACTTTGATGGAATGCCTATGCCGTTGTCACTGACTGAAATCTCATTGTCGTTGCCCGTGATGTTTATTTCAACGCTATTGCCCGAGTATTTGATGGCATTGTCGATCAGATTGTTCAACACGTTTGCCAAATGTGTCTTGTCTGCCATGACGGTTGAGTTATCGTCGGTTTTAACATTGATGGCAATATCTTTGTCGCCCCTCATGCGCTGGGCTGCGGCGATCTCCTCTATAAACGGCTGTAATATTATTTTCTCCGGTTTGAGTTTCATGGCCTTTCGGCGCTCCATGCTCATTGCGAGGATATTCTCAACGAGTGCTCCAAGCCGTTTCAATTGCTTGTTGGCAATCATCAGATACTTTTTCTTTTTGTCAGGGTCATTGTCAGCATCGTAATTGAGCAGAGCGTCATTTGCAGAATAAGCTATAGCGATAGGAGTTTTCAACTCATGTGTCATATTGCTTACGAAATCATCTTTCATCTCCTCGATTGTGCGTAAGTGTGACACTGTAAGGAACAGATACCGGAACGCTAAAGAAAATGCGGCCATCAAAAGGAAGACCGTTATAATAACCCCAAGCATCTGCGACATTATATGACGGGTAAGCGGCGTCATGCGCACACGATAAAAATAGCCGGAATTAGGATTGTTGCAATAAGAAAACACATCGAGGCGTGTGTTGGCTCTTTTTGTGTTAGCTATTACTACATCACCAATTGAATCAACAACTTCGGTCATTATAAAGTCCGGATATATGTATCTGTCATTAAGTCGCTTGGCCAGTACGCTGTCCATGACGTTTATATCGGCAGGCACATACGAATCTATAATGCCGTGAAACTGCTGGCTGACAGCATCTATAAATTTATTGGTGAATGATGACTGTCCATTGACCATATACCCTTGAGTCTCTACAGTTCCGTCAGGATGTCGGGTGGTCGCCACCATATCTCCGTTTGAATCTTGATATACAGAGGTCTCGCCATGAGGTCTGCCGCTATCGTCTCCATATTTTTTTTCAAGGGCCTCCTGAGTCCCGGCCTGTGCCCTCTTTGCCCTTATCCATAGCTCGTCAAGATCAGCATCAGCAATCGCTGTCATCACCTCGCGCTCCACATCATTTCTAATAGAATTATACAGACTTACGAGATAATATACATTGTATCCGAAAATAACAGCAATGACAATGATGAATGTGGTAGATATGGTCTTAAAGCGTTTCATGAGGCAAATTTACTAATAATCCGTCATACAATCGGTTAGCCGGGCCTTGATTTAAGACTAAATAAGGGAGCATTTAAGACTAAATAAGGCTGATGGTTGCTGATTTCGGACTTTATTCCTGTAATTTTGCATCAAACCAACAATATAGTTATGAGAAAAGCCATATTATTCGTTTCATTGCTCACAAGCGTGTTAGCTGTAGCTCAAACAGAAGCACCCGATACAATCTCTACACGGCTGCTTAATGAAGTAGTTGTAAAAGGAGAGAAACCACAGGTTAGAGGGGAGGACGGAATTCTGACAGTTGATCTCCCCGGGATTGTCAAGGACAAACCGGTTACCAATATTCTTGAAGCTCTCGGCTATATGCCGGGGGTGACGAACAACAACGGTATGGTATGGCTTACAGGAGCGTCAAATGTCACCATTATTCTTAATGGAGAGCAGACCAATATGCCGCTTCAGAATCTTTATCAACTTCTTTACACCACTCCGGTTGACAGACTGAAAAATGTAGAGATAATGTATTCGGCCCCGGCAAAGTATCATGTGAACGGCGCAGTCATCAACGTGGTGCTGAAAACGCCCACCCCTCTTGATGGATTGCAAGGGCAGATCAGGGGAGGATATAACCGGGCGCACTATGGCTCGTTTGGAGGCGGCCTTGCAGCTACATACGCAGTAAACGACTGGACATTTGATCTCAACTATGGCCTTTCCCGAACCAAGTCATGGAGCCGTGAGGAAACATGGTCGAATCATCTGCATAATGGTAAGAGAACAATGATCGAGGACGATATGCGGCGCATCGGACAGAACTGGAACAATACCATATTTGCATCTGCATCATGGAAAAAACTCAAACTTACTTATAACGGACAGATAACATCCGATTCGAAGAGTTGGGGACTATCGTCAGGGACTCTCGGCAACTTCACAAACGCCTATAATATGCTGTCGCCGGTAGGCTATCATAATATAGCCCTTCGTTATGATGCTCCTTTCGGCCTGACTGCGGGCGGGGATTATACCTGTTATTCCGAAAACCGTTCACAGTCTTTGTTTAAGGATACAGATTATCTGCTTGGCTCTGAAAACCGTCAAGACATAAACCGCTGGCATGTGTATATAGACCGGCAGCGTCAGCTTGGCAAATGGCAACTGAACTATGGTGCGGAATACCAACATTCGGAAGATCATAGCTCACAACATTACTATCCATATGACAATCCGGATTTCGATGATATTCTCAGCGAGGATGTGGCGAGTCTTTATGTAGGCACACTGCGGTCGTTTGACTTGGGGCTGTCGTTCAATGTTTCGGCCAAGGGGGAATATTATCACAATAAATATCAGCACAACTGGAATTTTATCCCTCAGTTTGGGGCAACATATTATAAGACGCCCAAAAGCATATTTCAGCTTAACTTCAACACCCGGCGCATCTATCCGTCATATTGGGAACTGCATGGAGGCACAAGCCATATCAATGATTATTCTACCGTTATCGGAAATCCGAAGTTGCAGCCCTATATTCAGTATGATGCCCAATTCAACTACATTCTTAGTCAGAAATATGTCGCTACGCTCTATTTCCAGTATGGCGATAAAGCCACTACGCAGCTGCCATACCAGTCGCCCGATGCTCTCAACCTTATTTATCAGACAATCAACATGAATTATGAACGAGCAGTCGGACTTAATCTCTATGCTCCTTTCGGTGCAGGTTACATATGGAACGCCACCGCTACTGCCAATGTGATGAACAGGCGTGTGAAAGCCGATCATTTCCATGACATAAGCTTTGACAACAGCAAATGGATTTTCTATGGGTCGTTAAACAGCTCTTTCAAATTCAGTCAAAATTGTCCCATATCATTG
Organism: Muribaculaceae bacterium; assembly: GCA_009775365.1. Taxonomy (GTDB): domain Bacteria; phylum Bacteroidota; class Bacteroidia; order Bacteroidales; family Muribaculaceae; genus Lepagella. The sequence goes on from VSPM01000021.1 coordinate 3,689, forward strand.
ACGGTCGATTTCAGTTATATATCTCCCTCTTTACAAGGGATTGCGGACCTTTCGGGCATATGGAGGGTCGATGCCGGAGTCAAATGGCAGTTCGGAAAGGGGCGATGCTGCGAACTGGACTTGAAAGCTGATGACATGTTCAACAAATGGTCGCCGACCATGACCATCAACCATGCCGGTCAAGACTATCGGATGAAAGTCAGAGACATGGCCCGAAATCTCAAACTGACTTTCATATGGCGTTTCAATGGCTTCAAGCCCAAAGATGCAAACATCGACACTTCTCGCTTCGGTACAGGCAAGTAATTTATTATGATTAGAGCATTAATGACATTGATAGTGCTTGTGTTCTCTGTCTTGCAGATGAAGCCGCAGGCATATTCCCTTTCTGAAAACGTGTCGGAGTTGCCGGAGGTGATTGTCGAATCGCGCAGACATCTTGTGTTGCATATTCTGGCTTATGTCAGGGAATGCTCCTCTTTGACCACTTATGACGATACGGTGTTCCTTTTCAGAGAAAAGATGGTAGACTATATGTTGCCGTCAGATAAAAAAGTGAAATTCAAAGGATGGTCAACCCCCAGAATATTGACGTGCAAGTCATATTATAGGTTTACAAACCGGAATGGCCTTGACAGTGTGAGCGACGCAAGCCATCATCACTTTTCATGGTCTGACTGGATAGGGCTGGCTCCGAAAGTGTCGTTGCCATTGATGTTGAGAAATGAGACTGTTGCCGTAGACACTGTGAGAGGCAAATATAGCCCTGCGGAAATATGGAGTAGGGTTCATGACAGGATAAATATTGAAATAGATGTAATGTCGGATTCTGAAAGCCGCAAATGGGTTCCCAATCTTGCCGGATTTTTCAGTAGAAACCTTGATTTTGATACATTCAAATTGGCATACAACTACAATAATGTAATAGGAGATAGTGTGTCGGCGTCAGATCTGGAGGGGTATTCTTTTCATATTGAATCTAAAGGGCGAGGGCATGAGATGTTTCGGTTTAACAAATTAAACGAACCCTTTTTCGTTAGCACGCAGGCTGATGCATATATTTTAGATAAAGAGTTTATTACAATAAAAGAAGCCCGGAAGTGGGATAAAGGAGTATTTGATATTGATGAAATCGGTATTTATGAACCGATGGATGCTCCCGAGCTGTCATCTTCTACTCTTTCACTTATAAATCGCGTCAACAATCTTGAAAAAGACAGCATAAGGCTTGATTCCCAGCCGGATTATAAAATGCTGAGTGACAGCAATGGCCGCCGCAATTTTAAAATAGGGCGGAGGGCTCTCTTCTTGCTCAAGCAGGCAACAGGCATAACTCTATATAAAACTCGTAAAAATATTAAAGATAACTGGAACAGGTTCCGAAAAGAGCAGATGCTCAGGAATAGTCAAAAAGAATGAAAGGGAAAAGAAGGATGTAAATATAGATATGATTATGGCTGATGAGCGATGAATGTATTAAGGGTGCACCAAGTCATTTATACTTGATGCACCCTTAAAATTTGCATATCTTTCATAAATCTTATTTAAGAACTGCTATTGTCAGTTTGGATATGTCAGATGGATGTTGGCGCGGCGGTTGTGGGTATTGTCGCCATATGTGGTTGTCTCTCCATTAGGCACAATTTTAATATGATTGCTTGGCACGCCGTGGGCAATAAGATAGTTTGCAATGTTGTTTGCCCGCTTCTCACTCAATTTTTGGTTGTAGCCTTCATTGCCTAAGGTGCTTGCGTAAGCGGTTATGACTACATCGGCTCCGTCTTGTTCCGCTTTTTCTGCAACTCTGTCGAGTTTGCGGTTGGCGGGCACATCTGATTTATCGTTGCCAAAATAGTAGATATAATCTTCAGAACTGCCGGGCGCGGCCGCAGAAGCCAATGCGCTACGGGTTGTAGTGGTGGTTGTTTTCGTGTAGGCCGTGCCGTCTGTCCTGTTGTCGTTCATGTTGGCATAGAAGAATGCTCCGGCAATCAGCATCAGTCCTACGAGTCCGGCAAGGCACCATGCCCACCAGCGAGAAGAGCTCCCTCCCGCAACCGGGGCTCCTACAGCGGCGATTGGTTCTTCCTCAATGTGGTGATTCTCAATAAGGCCTTGTGGATGGTCTTCGATAAGATGTTGCGGATGGTCTTCTATCAGGCGATCCTCATATCTGCCTTTTGCATTGATTTTACACACATCACCATCCTGGGGTGAATAGCGTGTCTGCTTTTGTGTTTTCATTTGCTTTTGTATTTTATAATTTTGAAACTTAATTATTCAACAAAGACGCAAGATTATTGACTTTTAGAAAGTGTTAAAACCGTTCAAAATTAACTCATTTTTTAATTTTAGTATTATTTTAGTGATATTTGTTTAATGTTATTGACGCTTTTGTGTTAGTTTATTTTGTGGATTATATTATTGTGGTGACTATTTTCTGAATGTATTGTTGGTTTGCTGGCTGTGGAGAGATATAATTTATTCGAGTATTTGATAAAAATATGATTTAAATTTTGAAATTCGATTGTAAAAGTGTAAATTTACAACATTGTTTATAAATGTTAAAACTAATAAGTATTTGTATCTTTATGCGAAATTTTACTTTTGCAAGTATTGCATTGTTGCTTGTAGGCACTGCAAATGCATCAGATTTTAAGATTTCCTCCGAAATGCCTTCCTGTTCTCGCGAGGCAATGGAGAGAATCGGCGGAGTGGTAGAGACCCCTTTTAAATCAAAAAACATTCAAGTATTAAAAGTTCCTCGCAAAGAGGGAGCTTCAGATCTTGACAACACTGTGATTTATGAGGCTCCGGAGGGCAGGGTGGAGCACTATAACACTTCCGGACAAGCCTATATGGCAATCATGGGCATGGTAGGAGACCTGCCGGTTGAGAATTTCGACACAGAGATGGTGTTTTGCGACAACGGCGAGGTGTATTGGAAAAACTGTATCACACAGATGGTGCCCAATTCTTTCATTAGAGGTGAAGACCTTGGCGACCGTATAGAGTTTGCCCTTCCGCAGTGCATAATGAGTTATCCGGATGCTGAAGGCAATATTATCGACATCTATGTGCATAGAATGAAGTATGAAATTGTGAATGATGCCACAGGCGAGGGCTGGTTTTTCCCGGATACCGACAATGATGTGGTTGCTCTCACAAAAGGTGAGGATGGAATGCTGGTGGGAGATGTGCTCAGCGGCGAATCAATTCTTGGCATGACCACACCTGAAGGAGAATGGTATGGGTATGGAAATTTCGACATCGTGATGAAGCCCGGGCTTGAAACACCTGTGGAGATTCCGGAAGGCTTGGAGCCTGAGGCATGGCAGATGATCTGTGACGGAGTAGGGAAGCAGATAGATGTGGCTTTTGACGGTGATGACGTTTATCTCACAAACGTGTTTGAGTATATGCCTGAGGCATGGGTTGTGGGCCATGTTGACGGCAACGAGATTGTGTTCCCGGGTCATCAGTATTTCGGCACATTTGAGATGATGCAATGCAACGCATATTTCGAGGCCATCACGATAGAATATGATGAGGAGGTAGATGACTATATGCCGGTGAAGCAGGAAAAAGCTGTCTGCTCTTATGATGCCGAGGCTAAGATAATGAAGGCAAATGACATCTGTTTTGCAATGATGGGCGGCCCCGGATATCTTTTCGAGTATTATGAAAATCCGGAAATTCGCTGGCAGCCTGCCGATTTTGAAATAAATCTCCCTAACCCTCAGGTTATTGACTGCTTTAACTATGATGACGCTATCAATTATGGCGTGGTGGCTTTCAATCTTCCGGCTATGACAAAAGAGGGGTATGCACTCAATCCGGAATATATATATTACAGAATGTATGTAGACGGTGATGTGTTTGTTTTCAGCCCGGATGAATATTTTGACCTTGACGAGGATATGGAGTGGCTGCCTTATCTGATGGATAATTATGACATTCACTGTGACGGAGAGTATCATCAGATTGATCATTATCTCGACGGAGTTGAGACTTTTGGCGTGCAGGCTATGTATGACGACGGCACCGTGAAATATATGACCGACGTAGTGACTGCCTCTACCGTGGGTGTTGACAGTGTAAATGCCGGAAAGGATGCTGTCGCTACTGTATATTATAATCTTTCGGGTAATCGTGTGGACAATCCGGAGAAAGGTGTGTATGTGCGTGTCGTGACATATTCCGACGGCACAAGGTCTGCTTCAAAAGCAGTTATGAAGTAAGAAGATTTGTGTTAATAAAAACTGAATGGACGAGTGCCGGGCGAGAGTGTATATTCTGCCCGGCATTCATGTTTGTGCGAAATAAAAGTGCTTGGCAGGCGTTAGTCTATCAGACTATATTGCAAAACCACATTGAAATGAAAACAGCATTAATCACGGGAGTGACCGGTCAGGACGGAAGCTATCTTGCAGAATTTCTTCTTGAGAAGGGTTATGACGTGCATGGCACGATCCGTCGTTCGTCGGTAGATTTCAGAGAACGAATAGCACATCTTGAAGGGCATAAGAATTTTCATCTTCATTATGCCGACCTTGGCGACTCCATGTCGATTATGCAGGTAGTGGGCAAGGTTCGCCCCGATGAGATTTATAATCTTGCGGCCCAGAGCCATGTGCAGGTGAGTTTCGATTCCCCGGAATACACTGCGAATGTAGATGCCACCGGTGTGTTGCGCATTCTTGAGGCAGTGCGTCAGTGCGGCCTTGCAGATAAATGCAGGGTGTATCAGGCTTCTACCTCCGAATTGTATGGGAAAGTGGAAGAGGTGCCTCAAAATGAGAAGACTCCGTTTCATCCTTACAGCCCTTATGCTGTGGCAAAGCTTTATGGATTCTGGATTGTGAAAGAATATCGCGACGCATATGGCATGTATTGTTGCTCGGGCATTCTTTTTAATCATGAAAGCGAGCGCAGGGGAGAGACATTTGTGACGAGAAAAATCACTCTTGGCGCCGCCCGCATAGCACAAGGAAAGCAGGAGAAGCTTTATTTGGGGAATCTGTCGAGCCTTCGCGACTGGGGTTATGCAAAGGATTATGTGGAGTGTATGTGGCTGATTCTTCAGCAGCCTTCTCCCGACGATTATGTGATTGCCACCGGTGAACAACATTCTGTGAGAGAGTTTTGTCTGCTGGCTTTCAAGAGAGCCGGCATAGAGTTGCGCTTTGAGGGTGAGGGTGAACATGAGAAGGGGATAGATGTGAAGACCGGAAAAGTGGTTGTAGAAGTGTCGCCCGATTTTTACAGGCCGACAGATGTGGTGAACCTTTGGGGCGACCCGACTAAGGCTAAGAAAGAACTTGGATGGGATCCCCGCAAGAAGACTTCTTTTGAAGAATTGGTGAATCTCATGGTCGATGCCGACATGGCAAAGGTTGCTGTGGAGAGGGTAGGCGACCATGTGCGCACGAATCTTGCCGAATATCTTGAAAAGGGTATTGTGAAATGACCGGTTAAGGAACGCGTTCCAAGGGGCGGAATAAAGTTGGGAAACTCAAAATTGGAGTCAATTTTGCAAAAAAAAGTTATGGCTTGTTTTGTAAAATTGATTCCTTTTATTTTTCATTTTGCCGCCGGCGTGTATGGCAAAGATGGATGCGACCTTGGATTGCCTTTGGATGAGCAGTTTCGTATTGCCTGCAAGAGAGGCTGGAGCAATGACCCTGACGACCCCGGGGGTGCAACAATGGTTGACGTCACAATCGGGGCATACGCAGATTTCAGGCGAAGCAAGGGCCTTGACCTGCCGGGTGAAAACGACTTGAGGCAAATAGCATTTGATGAGTGGAGGGAGATTTTGAAAACCATGTACTGGGACACATGGAATGCTGATTACATTGAGTCGCAGGGTCTGGCAAATCTGCTTGTAGACTGGGTGTGGGCAAGCGGCCCTAAATCGATAAAGAGGGCGCAGAAGGTGATTGGCGTAAAAGCAGATGGAATTGTGGGCGATAAAACACTGTCGGCTGTCAATGGCAAGGATCCGGAAATGCTGTTCAGCATGATACGCAATGCGCGTGAGTCTCACTACCGGAGTTGCCGAGGTGCGTGGAAATATCTTCGCGGATGGCTTCGCCGCCTTGACGCAATCCGTCCAGACGGCACATTTGTGATTTATGGAAGGACGATAGGGGGCTGATGAATAGTAGTAATTAGAGAATTTCAGCCTTATTATTAGATTTGTGAGGATTTTGAGCAGGCCGGAGTTGTCGGCGCCGGAGTTTATTCAGTAGCCTCATAAGCCAGTTTCTGATAAACAGAAGGTGTCATTCCTGTCAGTTTCTTGAAAACGGCGGAGAATGTGGTGTTAGAATTAAAGCCCACGCTCTGGCCGATGGCGTTGATTGTATGGTTGCCGAAGTTTGTTTTGTCAGTCAGGCGTTGACAAGCCACGCGAATTCTGTATTCGTTTACAAAATTGTTGAAGTTTTTATTATATGTGCCGTTGATTATCTGCGACACATATCTTGTGTTTGACTCCACCATCTCCGCGAGTCTGTCGAGAGTGAAATTCTTGTTGCGGTATTCAAGTGAATTGTCCATTATGTCGTTGATGCTGCGAAGAATCTTCCCTTTCATCTCTTCCGAGAGATTGCTGTTGTTATATTTGTCATGCTCTTTTCCGTAATCAATAGAAGGCTCGTTGGAAATTTTTTTGCTGTCGATGTTGCTTTTGAGCCGGCGAATCTCTTCATCCCGGATATTGAGAAGCTCGATACATTCGCGATATTGGGCAGACGCCTGTTCATGATTCTCGGCGAGCCTTTTATTCATTGAGAAAAGATTGCGATAGCTCTCGTCGAGTTTCTTCTTCTGCCTGTAGACCCACACGAGAAGATATGATACGGCGGCCCCCGCAAATATTATGGCCATTATCCAGATAAGAAATTTAATGGTTGTTTCTCTTTCAGTTTTCTTAGTCTGTAGGTCTTTTATCTCGGAGTCTATTTTGTCCATTTCGTATACAGACTGCCCGTTTTTCACGATGTCGAATTCGCGGGTGTTGGAAATGGAATCCATCTCTGTGAAATATTACTTCCCTCCAAATGGCAGATATATGCAAAAAAGCCCGGCTCACAGAGCCAGGCTTTTTCCCTAAATTTTGTCGGGGTGAAAGGATTCGAACCTTCGACCCCCTGCTCCCAAAGCAGGTGCGCTAACCGGACTGCGCTACGCCCCGAATGGCCTTGTCGGCTTTTCGACTGCAAAGTTAAGAATAATTTTTGAAATAACCGCAATTATTTTAATTTTTTATTTCGTTATTCAAAACGATTGCAGCGATAGCGGTAGAAGTAGGGTTTAAGACCCAAAACTGTTTTATTGTCAATTTTAAGAAGGTGACAGGTATCACTTCCTCTGTCTATAGGGGAATTAGCAATGAATCTTGAGTTTGTAAGGTCTTTTGTCTGGCGCTTTGATAAGATTGTCTTTTATCGTGAGATGAGCCATCGTGAGATGTTTCGGGTGCGTTTAGAAAAACCTATTCCGATTTTTATGATCTGTCGCCCGTCGGTGGCAAATGGAAGGGTGTATTCTTTACTTTCAATCTGGTTCATTGCAGACGTTGCCGTTCCATTGAGTTTCAACTCGATGACATAAATGAACTTGTCTGTCTTCATTAGAATATCGATGCGCCCGTGAGAAGTGCGATATTCAGTTTGAATCTCCATTCCAAGAAGCCTGCAAATGATGTAGATGTTATTCTCAAAGTAGACTTCCGGCTTATTTTTCGAAAGGTCGTAGGGAATGTCTGAAAGAAAACTCTTTAGAAACTGCATAAATGTCTCGGCGTTGCCGGATTTTACCTCTCTTGTGAATGTGCGTATGAAATTGCGGGACTCATCTTTTCCCATTCCGGAGAATATGGGAAGAATGCCTTTGAAAATGCCTCTTCCAACTTCCTCATTTGGAAGCCCGAGCAAATAGTCTCCATTTTCTTCAGACACGCCTTTTATAGTAAGATAGCCTGTCTGAAAAAGTAATGCTGTCGGGTCGTCGCTGTATGATTCTATTTCACCGAGCGATGCGTCGTCTATTTCCGAATTGAAGAAATCTCTGATGTTGCCAACACGGCTTCGCAATGCTTCAAGCAAAAATGTTGGTGTGCCTGATGCAAACCAGTAGTCTCCTATTTTTGAATCTTCAAGTGCGTAGAGCAATGAGAATGGATTGTATAGGTCTGTCCGGTCGGAAGTGAAGTGATAACCGTCATAGTTCTGTTTAAGCCTGCTGAATGCTTCTTCGAAAGAGATGTCAAGTTTTTTTGCAATACGTTCTACTCCCGGGCTCAGGAAATGACGAATTTCCGATTCTGTTATTCCGCATATGGCCGCAAAATCATTATTCAGCGATATGTCGCGAAGATTGTTCATGTCGCTGAACACGCTCAACCGCGAGAACCTTGTTACTCCGGTAAGCATGGCAAACCGAATGAATGAGTCGGCGGCCTTTAGCGTGCCGTATATTGGTTTTAGTGTGTCGCGGAATATGCGATTTAGATCAGGGTTATCAATAGTGGCTACGAGAAACTTGTCGTATTCATCTATCAGAACCACAGCTTTGTGCCCTGTAGCGGCCACTGCTCGCTCTATCACACCGTAAAAGCGTTGCGATAAATCTATTTCAGATTCATCGCGGCCATATTGTCTTTCCCATTTGGAAATCTGAGCGATAAGAATTGAATGCAGCCCTTCAATCGACGATGTGTTGGCATTGACAAAGTTCAGATGAAACACCGGATGCGGTTCCCAGTCATATGGATACTGATCTATGGCAAGATTTTTGAACAAGTTGCGGCGTCCTTCAAAAAATGATTTTATGGTGGAGAGCAAAAGACTTTTGCCGAATCGTCGGGGACGACTCAGAAAATAATATTTGCCTCTTTCAATCAGGCGGTGAATGTATTCTGTCTTGTCGACATAGACATAGCCTTCCTCAATAAGCTCGGAGAAAGTTTCTATGCCGACAGGATATTTCTGGTTTGCCATATTATGCAAATATAGTCGATTATGTCAATATTGCCAAATATAGGCGCGATATCTCAAGTTTTTATGCCTTGGCACTGCATATGGCATTTCGCTGCGCCAGGTCAGAATGGGAAGAGAAGAGGGAGCACAAATATCATCAGCACGCCGAGGAGCAACTGCAAAGGGAGTCCTACTTTTATATAATCCATAAATGCGTATTGACCGGCAGGCATGACCAGCGCGTCAGTTCTCACTTCAAGAATCTCTATGCCGTATTCTCTACGGAGATGCAGAGACGCGAGGGTCTTGCCGCAAATCGGCGACTCCTGGCCGACCGAAGCTCTGTAGAGGTCGGCGTTAAGGCCATATTCCTCCACGATGTCAGTGAGCGATCGTGATGCAGGGCCTTCGTTGTCGCTTTTTTTCTTCTGAGCCAGAAATTTGCTCAGTGGAATGAGAAGCAGCGTGCCGGCCACAAGGCATATTGCCCCGGCTGGAAGGAAGGTGAAGAATGTGAGCGGATGCCCTGAAAAATCTTCCCAAGCCTCTGCCACCACAAGGTTTGGCGGTGTGCCTATGAGTGTGAGCATGCCCCCGAGGCTGCTGGCAAAAGCCAGGGGCATAAGCAGACGCCGTGGAGAACTGCCGGACGCGGCAGCCATGCTCACCACGATTGGGAGCATGAGTGCCACGGTGCCGGTGTTGCTTACAAAGCCTCCGATAAGTGCTGTCCCTGTCATGACCACAAGAAACAGACGGGTCTCGCTCCCGCCGCCAAGTTTTAGAAGGCGTGCGCTGATTGTTTTGGCAAGGCCGGTATTGAAGATTGCCCCACCCACAACAAACAGGCCGACCATCATAATGACGATTGAGTTTGAGAAACCTGACAGCGCCTCTTGAGTGGATATGATGCCGCTTACGGCAAGCACCATCAGAGCAATAAGCGCAACGACATCTGCCCGGATTTTTCCCCAGACGAATCCGACTGCGGCCAAGGACAGTGTTATTAAGGTTATTAGCATTTCCGGAGTGATTTAATTATTATTTTACGATAATTTTGCTTGTCACTTTCTTTCCGCTTTCGCGCCTTTTGCAGGATGCGGTCTATTGGCTTAAATGATAGTTGCGTTCTGCAATGGCTATTCGCGCAATATAGGAATCGATGCCGTGTTTCTCTTTCAGAATTTGATAGGCATTGTCGGGGTCTTTGTCAAAAACGTCTATGACGGTCTTGTATTGGCTGTGGGTGAGGAGTTTGCGGAAATCGTTGAAATTCCCGTCTTCAGCCAGTTGAGCAAAATGCGAGTAGACGGTAGATATTGCAACTCCTTTAATTTCTGCTATTTTCTCAGGCTCCATTCCGGAATTCAGCAGTAAAAGAGATTCTTTCTGGCTTGTGCCTGCAGGCATTGTGCGTTTCATTCCTTGAAACTTGCGTATCACCCCGAGGAATTGGCGTCCATATTTTGCAAGTTTCACTTCTCCAACTCCCGATACTTCTGAAATCTGCTCTATTTCTACAGGACGACGCTCGGCCATCTCTTTGAGTGTGGCGTCGGAAAAGATCATATATGCCGGGATATGCTCTTTCTGTGAAATTTCTTTGCGCATATTCTTGAGCTGTTCAAGAAGCCTCTGCTCCGGTGGCAGGTCAACTACCTTTTCCAGTTCTTTTTTATGGGGCGCCCCGTAGTTGAACTCCTGATGGGTGTTGAGCTGAATCCGTTCAAGCCCTTTCACAACTTTGATTCCGTAAGGGGTGGGGCGAAGATGGAAGTTGTCTTCGTATGCCACTTCGAGAAGCCCAAGCTGAATCATCTGGAGAATGTAGCTCCGCCATTGCATAGGAGTCAGGTCTCGCCCGGCTCCGTAAGTCTTGATATGATGATACCCTTTCTGAATGATTTCTGCACGGGTGGAGGCGCGGAGTATGTCGATAACGTTGTTCATGCCTTCGCGTGACTGAATGCGAATCACCGCGCTGAGGGCTTTCTGCGCTATTATTGTGCCGTCGAACACCTGACGCGGAGAGCGGCAGTTGTCGCAATTTCCGCAGTCATGTTTGATTTCTTCGCTGAAATAGCTGAGCAGGATGCGCCGGCGACATATTGACGCCTCTGCATAGCGTTGCATGAAATCGAGTTTCTCGCCGTTGATTTCCTTTTGGCCGGAATCTTCTACAAAACTTCGCCTTGTGATAATGTCGCCGAAATTGTAGAACATGATAGCCTCGGCAGGGAGGCCGTCGCGACCTGCGCGGCCTATTTCCTGATAATAGCTCTCGATGTTTCCGGGGATGTTGTTGTGCACAACCCAGCGTATATTGCTTTTGTCAATGCCCATTCCAAAGGCAATGGTGGCGCAAACCACTTGTGCCTCGCCGTTTACAAACGCTTTCTGAGCCTGTTCTCTCTGCTCGGGCGATAGTCCTGCGTGATAGCACACGGATTTGAATCCCATGTCGGAGAGAGCTTCGTGCATATCTTCCGTTTTTTTACGGCTGAGGCAATACACTATCCCAGAGTCGAGATGATATTTTGTGATGAGGTCGGCGATTATGCGCAGCCGCTGACGCTTGCCGGGGTCGTTGACTACCTTTAGAGATATGTTGGGACGGTCGAAAGAGCCTGTCCATCTGAACGGGTCGTGAAGCCCGAGCGCATTGCTGATGTCGTTGCGTGTAAGGCGGTCGGCAGTAGCCGTCAGCGCCATCACAGGCGCTCCCGGAAACATGTTTTTTACAGTGCGAAGGGATGTGTAGACCGGGCGAAAATCGTGTCCCCATTGAGAGATGCAATGCGCCTCATCTATTGCAATCAGCGACACTTTCACCATCTCGGCGATTTTGCTTATTTCAATCATGAGGCGCTCGGGGGAAATGTAGAGAAGCTTCATTTTCCCTTCTCTTGCCAGCGAAAGATTGCTCTGATTGATGCTTTCGTCCTGATTTGAATGTATTGCCGCCGCAGCTATGCCATTGGCTCTAAGCGCCTGCACCTGGTCGTTCATCAATGCAATGAGCGGAGACACAACAATCGCGCATCCCGGAAGAAGAAGCGCCGGAATCTGATAGCAGATGGATTTCCCTCCGCCTGTGGGCATAAGCACAAGCGTGTCGCGACCTGCCACTACATTTTCCACTATTTCCTTTTGTCCGGGGCGGAATGATGAGTAGCCGTAGTATTTTTTCAGCAGGTCGAGGGCTTTAGTTTCCATTTGTTATTGTTTTTGAGAGCAAATGGTTTCAGCAATCACCCAGTCGAGCGGAGTGTCGAGATCTACAGAGCGTTCGGCAGGCATTGGTGAGGGCAATATTTTTTTAAATAAAGACATTGGTCCTTTTTTCAACGATTCGACAGTCATTACATATACGGCTCCGTTATATTCCCATACTTTTGGCGCATCCTGACGGCGTGTTATGTGTCCGTCGCCTTTTGAGACGTGCAGGAAACCTTCATCGCCGGTTTCAAAGCCATTGTAATATGGGTTTGTGCGCGCTTCACACACACTCACCACCATGTCGATGCCGGGGGTCCATAAATCCAAGGCATTATTGATGTCGCCGACGTTGCGCAGGGGAGAGGTGGGCTGAAGAAGCACCACGCGCGAAAACACAATGCCTTGCGACTCATAAGCCTCCAAGGCGTGCATTATCACAGAATATGACGAGGCGGAATCTGTGGCCAGCGAGGCTGGCCGCAGGAATGGAATTTTTATTCCGCATGACTCGGCCGCTTCTTTGATTTCGGTAGAATCTGTAGAGACAAGTATTTCATCGCCGGGACAGGAGCATTCCAAAGCCTGCTCTGCCGCACGACACACCAATGGCTTTCCGCAAAAAAGTCGGATGTTCTTATGCGGAATCCCTTTGCTGCTGCCTCTGGCGGGGATGAGCCAAAGTGTCTTAATTGTGTTCATGGAAAATGGCTTCCTTGAAATATCGGGCCATGAGTGTGTTTGACGCCCAGTTCGTGCAGGGCTGGATGTCCATTCCCAGGGCTTCCTCAATTATGTAGTCAGTAATCGGGGCTCCGGCATAAATCGAGCATATCACACCTCCTCCAAGTCGGGGGTTGACCTCCATCAGCAGATAGCGGTCGGCGGCAGTGTCGTGGATAAACTGAAGATTCACAGGGCCTCTTAGCGAGAATGCTTCAATCACTTTGCGGCTAAGGTCTTCAAGAATTTCGTTGTGGCATGTCTTTGTGCGGGTTGATTCTCCGCCCATTATCTCAATGCGTTCGCGAGGCACTGTCACGAGAATTTCTCCGTGCCGGCTTATGTAGCAGTCTACGGTGTATTCCTTGCAGTTTTCGATATATTCCTGCACGAGATAGTTCTGAAGATTCTGAAGGTGCATAAGGTCGTTGATGTCGTGGAATATATGTATGCCTCGTGACGATCCTCCCTTGCGGGGCTTTGCAATTGCCGGCATTTGTGCCGAGAGCACTGAATATGTGCGCGGAATAGGGAATCCGGCTTCTTTAAATGCTTTTGCGGCTTCCGCTTTGTCGAACAGCTGGCTTGTGGTGGCGAAGTCAGACACCGGCACAAATACTTCCGGCATCCTGTCGCGACACATGGATGCAATCTCAATGGCTCCGTTTACAAATGGAAGAATCACATCCACGTCATGTTCTTTCACTACGCGCTCAATGTCGGACACCACATCGGGGTCGTTCCAGCGGAGACCTTCCACCACTTTTGCAACCAACGATATTGGCACTTCCTTCGAGAGATCGTAACTCACTATGTTGACTTGGTAACCTAATCGCTGGCCGCTTCTCTTTAGAAGGTCTGCGAGAGAGACTCTTCTCGCTCCTCCAAGAAGCAAAACCGTGAGTTGCTGATTTTTCATCTGTTGTAGATATTGGGTTTGTAGTTTCTAAGATTATCGTCTTTAAGAATCCAGTTGATGGTGCGTTTCAAGCCCTCTTCGAGCGACACTTGAGGAACCCATCCGGTGAGCTGCCTGATTTTTTCGTTTGAGCCGAGAAGACGGAACACTTCGCTTCCTGAAGGGCGCAGGCGTTCAGGGTCGGTGACCCATTTCACGTCGGCTCCCATGAGCGAGGCTATTGTCTTGAGGGTCTTTTCCATGCTTACTTCTCGCTGTGTGGCGATGTTTATCTCTTCGCCGGCGGCATTGCCACATTTAGCTATGGCTATGAACCCTCGGCAAGTGTCTTCCACATAATTGAAGTCGCGTGTGGGAGACAGGTCGCCCACTTTGATTTCTCTTATGCCTGATGCAATCTGTGTTATTATGGAAGGGATAATTGCCCTGGCGCTTTGACGCGGACCGTATGTGTTGAACGGACGCACCACCGTTACATTCAAGTTGAATGCATTGTGAAAACTGAGAGCTATCGCATCGGCCCCGATTTTGGTGGCGGAATATGGGCTCTGAGGCTGTTTCGGGTGATTTTCGTCGATTGGGACATAGCGGGCGGTGCCGTAGACTTCAGATGTGGATGTCACCAACAGACGCTCAACACCGGCGCTTCTTGCCGCCTGACAGATGTTTAAAGTGCCCTTAACATTAGTGTCGACATAACTGTCGGGGGCTATGTAACTGTAAGGGATGGCGATTAATGCCGCCAGATGGAAAACAGTGTCGGCTCCCTCCACAAGAGTGCGGCAAAAATCAGGGTCGCGCACATCTCCTGTGATTATATTCAAGTCCGGATGGTGAATCCCTTCAAGCCATCCCCAGTTGTTGAAAGAATTATATTGCGCAAGGGCAGTGACCGAGCATCCTTCGTTTAACAATGCTTCGGTGAGATGGCTTCCGATGAAGCCGTCTGCCCCTGTGACTACTACATTTTTCATTTTAGCGGATTGAGGTTGTTGTCATGTCCATGCTTTCCGGTCGACTCAGTCTCCATAAAAGTGTGTTCGATGAAAGTGTGGATGTGGCGGCATTTCTTTTCTTCAAATATTTCTGAGATCTTGAAGAAAATACCGGTCTCTTCCACTTCTCCAAATTCATGATTTATGGCAGTGCCAAACACTTTCATTGTGGGAGAAAGCGACATGTAGGCATTGACGAGCGGTGGTATGTTCTGACCGTGCGCCCTTATGGCATGATTAAGAATCTTGTAGTCTTCACGGAAGGAATCTCCTGTGAATATGTTCTGAATCTCGGGGGATGTGGCTCTATTGGAGAGTTCTTCAATGGGCGACACAAGCCTGTCGGTGTCATGAAAATATTTGTGAAGGAATCCGAGAAGCATGTCGCGGCATTCTTCTCCATAGTTCGGATACATTGTGACTTTCCCGAAAAGATATTCTATTTGCGGGTAGATCACTGTGAGGGCGCCGAGGCCGTCCCAGAGGTTGTCGAGCACATAGAGTGCTTTGGGATTTGATTTTGTGCTTTGATAGTTTGTGGCCACAAACGAACGCCCGAGCTCGAGGGTGTTGGGAAGAAGCTCTTTTATAAAGCGTTCTGAGAATCTGAACATGTGGGAAGTCGCTATGTTCGGAATTCCGTCGACTACCTTTATGTTTTCTCCGAGAATGAATCTGTATCCTCCTGCAATTTCTTTGTCGTTCGGATCCCACACGATTAGTTGCCGGCAAGGATTCTCCATTGTGTCGAATTCATCAATGTCGCATTCTAATCCGGTTCCGCCTCCGGCATCGCGAAAAGCAATCTCTCGGAGCCGTCCGATTTCTCGCATGGTGTTGGGTGCGTTAAACGCGTCGACAACATACACTTCGTTGTCGCCCTTGTTGGCGTGGCGCAGCATTCGGTCATGAGTCAGTTCGCTCATGATTAAGTCTCGGTCAACACGGTCAATTATTTTCTCCATTTTCAAAATATGCCCGAAGGCTGTGGAATTTTTGCAAATTTAATAAAAAATAGTAACAAGACAAAATATGTGTCTGCAACCCTCGTCTTTGACAGGGATATTGTTGCGGGTGAGCTCTCATGCCGCCTGCACAGAGCGGCGTGTTTTGCTTTGATTTGATATTTTTGTGAAATAAGGGGGCGCAATCGGATAAAAATGGTTATTTTTGCAAATCGCATTGCAGACGTGAGGTTAAACCAAAGGGATGCAAGAAGCGTCTATATTTCAAGAGAAACAATATATACACCTATTTAAAAACAAGGTATGAAGAATATGACATTTAAGGGCACATTGATTTTTGCGGCAATGATTGTGCTGGCTGCGGCCATCGGATTGTCGGCTAAAAACTCAGGGAAGGCTTCTATGAAGTTTGCAGAGCCCATATATGATTTTGGCATTGTGAAGGAAGACGGCGGCGCCGTGAGCCATGAATTTGATTTTGAAAATGCGGGCTCTGCAAATCTTATAATATATGAAGCTAAGGCAGATTGCGGGTGCACGCGCCCGGATTACCCGAAGGCTCCTATTGCCCCCGGAAAGCAAGGGAAGATAAAAGTGACATATAACCCATTGGGGCGTCCGGGGGCTTTCACAAAGGTCGTGACTATAAAAACTAACGGCAGCCCGTCGAAAGTAAGGCTTAAAATACGCGGGACTGTGTCTCCTAAATAAAGAAAATGTCGATGAGTTTTAAGACGATAATCTTTTGGGCTTGTTTTGCGGTCGTTGCTTTTCCGGCTATGGCGGAGATAGAATGGCTGTCAACTCGCTATGAATATGGCGCGTTTAAGGAAGCCGAGGGTCAGCGAAAGGGCAGCCTGCAGTTTGTAAACAAGGGGCCCGAGGCCACGTTTATAAATGGTGTGAGGCCAAGCTGCGGCTGCACCGGGGCAACTTATACTGAAGACATGATTCAGCCGGGCGACACAGCTACGGTGAGCTTTGTGTATAATCCGGCAGGGCGCCCCGGCCCTTTCGACAAGACAGTGAGAGTTTATATAGGCAAGGAAAATGAACTTCATGTGTTGAGAATATCCGGCACTGTGATTGGCGCTCCGTCCACCCTTGAGAACTCTTACCCTGTGGAAGTGGGGCCGATGAGGATCCAGACTCTGTCGCACAAGGGAGGCGAGATTCGGAAAGGGGAGTCGCGCCATATGTTTATTAATGTTTATAATCAAGGTTCTGACACGATTACACCCGTGTGGACCGGACATAACGCACCTCTTGAGGTGAAGCTCACTCCTGAAAAACTTGCACCCGGAGAGATTGGAACATTAGGATTCTACCTGCGCACGAGTAAAGAGGAGATGATGGGGCCGGTGGAATATAAGGTTCATATAAGACCCGACGTTGCTTCTCCTTCAGAAGATGAGAGGGAGATAACGGTAGGTGCGGTGATTGTGCCTGACACGAGAAAAATGAGCGTAGAGGAAATAGATAATGGAGGAAGGGCTTACATTGTGCCGGAATTTATTGATTTCGGAGAGGTTGGCTCGTCGAAGCCTCTGAAGTTTGAGTTTGAGGTGCTTAACGACGGTCGCGGCCCGCTTGCAGTCAGCAGGGTTTACTCGCTCGAAAAGGGTGTTGAGATTAATAAAACACCGAAGGTGATAAAGCCCGGCAAGCGTGGCAAAATCAAGGGGACGCTCGACATTGGCAGCCTTCACTCGGGGGCATTCCGATTGCATGTGGAGGTCATGACTGATGACGCCATACATCCGGTAAGGACAGCAAATCTGGTTGGAATAAAAGAATAGCAACATAATAATATCTTAATTCAATATCATGGAACATCCGGAAAACGACCAATCCTATAAGGGTCTCCAGGTAAACTCTGGAGTGATGTCGCAACCCATTGTGAATCCATACAGGCGCGCACAGCGCATTCGCCGTCAGGAACTTAGTGTGAATGATTATGTGGAAGGCATAAGAAAAGGGGATGTGAGCGTGCTTGGCAGGGCCGTGACTCTCATTGAGAGCACTGCCGATGCCCATCAGGCAATTGCTCAGGAGGTCATAGAGAAGTGTCTTCCTTATTCAGGAAACTCCAGGCGAATAGGCATAACAGGAGTGCCCGGGGCCGGAAAGTCAACATCTATTGACGTGTTTGGCCTTCATGTGCTAAAGCAAGGGGGGAAACTTGCTGTTTTGGCAATAGACCCCAGCAGCGAGCGCACTCAGGGAAGTATTCTTGGCGATAAGACCCGAATGGAGAAACTTTCGCAGCAGAAGGATGCGTTCATTCGACCCTCGCCTTCTGCAGGCTCTCTGGGCGGTGTGGCCAGGAAGACAAGAGAGACAATCGTGCTTTGTGAAGCTGCTGGATATGACAATATTTTTGTTGAGACTGTGGGCGTAGGCCAAAGCGAGACAGCTGTGCATTCTATGGTGGATTTCTTCCTGCTCATACAGCTTGCGGGAACCGGCGACGAGCTGCAGGGCATCAAGCGCGGCATCATGGAAATGGCCGACGGTATTGTGATTAATAAATGCGACGGCGACAATGTGGATCGAGCCAAACTTGCTGCCTCACAATTCCGCAACGCGTTGTTCCTGTTCCCGCCTACTCCGAGCAAGTGGAAGCCTGAGGTGCTCACATATAGCGGATATTATGAGCTTGGCATAGATCTCGTGTGGGATATGATTGACCGCTATTTTGACTATGTTAAGAAGACCGGCTATTTTGAGCGCAAGCGTAATGAGCAGGCAAAATACTGGATGATAGAGACAATCGACGAGCAACTTCGCAATCATTTCTATCATACTCCTGAGGTGCAGGCTCTGCTTCAGCAGAAAGAAATCAGAGTTTTGAATAATGAGCAGTCGTCGTTTACGGCTGCCAAAGATGTGCTTGATTGCTATTTCAGCACGTTGTACAAGCCAAGGCACGACTAATCGGGAGCGTTGCCGCAGAGAGGCGGCCGACAGGCTTATGTCTATATCTATTTTTCGCAGGTTCAAACTATTTTGCAGTCTGAACCCGCGAAAAATCATTAATATGAGCGTGGTAGGACTGATTATTGATAAAAAAGTGTTAACTTTACACCCGGGTTTCTCGTTATAACGAGAAACCCGGGACAATTATGGCAAACAGATTAGTAGAGATAATATCCACTCAGGCAAAGCGTTATGGAGATAGAGAAGCCTATCGTTTTTGCTGGCGAAAGGATGGCGAATGGCTGCCGACTTCTTGGAATGAATTTAAAACTCAGGTGGAAGTGTCGGGCAAGGCGCTTGCAGGCATGGGTCTGTTGGAGAAAGACACAATAGCTATCTGCTCACCCAACACTCCTCAGATCCTTATCACTGAATTCGGGGCTTTCAGGAATCGTGTGACAGTTATTCCGATATATTCGAGTTCTTCGCAGGAACAGTTTGACTTTATCGTGGGCAACGGTGAGGCAAAAGTTGTGTTTGTGGGCGACTCGCATCAATATCCTCTGGCTTATAATTATTGGAAAAAACATCCTGGGGCAATACGAAGAATAGTGGTCTTCAAGAACGATGAACTGGAGTTGAGGGATGATGACACGGTCACGATATTCTGGGACGATTTCGTAAGGCTCGGCATGGATGCCGGCGAGGATATTGCCAAGGAGGTGGAGCGCAGAATGTCGGAGAGCATTCCGGAGGACATGGCGACTCTTATCTATACTTCAGGAACCACGGGTGAGCCAAAAGGTGTGGCCATAACTCATTCAAACTATGATGCCGCCATAGAGAAGCATCTGCAGCTGTTGCATCAGGTGAAAGACACAGACCTCTCAATGTCTTTCTTGCCTATGAGCCATATACTTGAAAAGGCATGGAGCTTTTTCTGCGTCACGAAGGGTATTGCAATTGCGGTGAACTATGACCCGAGACTTATTCAGGACACGATTCATGATGTGCATCCTAATATCATGTGTTGCGTGCCCCGATTTTGGGAAAAGGTTTATGCAGGCGTGAAAGAGAAGATCGCCGCGATGGGCAGGATTCAGCGCATCATGGTGAACAGGGCGCTGAAATGCGGCAAAAAACGCAACATCGACTATGTGCGCAGGGGGCGTCAGGTGCCATGGCTTCTCGATAAAGAGTATGATTTCTGGAATAAGCGCATATTCAGTAAATTAAAACATGCAATAGGGATACCTAATCCAAATATGTTTCCAACAGCGGGCGCACCTTTAAGCGACAGAATTGTGGAGTTTTTGCGTTCTGTTGGCATAGAGGTCGTGATAGGCTACGGATTAAGCGAGACTACAGCCACCGTAAGTTTCTATCCTTCGATTGATTATGAGATCGGCACGGTGGGTGTGCCTTTGCCGGGACTTGAAGTGAGAATAGACAAGAATGGCGAGATTCTTGTGAAGGGGCCAACTGTCACCCCCGGATATTATAAAAATCCCGAAGCGAACAAGGCTGCCTTTACGGAGGATGGCTTTTTCCGCACCGGCGATGCCGGATATTTCACGCGTAATGGCGCACTGGTGCTGACTGAGCGTGTGAAAGATCTTTTTAAGACATCGAATGGCAAATATGTGGCGCCTCAGATGCTTGAAAGCCGTCTTGCAGAGAATAAATATATCGACGAAGTGGCAGTGATCGGCGATCAGCGTAAATTTGTGACAGCCTTGATTGTGCCGAACCTTTCACAGCTTCGTCGCTGGGCAGAGGAGAAGGGTGTTGACTATTCTGACACGGAGAGCTTCGTGGCAAACCCGGATGTGGTTAAATTCATGCTGGGAGAAATTAATAAAGTGCAACAAGGGGTGGCTGAATATGAGAAAATCAAGCGAATCACTTTGTTGCCTCATCATTTCTCGATAATGAACGGGGAGGTGACAAACACGATGAAAGTGAGACGCCCTATAGTAGCCAGGCGTTACGCAAAGGAGATAGAGGCCATGTATGCTTACTGATAATGTCGCGACCCTTGTTTGTTATGGTTAAGACCGAAATACAGCAGATGAGGAATAAATGTTTTTTGTATTGAATTAGCAACTGATTGAGATGATAACACAAGAACAACTTAAAGAGGCGCAGGAAAGGGTATCGGCGCTTAAGAAATATCTTGACATCGACAGCAAAAAAATAGAGGTTGAGGAGGAGGAACTTCGCACACATGTGGCCGATTTCTGGGAAGACAGAGAAAAGGCCGAGGCTCAGATGCGTAAGATTAAAGAACTTCATTTCTGGATAGATTCTTACATGGATCTTGAGAAACTTGTGGAGGAGCTTAACCTTGCGTTTGATTTCGTTAAGGAGGAGCTTGTGACTGAGGAGGAACTTGACTCGCTGTATGCAAGAGTGATAGACAGCATCGAGAAACTCGAGCTCCGAAACATGCTTCGACGTGAAGAAGACAAGCTCGGAGTTGTGTTGAAAATTAACTCGGGAGCGGGCGGCACGGAAAGCCAGGACTGGGCTCAGATGCTGATGAGGCTTTATCTGAGATATGCCGAGAAGCATGGCTACAAAACCTCGATTGCCCAATTGCTTGAGGGCGACGATGCCGGCATAAAGTCTGTGACAATTAATATAGAAGGTGATTATGCCTACGGTTTTCTGAAGAGCGAGAATGGTGTGCACCGTCTTGTCAGGGTAAGCCCTTATAATGCGCAGGGAAAACGAATGACTTCCTTTGCATCGGTGTTTGTAACTCCATTGGTGGACGATACCATCGAAATCAACGTTGAGACCGCAAGGGTGTCATGGGACACTTTCAGGTCGGGGGGCGCCGGCGGACAGAATGTGAACAAGGTGGAGTCTGGTGTGCGTTTGCGCTATCAGTATAAGGACCCTTATACCGGCGAGGAGGAAGAGATCCTCATTGAGAACACAGAGACACGCGACCAGCCAAAGAACAAGGAGAACGCCATGAGGCAACTTAAGTCTATCTTGTATGAGAAGGAACTCAATCACCGCATGGAGGAGCAGGCTAAGATTGAGGCCGGCAAGAAGAAGATAGAATGGGGCAGCCAGATACGCAGTTATGTGTTTGATGACAGGCGAGTGAAGGATCACCGCACAAATTATCAGACCTCCGATGTGAACGGAGTGATGGACGGCGACATTGATGCCTTTATCAAGGCTTATCTCATGGAATTCGCGGCCGGAGAAGCTGCTGAACATTGAAACATGATTTTATAAGGGATTGAATAAAAAAATAACGCAAAAGCGCGGGTGAGTGATAACAATTCGCCTGTGCTTTTGTTATATTGTTAATAATCAATCAATCAAAATTTATGAAAAAAGTAATCATTATGGGTGCCTCTTCCGGCATCGGATATGCGGTGGCCGAGGCGCTTGCGTCAAGGGGCGTAAAAGTGGGTTTGGCAGCGCGCCACACTAAGAATCTTCTTGAACTAAAAGAGAAGTATCCGGATTTTGTAGAATATCTTTCAATAGATGTCACTCATAATGATGCCCCGGCTAAACTCTTTAAACTTGCTGAGATGACCGGGGGAATGGACATATATTTTCATGTGGCCGGCATTGGCTGCGACAACACAGATCTCGATCCCGCGAGGGAGGTTGAGATTGTCAATACTAACGCAAGCGGGTTTGCAAGGATGGTAAGTTCTGCCTATCGCTATTTTTGCGAGAACGGAAAGAAAGGGCATATTGCGGCAGTGACATCAGTGGCGGGAACAAAGGGCATCGGAAATTTGTCGGCTTATTCAGCCTCAAAGAAATTTGATCAGACATATCTCGTGGCTCTTGAGCAGCTCGCACATATGGAAAATATGGACATCAAATTCACTGACATACGACCCGGGTGGGTTCGCACCCCGCTGATTGATGAGGATAAGAAATATCCGATGGAAATGACGGTAGAAGAGGTCCTGCCTATGGTTATCAAGGCAATAGTGAGGAGGAAGCGAGTGGCTATAATTGATGGCCGCTGGAATGCGCTGGCCAAAGTATGGAGCCGCATCCCCGACAACGTATGGGTAAAAATGAATCCCGAAGCGTCGATGGGTAAATAGAAAGAAAATATAATCCACAGGAGTCAGTAACGACTTGATTTCTGTGGATTAAATTTTAAAATGGAAAATAAGATGTTAAGTAACTCAATTTTTTATAATTATATTCGTTAAAAATATATAGAAAGAGAAGTCTGCATCAGCAGAAACCTTTTTTCAGGGAGCATAAAATATTGTTTTTTTCATATAGTTGTGGATATATACGATATTTTATGTAATTTTGTAGCTTGTAACCTCAGAGTGAAAGAGAATCTTCTTTGCAAGACTTTTTTACGTGCTCTCCGTCGGCAATTTATAATCTGCCGTATTAAATGTTCTCATGCAAATGCGAGCAGATTTGAAACAACAAGAACAAGGAAACCGAGCGATGATACCTAAAATTATCCATTACTGCTGGTTTGGTGGCAATCCACTTCCCCGGTCGGCGCAGAAATGCATAGATTCGTGGCGGAAATTTTTTCCCGGCTATGAAATAAAACGTTGGGATGAGTCGAACTATGACGTGAATGTCATCCCATACACAAGAGATGCATACTCGGCAAAGAAGTATGCGTTTGTAAGTGACTATGCGAGGTTTGATGTCCTTTACCGCGAGGGGGGGGTTTATTTCGACACGGATGTTGAAGTTATCCGCTCTATGGATGACATTGTGGAGGCCGGCGCGTTTATGGGTTTTGAAACTGTCAAGCCGGGTGCACATGTGATGGTGGCTCCCGGTCTTGGTTTAGGAACTGAGCCTGGCAATCCGCTTTATGCCGGAATATTGGAGCATTATAGGTCTTCGCTATTCCTGTTGAAAGATAGTGAGTCGAATCCTGTGACAGTAGTGACTCATGCCACTCAAATATTGAATGAATATGGCTTGAAAGATGATGACAAGTCGATACAGACAATAAGGGGAATAAAAATATATCCGCCAGAATATTTTTGTCCTATATCAACAATAGATGGAAAATTATATCTCACGGACAACACCAGGTCTATCCATCATTATGCGCAAACATGGCAGTCTCCGGTAAGAAAGTATGGCAGAAGAATTCTTCTTAAACTTGGAGGACCTAAACTTATAAATGTACTGAAACCTTTTTTGCTCACAAAATAGTATTACAATCATGCGATTTAAAGATGTAATCACATTAAGTGATCATAGTGGCGAACTTGCGGATAAGCGCGACTTCGGATATACGAAAATAGTGGGATGTTGCGTCAATGTTTGAGACAGTTATTTAGATGATTGAATTTCAATAATTGATAATAGAATGAAATTATTGTTTTGTGATAATTCGTATAGAAATCTAATTAATTTCAGAAGTGAAATAATTGGCCATTTCCTGTCAGATGATCATGATGTGGTGATAGTTGCCCCGGATGATTGTGTCTCTTCAAATAATGGAGGATATAAGTATGTTGCTGTAGATATGGAGAGGTGTGGAATGAATCCGATAAGGGATTTTAAGTATTTTCTTAGTTTGCTTCGCACATATAAGAATGAACGTCCTGATTATATATTCCATTACACAATTAAACCAAATATATACGGCTCTTTAGCTGCAAAAATTTTAGGCATACCTTCTACTGCTATGGTGACAGGTATGGGATATGCGTTTAATCATAACGATTTAAGAAGTAAAATCGCAAAAGTCCTTTATAAGATAGCTTTGGGTTTTAATCAAAACGTGTTGGTGTTGAATTCCGGCAATCTTGAAAAATTATTGGAACTCGGAATCGTTAAGAAGGATAAGGTGATTTTGCTTGAAGGAGGAGAGGGTGTAAACCTTGAAAAATTTAAGTGAGAATGACAAAATTTCTGACAATAGGTAGAGTCTTGTACGATAAAGGCTATAAAGAACTCGTTGAAGCTTCTAAGATAATAAGGAGGGATAATCCTGATGTGGAGTTTCATTGGTTAGGCCCGATAGATGAAAGTTATCCGGCGCATGTCCCACTTGAGAAAGTGCTGGAAGACCAAGAGAATGGAGATATTGTTTATCACGATTTCTCAAACGATGTTATAAGTTTCTTAAAGGGAGCAGATTGTATTATATTGCCCTCTTACCACGAAGGAATGTCAAGAACACTAATGGAGGCTTTGGCTGTTAGTCGACCTGTGATTACATCAGACATTCCAGGGTGCAGGGAGGCTGTAGATGAAGGAGTGAACGGATTCTTATGTGAAGCAAGAAACACAGCGTCTTTAGTGGAGGCAATTAAGTGTTTTCTCAAACTGAGCGAAGAAGAACGTAGAGCTATGTGTGAGAACAGCAGAAAAAAGGCTGAATCTCGGTTTGATGTGAAAAAGGTAATATCTGTATATGACGCTATATTAAGCAAACTAAAGAAATAGTAGCAACAATGCAGGTTTAAAGTTTGCCGGTTTTTAAGTTGTAAAGGCAAAGCCGGTCTGTATGACCGGCTTAAAATTTACGAAGAGTTATCACTGCATCATCATTCTTTAGGATCATGTGTTTTTTATTAAGTGTGACTATTTCAAAAGTGACAGGATTATGGTATATGCCGTATTGTTTAAGGGCTGTAATAGCATCTGAATGTGTAGCATTAGGGAAGTCCATTGAAATGTGATTCCCATCGAATTGAAAATTGCCATTTGTCAGACCTCCATCATAATAAGTCAGCATACATGTGTGCATATAGAAGCAATAATATAACCTTTCATTTATAATTATTTCTTCAGGGGCAGGCTGCACATCCATTACTTGCCATTGTCCGTCAAGGTCGCCGTTGATTGGAGTCTTCTGGCATCCTGAGGCTGTAAGCACTAAACAAAACAATATAGTTATATATATGGAAGCCTTAATATTTATTGGTGTGGTTATCATAATTTTAAAAGTTAATAAAGCCAGATTTGCCGATTGTTAGCATAACACCGAAACTTTTGCCAAGAAGTTGGCCACCGTCCATGGCCACACCTAATGATGCTTTCCATCCTTTAAGTTTATGTGGCTTATAACAAACCTCGATCAATCCATTGAAATTATTTAATACCTCCGGATATGGCTTGCCATATGAGCCCCAGTTGCGAGAAAATGACATAAGTATGCGATAGTCAAATTCTTTTGATGGATTTCCGGCAATTCCGAAATGGTGAGCGGTAAGCCTTGTGTCGAGAAATGCAATAAGGTGGTTCTTATTATAGATTGGAGATATAGCAAGCGGATTTCCAATACCCATTCCCCAGTGTTCCCAGCCGGAATAGATGTAATGGTCATAGTAGAAGTCTCTGCCGCTTACTTGTTCTGGTATGCTTTCGCTTGTGTTGTTGAATACAGATCCTGTCTGATCTTTGGAGTTAAGGTATTCGTACACAAATGTCGAGACAATCGGATTCTTGGGTAATTGCACTTCTATTCCCCAAAGTCCATCTTTCCACCCATATTCAAAAGTCATTTGGGAATGGTCTTCAAAATAATGTTCGAAATAAGCTTTTATGCTCCAATCTTCTTTAGGGACCCAGGATAAAGCAAAATTATATGCGCCCAGCATATTGCCTTGCACATTTATTTGCTCGTCTATGGGTGTTGAATTGTCACCTCCTACTGGGAAAAGTGCTTTCAACCAATCTTTGAATTTGCTGGGCATACGTATTACTTTCCCATCCTTGAACGATTCTCCTCCGAATTGAGAGGCCATTTCAATGCCGATTTCTCCGGTTAATGGGAACTTGTCGGTGTTGCCGCCGCGAAGCCAAAGTCCTTTTGAGTGGAATAGCACGTCTTCTGTGCGTTTCGTGTCGGGAGTTGCCCATGATTTCTGCCATTTTGAGTCAGTGAACATTCCATATGACACATATCCTTTTACGCTGAACCAGCCGTTTGTGCCCCAGAATGGAGCATAGTCAAATATTCCGATTCTCAATTGCGGAATTGGCATGGCGTTTCCGGAATATAACAGATTTCCGGACGACAGGCGGGGATTATTGTAATCTCCCCAGATCTCTTTGCTTCCAAGAAGTAAGCCTAATGATCGATATTTGACTTCACCGTAAAGTTGATGCACATTGAATGGGGCTATGGCATTCCACCCCCCGACAAGATCCAATCCGGCTCCCCATGAGAATTTTCTTTGAGTGTCAATCTTTTTGAAGACCGCTCCTCTAACCCAGCCGTTGTTTTTTTCAGGCGAGCCAAGACCTTGAAGGTTGTTTACAAGCCAAAATGGAGTGTTTTCTCCTGAAGAGAAAGTCGCTCTAACTTCTGCAAGATAAGAGACGGAATCATTGTTTTCTGAATATGCGTTTTGGGAAAATGGTATCCCTGTGAACATGCATACACAGAAAAGAATTAAATGTCGGATTATAGAGGCGTAAGGTAGATGCTTCATATATTGAATAATTTGATGCTATGACATTGTCATGTGTCCTGCAAAAGTGCAAAGTTAATATAATTGGCCGATAAATTCAATAAATATGGATAAAAATCGTTGCATAGGTAGGAATTCTTTCTGATGGTTTGACAGCCTGAAAAAAAGAATTAACTTTGCATTTTGAATGGGTAGCACGATTTATGCCTGTTGTAAAGGCATGGAAGTGTCTCTCAAAAGAGAATATTAAAACAAACCTATAATTATATCGTATGAGCAGCTGGATAACCAATGATTTAATATCCTTTTCAATAGCTCTTGTGCTTGCCGGAATTATTATTCCGCAGATTCTTCTTATAGCATTCCGTAAGAAGCTTTTTGATGAAGTGGATGAACGAAAAATCCATAAAGGAGTAGTCCCTCGACTGGGAGGAATAGCGTTTTTCCCGTCTATTCTTTTTTCAATAGCGGTCGTTGTCGGCTTTAATCTCAAATTTTTTGGAGTCGAGACCTTCGGAGTGTTCACAGAATCGATGGTTCCCGTATATTTTATGATATGTGCGGTTTTGCTTATGTTCCTGGTCGGAATGGCCGACGATTTGGTGGGCGTGAGGTATGTGGCCAAATTTATCGTGCAGATAATAGCGTCTCTTCTAATCGTTTTTTCAGGCATGTCGATTGATAATCTTTTCGGGTTTCTTTGGTTAAATGAACTTCCTGAATGGTTTGTGTGGATGGTTACTTGTTTCGCAGTCGTGTATGTTGTGAATGCAATAAACCTGATAGACGGTATTGACGGACTGGCGTCAGGCTTAAGCACGGTTGCATTCGTGTTTTATGCTGTGATATTTTATTATTCAGGAGAATATGTATATTCAATGTTGTCGTCTGCTGCGGCCGGTACACTTTTCCCATTCTTTTACTATAATGTGTTCGGAAATGCAAAAAAACAAAAGAAGATTTTTATGGGCGACACCGGAGCATTGACCACAGGTATGATCATGGTGTTTTGTGCCATAGCGGTTCTTCACATTGACCGCACCGTGTTCTCCACGGATTATAACCTTGTTGTAATGGCAATTTCACCTCTCATTATTCCTTGTTTTGATGTGGTGAGAGTGTATCTTCACCGAGTGGAACGCCACAGGAATCCATTCCTTCCTGACAAATGTCATATACATCATAAACTCCTCGCTTTAGGTTTGAATCAGCGCACCGCCCTATGTGTAATTATGGCGTGGGCAGTGCTCTTCATAGTAGTGAATGTTGTTCTCTCGCCATATTGCAATCCAACCGTCCTTGTCGGGGCTGACGTTTTGATATGGACATTGGCCAATGTGATCCTTTCTAAGGCAATTGCACGCAGAGAACGTCGTCTCAATGTTAGTCTTTATGACTGATGCAGGAAACAATAACCATAACTAAAAACAGCAGAACCCCAAATGAAAAAGACCAAGAGCCGGATAGCGATTGTTGCGATGTCATTGATTGCTTGTGGCGTCTTAAGCGGGTGTCATACACCAAAAAACGTAGCCTATTTTCAGGATGAAACTGTGGACGTCATCCCTTTGACTCAAAATTCAGGCCAGATAAAGATAATGCCACATGATAAACTCTCAATAGTGGTAAAGTCAAAAGATCCTTCTTTGTCCGGTCTTTTTAATCTTACTGTCACCACCGATCGTTTGGCTCAAGACAATCCGACAAGTGGCACAGGAAGTTCGTTACGTTCTTATAGCGGTACCCCGGATGGTATTTCCAAATATACCGTCACGGCTAATGGAGACATAGATTTCCCGGTGCTCGGCATGTTGCATGTTGAGGGAATGACAAGAGGAGAGTTGTCCGGATTTATTAAAGGGGAATTAATGGGGCAGAATCTTGTGAAAGATCCGGTGGTGACTGTGGAATTCTTAAATGTGGGATTCTCTGTAATGGGCGAAGTTGCGTCTCCGGGTAGATATGATTTAAATAAAGACAAGATAAATGTGCTTGAAGCGTTATCGCTTGCAGGAGACATGACAATTCAAGGGCAGCGAGAGAATGTGATGCTTATAAGGGAAGACAAGACCGGGATACATTCATATCGCTTAGACATGACGAATCTGTCAGAATTGGCAAAATCTCCGGCTTTCTATATAAGACAGGGGGATGTGATTTATGTAGAACCGAACGATGTGAGAAAACGTCAGACCACAGCCAATGGCAATAATGTGCTATCGGCAAGCTTCTGGGTGTCGGTAGCGTCATTGCTAACATCGGCGGTGACATCTATAGCAGTGTTTGTGAAATGATATTTTGAAAATTACAGATAAAAGAATGTTCATACACTATAAATATGGGTTCAATATCAAATAAGCAGGAGGCCAAACCGGAAGTGGTGGATTTCTCGTTTCAGGATTTTCTGAAGGTATGTCTTTCCAAGTGGGTTTGGTTTGTAGTTTCGTTGGTGGTTTGTGTGGGGCTTGGCTTCTTGTATGTATACAGGCAACAGCCTGTATATGAGCGTTCTGAGGAGATTCTGATTACAGATAAGGATGCAGGAGGTGGTGTCGGTGAAATCTCAGGTGCGTTTGCGTCCATGGGTATTTTTTCCAGCAATACCAGCGTGAACAATGAGTTGATTTCTTTGAAATCTCCGGCGATTATGGTAGAGGTTGCCAAGCGTCTTGACCTTGATATGAATTATAATACTCGCGAAGGTATTCGTACTAAGACTCTTTATGGCTCAAATCTTCCTGTAAAAGTAGAGTTCCTTGATTTGCAGGACCAACAGTCAGGCCGGTTCAGACTGGAGCTTTCATCTGAAGGAATGGTTCGGCTTGAAAAATTTATGCGTTATGAGTCTGGGAAAAAAATAAAATATTCCGACGAGATTGAAATGCCAAAAGGTGCACAGACAGTCAATACCCCTCTTGGCAAGATAAAAATCACATCTAACCCGGATTATAAGGATGGTCCTATAGATGAGACGTTGAAGATAAATGTCGGGAAGATGGCATTGCAGGCCACAGTAGAGTTATATGGCGGTAAACTGAACGGCGATCTTGTAGACCAGGATGCCGATGTCATATCTCTTTCAATAAAGGATGTGAGTGTCCAAAGAGCCGTAGATATTCTTAATGCTGTTTTGGCTGTGTATAACGAGAACTGGATTGACGATAAGAACCGTATGGCAGTGGCGACATCCGCCTTTATAGACGAGCGTCTTAAAATTATACAGCAGGAACTTGGAAATGTTGATTCTGCCATTGCTCAGTATCGGACGGAGACAGGAACTCCGAGCCTTTGGGCGAGCGCACAGATTTCACTTGAAAAAGATGCTGCCTTGGATGAGAAGGTGCTCTCTCTCTCAAACCAGCTCACGATTGCCCAGTATATGCAGAAACATCTCGAGGACATTAAGAACAATAACTCATTAGTCCCTGTTAATATGGGGATAGGAAGTCCGGAGATAGAGAGTCAGCTTGTCGCATATAATGAGATGCTGATGAGTCGCAACAATCTGGTGGCAAACTCCTCAGAATCCAATCCATTGGTAAAGAACTATGATGGTCAGTTGTCAGAGCTTCGTAAGGCCATATTAATGGGAATGGCCAATCATATAAGCCGGCTGCAGACTCATTTGAAGAGTGCGAAGTCAGAGCAGACTACAACTAAAGACCAGTTGAAGTCGACTTCTGTAAAAGGTTTGCCGCTACTTTCGGAGGAACGTCAGCAGAAGGTTAAGGAGAGTTTGTATCTTTATCTGTTGCAGAAGAGAGAAGAGAATGAACTTACACAGACCTTTACTGCCAACAATACAAGGGTAATCACCCCTCCGATGGGTTCTTTAGAACCTGTCGCTCCACGTAAGACATTGATATTGACGATATCGTTTTTGTTAGGGCTTATGATTCCTTTGGGAATACTATATGTGAATGAATCTACGGACAATAAAATACGAGGCCGTAAAGACCTTGATGGTGTTAAAATCCCATTTGCGGGAGAGATACCACATGTAGGGAAGAAGACCAAACTTAAAGTCCCGGATAAATTCAGTCCCAAAAGCCAAAAAGATGAGAAGCCTCCATTATCAGTTGTAGAAGAGGGAAAACGAGATATTGTCAATGAGGCTTTCAGGGTTATAAGAAGCAATATTGAGTTTATGTCGGGAAAGGAAAACAAGGGACAAGTCATAATGTTGACCTCGTTTAATCCAGGCAGCGGCAAGTCGTTCATATCATATAATCTTGGGTTGTGTTTCTCCTTAAAGCATAAAAGAGTATTGCTTGTGGATTGTGATTTGCGTCATGGCTCTTCCTCTATGTATGTTGGTATGCCTCAAAAGGGATTAACGAATTACTTGACAGGAGGAGAGAATAGGTGGGAACAACTTGTAATTAAATCATCGGTATCTCCTTATCTTTCGATAATGCCGATAGGCAAGATGCCTCCTAATCCTGCGGAACTTTTGGAGAACGGACGGTTGCAGGAACTGATATCCAGTGCCAAGGATGAGTATGATTATATCCTATTGGATTGTCCTCCTGTAAATATTGTGGTTGACACACAGATTGTATGCCAATATGCAGACCGCACATTGTTTGTGGTTCGCGCTGGTCTGCTTGACAGGAGTGCATTGAGAGAACTTGACGATTTCTATGACGAAAAGCGTTTCAGACACATGAGTGTAATCCTTAACGGAACAGAGGCTGCCCACAGCCGTTACTATACTTATGGCAACTATCAACACTTGTCGTAATAATAATGAGATAAATAGACTCCAGAAAACATATTTTTTGGAGTCTTGTTTTTATTGTTAGTATAAAATATTTATTATTATGTGGCCTTTTGGGAAAAAAATAGAAAGTTTGCAGGAGTCGGGAATGTTCAAAGGCTTTATTGATTGGCATTCCCACATATTACCTGGTGTGGATGATGGTATTAAGACAATGGAAGAGTCGCTTTCTGTGTTGCAGGCATATGAAAAACTTGGTTTTAAGAAAGTCTGGCTCACACCACACATAATGGAAGATTATCCTAATGCTACTCAGGAATTGAGACAAATATTCAATAAGCTTAAAGATAATTGGAGTGGAGATGTAGATATATGTCTGGCGGCAGAGAATATGTTGGATTCGCTTTTTGAAAGCCGTTTGGAAGACAAGGATTTGCTGCCGATAGGAGATGAAGGTCTGCATCTTTTAGTTGAGACATCTTACTATACGCCTCCATTCGGTATGTATGAAACACTGGATAAAATAAAGCAGTCTGGATATTTTCCAATACTTGCGCATCCTGAACGCTATAGGTATATGGATGAGAAAGATTATAAGTGTCTAAAAGCGTCAGGAATATTATTCCAAATGAATTTCTCATCTTTGGTTGGAGGTTATGGAGAAACGGCCCGAAAGAAAGCCGAATGGCTATTGTCCCAAGGAATGATAAATATCCTTGGGACAGACGTACATAGGTTGGAAGGAGTATTGCCTTGGATGACTCAATCTCCTAAGAGAAGAAGATTGTTGGACAGTATCTTTCAGGTCGCTTCTAACCCGTTGTTAAAATAGAAAATTGCCGTGATCAAGATTTTGTAAGATAATGGTGCTTAACGTAATCAATTATATCTTTGCAAAATTTGTCATGTGTATTTTGTTTTGAAGCATTTAACTGAGCCTCCTTTGACATATGATTTCGAAGGTTACGGTCAGATATGATTTTTTCAATGGCTTCAGCAAACTTTGTGGTATCTTTATTTGGCACGACAAATCCATTTATATTATCAAATACGGAAAATGGCATTGCTGAGTTATTAAAGCAAACAATAGGTAATCCATAAACTTGTGCTTCAACAAGAACCATGCCAAAACCTTCCAGTTGAGACGGAAATACGAAAATGTCAGTTTCAGAAAGAATTTTCTCCTTTTCTTCTTTGCTTATGAAACCTGTGAAATGAGCATTAATGGAATGATCAGAAATATAGTTGTCAATATTTTTGCGATAGGGTTCTTCTACTGTCTTACCAATGATTGTAAGATGATAGTTGATTCCTTTTGACTGCATTTTTTGTAATGCTTCCATTAAAAAATGTAAACCTTTGCGGCTTTCAATAGTTCCCATATATGTAAGGTTTCCAACAATTGGATTTGAATTAAAAGACGGAACTGCTTCAAACGGAATCCTCCAGTATATTAATTTGTTTATGTCAATATAATCTTTTAGTTCATCATATACATAAGGACTTGCAACAACTATATTTGAAGATAGCTTTAAAAATCTCCATTCGCATTGTTTATAGAGCCATCGTTTGAGTCCTCTGAATTGACGATACATAAAGTGATGATGAATTACAAGTGTTTTCTTGCGGAAAAAAAACTTTAAAACAAACATAAGAGGGAGGAATCGCATGAAAAGTGCGCTATTGAATATTATAAGATCACAATCAATCTGAGGAAGTCCCTTTTTTATGTAATAGAAGGGGGAGAACAAAAGAGAGTATGGATGCCCCTTGTCATCTAACGGAACACACTCTGCGTCTATCCCTTTTATATTTTGCAATATCGAGAGGACGGCTGAATCATAGATGTTTCCTCCTGTGACAGCTTGGGTCATAGGAAATCTTGAAAAAAAACGAAATTTTACCATAAATAATTTGTTACAGTCATTAATCCCATGAAAAAATAGCATATCCTCCAGGATCAAGTTTGAATTTTGATGAAGAGTGAGCCTTTACTTTTCCATCAGGATAAATTCTTTTTACATATGTTTCTTTGTCTAATGAAATTAGCTGAGATTTCAGTATGTCATGATTTACAATAACTAAATATTGGTGGCCATTATTTACTAAATGGCTTACCAATACACCCTCCTTTTCTGATTTTAGATTTTTAAAAGGGTTGGGTAGTTCTGTTAAACGTGTGGTTCCTATTGGAATCTGATTGCCTGTATGCCAGACTCCAATTAATTTGGCACCAAGAAATACAAAGGAAAGATTTTGAATTTGCTGATTGACATCTCTAACTATATACCATAATTTTGTTTTCCTGCCCAATGAGTCTGCAGGCGCTTCAAAATGTTTGATGGAAGAATGTCGGGGTGCTATATAGTTATAGTAGCTAATGCCTTGGGCTCCATATGCTAATGCAGAGAAAGCCTCAAATGTTAGGTGTGTTTTTGTTGGCAATGGATAATTAAGATGTCTTGTTGACAAGCAGAATGCCCAAAAAGGAATTTGTGTGTCAGTTGAAACTTTTGCGGCGATTTCTAAATTCTCATAGAACGTGTCTTTAATGATTATTTCGCCATTTTGTTTAATAATCGGATAATTGTCGTAAGAGAACATTGGTAAATCAAGAATATCAATGAAATCTCTAAGATAAGACTCATATTGGTCAGCTGGTTGTCTTTTTCTGTCAACAATTGGGAATAGGTTGATATAGGGTATATGGATGGAATCATATTCATATATTAAATCTCGATATTCTTTCCATTTTTTGAATGCGTCAGCTTTAGGTTCATCAGTAATATAATATCCCATTACATTGGGCTTGTCTCGATAAGAGGAAACAGCTGTTGGTATTGTGTTAAGATTCTTGATATCAGGATCATTGACTATTATTTTTACTCCTGACCCCTCAGCGGCTTCCAATGTCTGAATTGTTAGGGCTTTTGTTGCCACCATTGCTAAGGATATATTAAATCCAGCCTCTCTCAGTATTCGGAAATTTTTAGGATTTATATTAGATTCAAAACTGAATGTGCCGCTTCCTAAAATTGGAAACTCATTGCCTGTTGGATTTACATATTTTGGATGAATAATATTTGTTGAAGCAGTGCAGCTGATTGCAATAATATTAATACAAAT
The DNA here is from genome assembly GCA_009775365.1 of Muribaculaceae bacterium. Classification (GTDB taxonomy): domain Bacteria; phylum Bacteroidota; class Bacteroidia; order Bacteroidales; family Muribaculaceae; genus Lepagella. The sequence continues at coordinate 38,667 of VSPM01000021.1, forward strand.
TAATACAAATGTTTTATATAAAACATTTGTATTAGGAATCTGCCTTATTGAACTTGATTTCATACTGTAGAGATAATATTATAAATTATGATTATTAAAAAGTATGCTCATAAGTTTATTTATTGTTTTGGATATTAATAAAAAGGAATAGGAGGAGAGGTAAACTCGTATTTCAATGTAGAATTTCTTATGCCTATTTTTTTTGCTGGGATTCCGGCAACAATGGAGAAAGGTTCGACATCTTTGGTCACAACTGCGCCAGCCGCGATAACTGCACCTTCTCCAATATTTACAGAATGTAATATTGTGGCTCCTGGTCCAATCCAAGATCTGTTCCCTATAGTTATGGGTCCTCTTTTTTGTGCCGTACTTCGGAAATATGGATCGTTATAATTATGTGAGCCAGTCCATAGACAAACAGAGTTTCCTAATTGAACATTCTCTCCGACAATGATTCCACCTCGTCGAGCATCTAACACACAACGATCTCCAATGATAGCACCTTTTTTTAAAATCAGATTATATGCTCCTCTTATTTCCGCTCCATAATATATAATTGCCTTGGAATCCATGCGTACCAAAAAAATCTTTTTATATATTATATCTCTGATTGTATGTGATGGAATGAATCCGGTTTGGATCATCATATATCGCTCGTAACCATTAAAAAATGAAAAAATTGCATTTTTACATTTTTTAATAGTTTTGTCATCTCCAATATTGTCAGATAAATGATATTCGTTATTTTCTATCTGTTTTTGGTCATTGTTTGAGGTCTCAAGGCTGCGAGTTCGATTATGTTTATTAAATAAGCGAATCAAGGGGCAGACAATAATAAAAGTTATCCATTTCCCCATTGTGAAAATTAAAATAAAAATTAATAAGTAAAATGCTAAAGTATTCATATTTATTTAGGTTTAAAGGCTTTAAGAAACATGAGGTGAGAAATAATTAATGGATTCTTAAAAACATATATTTGGATAAATCCAACATATATCATTGTCAGCATTCCGGCAATCAATAGGTTAATCCAATAGGATGTTTCTTTAAGAAAGTATGTTGTGATAATTAGAATTGCAGCAAGAGGAATATGTCCGAACAATTGTCTGCAAAAGTCGTTCCAGGGGAATGATATATTAGCGGATTTATTTATAGAAAATTGAGAAAGAATAAGAATGGCCAATTCAGAACATAGCCATGTTATGGCCGACCCGATACTTTGTAGAGTAGAAACAAGGCATAAATTTAAAGAAAGGCTAATGCAGGCTCCAACGATGGCATTTCTCATTATGGCTTGGTCTTTAGATAGAGGCATCAGCCCTTGGATTACAACTATTTGTTCGTATCCTATAATTAGCATCAGAGGCATGACTATTTGCATGGGAATAATGGCGCCTTCGTAGCCTTGTCCAGATATGAGTAATACTATTTGAGGTGCATAACATATAGAAAGTATTATTAATGGTATTGAAAAAGAGAATAGGATATTGCTGGCTTTTAATAGAAGGTCTGTAAATTCATCGTGTTTTCCTGACGCAATCAATTTGCTCATGTGAGGCATAATGGCAGTTGTCGCCCCTGTAAAAAGGGCTAAAAGGATTGTATACAGTTTTGTTGCAGTGGTGTAGTACCCGACTTGTGTATTGTTGGTAGCAAATCCTAAGTACGCAATATTAAATGTGGTACACATTGATGTGACCAACATATATATACCTAATATAAAGAATGGTCTAAGTATTAAGGATAAAGAAATGGATTTAATTTTAAATTTGACTAATTTTGAAGAATATAGTATATTTATAACTGCATTCCCTGTAACCATTAGGACGCTTAACAGGTAATATGTAATAAAATCAGATTCTTTTGTCACAAATATGTAAACGGAAATAACAAACAGGCATTTCACTATAATTGTCCTGATTGTTATGAATCGGAACTGTTCCATACCTCTATAGAACCATTCAATAAGGAAAAAATTGCTGATTAATTTAATACTGCCATATAACATCATCCATTTGTGTGTGCGTAGCTCTCCGATAGAAAATGTGCAAATACATAGCGCAATTAATGCGATAATTGTTGTTGAACCGTTCAATACAAGAAGGCTTGAGAATCTTTTTTCAAGTTCTGGTATGTTATTTCTATGGCTGGATATTTCCCTTGTGCCAATTATGGTTATTCCCATCATAGAAAATAATATAAAATAATGTATGATGCTGTCAATAAAGTTGCAGATGCCAATGTTTGTAACACCTAGAACTCTTGATATATAAGGAAATACCAATAAGGGGAAAATATAGTTAGCGATAGCTAAGAAGCTGCTATAGAATATATTGCTGCTTAGTTTAGACATTTTAGCCAATTATCAGAAACGTTTTTCGATTAGGCAAAGATACAAATTATTTTGATTGTTTACAAAGTATTAATAAAATAAAAATAGATAATTTTGCGAATAGGTTCGGTGCGCAGGTTAGGTGGCACTCCCAAGAATAGAGATACAATAAGGAATTTGTGTTATAATAAAAAATAATGTGTAGCGTTACTAATAAGGCTAATCAATAACTTTCCCATATGATTTACCTAATAATTTTGCTTGGTTTGTTTTTTTTGACTTATGTATATGACTATCGTCAATTTTCTCGTGGACGGATAGTTTGGTTAGTCGTGGTTTTGATTGTGTTTATATTATTAGGGGGATTAAGATATAGAATTGGGACTGACACTGTAAATTATATATTTGATTATCGTCTGGTTCCTCCTTTGGATAAACTTACTTCTTCATATTTCTCAACCACACGTTATGCTGTAGGATATGTGGTGATGACATCCTTCTTCAAGATGTTTACTAATGATTTTACAGCGGTTCAACTTTTTCATGCTTTTGTAGTTAATAGTGTTGTGGGATGGTTTTTCTATAAAAATTCTCGACATGTATTCTTCTCGTTATTATTATTTTTTGTATTAAGCTACTCATTACTTGTATTTCAACAGATGAGAGAATCGCTGGCGGTTTCATTTTTTTTATTAGCGTGGCCAGCCTTTAGGGATGAAAAATGGATAAAATGGTATATCCTTAGTTGTTGTGCTGTAATGTTTCATGTTTCTGCCGGTATGATGTTTGTATTGCCTATATTCAAATTGCCTGTCATAAGGAATTTGTTTGTATTTGGGCGAAGAACCTGGATTATTGGGTTGGGTGTATTGGTTCTGGGTGTGTTCATACAATCCGTATTTTTTAAGTATATTCAACTTTTTGCAGTTTCTGATGCAATTGCTGATAGGGCAGCAGTTTATTCGGTTAATAGATTGTCTGGGAGTTTACTGGCAGTATGGGGAGGGGCCGGGATTATTTTTAATTTTTTACGCTATCTGGTGTATCCAGGATTGGCTTTGATTTGCTTAATTAGAACTCAACAGATGAAAGGTGACAAACTTGATGAAAATTCAAAGAAAATGGAATTTATGGCATTAATGAGTATGTATGTTGCCTTGTTTACAGTAGGGGTTGCAATATGGGCGCGTTATAATAATTACTTTTTCTTTTTCTCAATAATTTTTATTAGTAATTGGGTGTATTCAAATATATATATGTTTGGAAAATGGATTAGAATTAGAGCTGTATATTGGTGGATGTTTTTTGTTCCTCTTTTGGGATTACACTTTTATGTGTCTTATTGGGGAAGTGTAAACAAGTCAGGGACATTGAAAAGTTATATGTCTTATTATCCATATTCTTCGTGGTTTGATAAAACAAGGGATAAGGACAGGGAAAATTGTTATAGCTATCAGAAAACATTGGGACATTAATGATGTGAATGGAGATTGCGGATATTACAGAATTAAGTGAAATTCTGTAATATCCGCAATCTCCAATTGTGAAAATAACAAATATGCCTAGGACTTTGTCCCGAATAACCACATACGTAGAAATCGGCTTTCTCTCACAAAAGAGCTTATGATAATACATAGTATTACGATAGCTGCTGTTATAGATAATGAAATGACTAATTGGATTATTATCATATTTGCCGGTGCCAGCCAGCTGTGTAATATTTTTAAATCTGGTATAAAAAAATAGTGAAGCATATATACGTCTAAGGTTCGTTGTCCTATGAGCCTTAGGCCTGCGCAGTATTTGTTTCCAGAGGAAAGATGATTCCTGTTGGAATAGAAAAATGCGATTATTGACAGAAGTCCAAAATATCTTGCAATAATATCATGGTTTAGACTATATGCCAGAGGGCATATCCTTTGTAGAAAAGGACTATACCATAGTATCATTGAGACCGTCCATCCTATTATGGAAATAGTAATAAATAAATTCTTGCTTAGAATTTTGAATGCTGTCTCAGAATAACGAGAAACAATTAATCCAAATGTGAAAAATTGAAAATACTTGCATAAATTTTCCGAACATAGAGCAATGGCAATACCATAGAATTTAATGTTAGCTGCCAATATGCCAACTCCTATAAATGATAGTGTCATAAGAATTGGAAAAACAATATTAAATTTGGTTATTTTGCTTAACCATACACAGCAAAGATAAATTAAATACATTTGGAATAGTACAATTGTGAACCAATATCCTCCAAATCCGGTTGGGTGAGATACTCCATGAGAATATAAGAATATGCCGTAAAATACTATAGTGCAGATTATTTGAGCCTTGAATTTTCGTCCGATAATATTGTATGTCCGACATTTATTCCACCATTCAATTGCTCGAAATGAGAAAAAGCCACTTACAAAAAAGAAAAGAGGCATTCTAAAAGTTAAGAAAATTGTGCTTAGAAAAGAGTCATAACCTCCGATGTCCATAGATAATAACACATGCCCTAAGACTACGACTATCATTGAAAAGCCTCTCATTGAATCTACCCATTGTATGCGAGTATTTGATGTGTGATTAGTTTTCATTTTTATTTCAAATGGAAAAATTTGCAGTTGAAACAAAATATTGAATTTATAAAGAAACAGAGAGTGTGTCTTTGTTTTGGCACACTCTCTGTGGTTTCTGTATAAAATCGAATGATTTAGAGAATTACGCTTTGCCGTCTGAGCCGAGCACGTTGATGATTTTGTTCTTGTAGAGTTTTTCCATTTCGTCGCGAGCCGGGCCGAGGTATTTGCGGGGGTCGAACTCTGCAGGCTTCTCTGTGAGCACCTTGCGGACTGCTGCTGTCATTGCAAGACGGCTGTCGGAGTCGATGTTGATTTTGCAAACATCCATCTTGGCTGCTTTGCGAAGCTGCTCTTCGGGAATGCCGATAGCGTCGGGAAGTTTGCCGCCGTTTTCGTCGATAATCTTAACATATTCCTGAGGAACTGAAGATGAGCCGTGGAGAACGATGGGGAAGTCGGGGAGCTTCTCTTCAACTTTCTCAAGCACGTCGAACGCCAATGGAGGGGGCACAAGAAGACCTGTCTTCGGGTCGCGTGTGCACTGTTCGGGGGTGAACTTGTAAGCGCCGTGAGAAGTGCCGATGGAAATGGCAAGGCTGTCGCAGCCTGTGCGTGTAACGAAGTCAATCACTTCTTCGGGGTCGGTGTAGGTGTGGTGGTCTGAGCTTACCTCGTCCTCTACGCCGGCGAGCACGCCAAGTTCTCCTTCTACAGTAACGTCATACTGGTGAGCGTAGTCTACAACTTTCTTGGTGAGGGCCACGTTCTCTTCGTAGGGAAGATGGCTGCCGTCGATCATTACTGAAGAGAAGCCGCTGTCGATGCAGTCTTTGCAAAGCTCAAAAGAATCGCCGTGGTCAAGGTGAAGCACGATCTGTGGATTTTCCCAACCTAAAGATTTTGCGTATTCAACGGCACCTTGTGCCATGTAGCGGAGAAGGATGGGGTTTGCATAGTTACGGGCACCCTTTGAAACCTGTAGAATAACTGGTGACTTAGTGTCGGCAGCAGCCTTGATGATAGCCTGGAGCTGCTCCATGTTGTTGAAGTTGAAAGCGGGGATGGCATAGCCGCCATGCACTGCCTTTGCAAACATCTCTTTTGTGTTTACAAGGCCAAGTTTTTTGTAATCTACCATGATAAATCTATATCTATTTGTGTGCTGTGCACAATTTGATGCAAAAATACAAAAAAAGCGTGTCTCTTCAAAATGATACGGTAATTTTGTTGAATAAATTTCACGGCTCTTTCATTTAAGATTGCGTTGCATTCGGGAGTTTGTCACTTTAGGCAGAAAAAATAATTTAACGAATTGTTGCACAGTTTGTTTTTTATTTATATCTTTGTG
>VSPM01000022.1 GCA_009775365.1 Muribaculaceae bacterium
AAATTTACCCGATTCGTACTGAATCGGGTAAGGGGGCTTTTGTCGTTATTTTGTGCTTAAATGAAAGAGCCGTGGCATTTTCATGACCTGCGGTTGATATTTATGGAATTATTTCCGTAATTCGGATTATTTTCTTAACTTTGCACCGATTAAAGCATTTCAACTCCATTAAGTGAAAGTTGAACCAGAATTTAAGATACATCTTTCAAAAAGAAAAATCAAACGAAGCAAATGAAAGCATATGTTTTTCCGGGCCAGGGCGCTCAGTTCGTAGGCATGGGTAAGGATCTCTACGAAACAAATGCAGAAGCGCGCGTGCTCTTCGACAAAGCAAATGAAATATTGGGTTTCAGAATCACCGACCTTATGTTTGAGGGCACAGAAGAAGACCTCAGGCAGACCAAGGTGACACAGCCCGCGATTTTCCTTCATAGTGTGATTCTCGCCAAAAGCCTTGGAGACGAATTTAAGCCTGACATGGTTGCCGGTCACAGCCTTGGTGAATTTTCTGCTCTCGTCGCTGCAGGTGCTCTATCTTTTGAAGAGGGTCTGAAATTGGTGTCGGCCCGTGCTCATGCCATGCAGAAAGCCTGCGAGGCGCGCCCGTCGACAATGGCCGCAGTCCTGGCTCTTCCCGACGACAAGGTGGAGGCTCTTTGCGCGGAGGTGGACGATATTGTAGCTCCCGCCAACTACAACTGCCCCGGACAGGTGGTTATTTCCGGCACATTGGAGGGGATTGACACGGCTTGCGAGAAGATGCTTGCCGCAGGCGCAAAACGTGCGCTCAAGCTCAAAGTGGGCGGAGCTTTCCACAGCCCTCTCATGCAGCCTGCACAGGAGGAACTTGCCGAGGCTATCGCGGCAGCAAAGTTCCAGACTCCCGTTTGTCCTGTTTATCAGAATGTCGATGCCAAGCCCCACACCGACCCTGAAGAGATAAAGGAGAACCTTATCAAGCAGCTCACAGCGCCCGTGCGTTGGACTCAGGACGTCGAGGCCATGATTGCCGACGGTGCCGACGCATTTATCGAACTTGGCCCCGGCTCTGTGCTTCAGGGTCTTGTGAAGAAAATCAACCGTGGAGTGGCAACCGAAGGAATGCAGTGATATTTTATCTGAAAAGAAATAACAATTCCTAAATCAGGGTGTCATCGAACTGCAAACGATGGCGCCCTGTTTTAATATTGGATTAAAAATTAAATTATGAATGTAGCAATAGTTGGAGCGAGCGGAGCAGTGGGACAAGAGCTTCTCCGGGTTCTCGATGAGCAGAATTTTCCGATAGACAATCTTCGTCTTTTCGGTTCTCAAAGAAGTGCAGGAAGCGAATATGGGTTCAGAGGCAAGAAGGTGAAAGTTGAACTTCTGTCTCATGACTCTGATTTCTCAGGCGTGGACATAGCGTTTACGTCGGCCGGTGCCGGCACATCGAAGGAATATGCCGAGGTCATTACCCGTCACGGCGCAGTTATGATTGACAACAGCAGCGCTTTCCGAATGGACGCCGATGTGCCTCTTGTCGTGCCTGAGGTTAATGGCGAGGATGCGTTGGATCGTCCGCGTAATATAATTGGCAACCCTAACTGCACCACCATTCAGATGGTGGTGGCTCTTAAGCCGATACATGACCTTTCGCCGATTCGCAGGGTGCATGTGGCCACTTATCAGGCGGCGAGCGGGGCGGGGGCCTCTGCCATGCAGGAACTTATAAATCAGTTCCGTGAACTTGGCGAGGGGAAAGAGCCTACTGTCGAGAAGTTTGCCTACCAGCTTGCTTTCAATCTCATTCCGCATGTAGATGTTTTCATGGAAAACGGCTATACCAAGGAGGAGATGAAAATGTATAACGAGACTCGCAAGATTATGCACTCTGATGACATAAAGGTAAGCGCCACCTGCGTGCGGGTCCCTGTGCTTCGCGCACACAGCGAGGCAATATGGGTGGAAACGGAGAAACCATTGGAACTTTGCGAGGTGGCTGCCGCTTTTGAGAAAGCCCCGGGTCTGGTAGTGAAAGATAATCCTGCCGAAAAAGAGTATCCCATGCCTCTCGACATTACCGGCAAGGACCCTGTCTATGTAGGGCGTCTGAGAAAAGACCTTTGCGATCCTTGCGGGCTAAGTTTTTGGGTTGTAGGCGACCAAATCAAGAAGGGTGCCGCTCTGAATGCCGTGCAGATTGCACAGTGGCTGATTGCAAACGACGACAGAATCAAAGCGCTTGCATGATTCTGCGAGTTGCATCCGTCAGCGTAATAGTGACAATAATATACATAACAATAGAATAGGGCTACCGGAAGGCAGCCCTATTCGCTTTACATGCTTTTTTCTATATTACATTATGGAATCTGTTTTCGTTTGAATGTCTTGCCGGGCATCGGTCGTTATAGTGTCAGACACGATGGTGTCGGAAGCATTAGTGCAGGATCCGCTTACGTCATCAGGATATTGCTCTTCATAATCCATATGGTCATGTTCTATTGTATGTTCTTGTCTAAGCCATCTTTCTTCTTCCTGCTGTGATTGGAGATTTATAATTCTCCCTGTAGAGACGGCGGCCATTATAAAACCTAAGGCGCAAAGAGCTATAAGAGTATTTCTCACTCCCGGTGTGAGGTGTGCTTTGTCTTTCTTGAAACCTCGTCTTACGAGCACATACAAGGGTATTCCGAGGGCAAGTATGCCGCCAATTCCACACAGCACCCCGTAGACAGGAATTGTGCCCGCTGCCTCAAACCAGCCGGGTGTGTTCTCGCCAATTAGAGTGCCTCCCCAGCTTGTGCCGAACATAATAAGAGCAAACAGACATCCGATTAATCCGATGACCATAGAAATCAGAACAATGACTGCTATTACAAGGCCAATCATAAGAAGAATGTTGGCAAGGATTCCCAGCACAGTTGTAGTGGTGGCGGCGAAGCTTGAGGGTTGAGCAGTCTTTTGCGGGGATGCCGAGGTGTTGTCATCTCGGAAATTGTCGGTCACAGTCTTGCCGATGTTTTTCACAGTAGGCTCCTCACCCATCATTTGCATTCTTTCAAGAGGTGTTTTGGCTTCCGGCACCACCAACATCAGGATAAGATATGCGATTGCTCCTGAGAACATAGAAACCATAGTTATGAGAACCGTCAGCAGTCGCACAATCGTCGGGTCCATGTTGAGATACCAGGCAAGGCCGGAGCACACGCCCCCTATCATAGTGTTCTGCGGGTCTCGAAACAGCTTCTTCTTTATCGGTGTAACCGGAGGAATGTATGGAGGGGGCGTGGCTGCGTTTTTTGCATCCTCTTTTGCAGCGTTGTCTCCTCCCGGAGTTTTAATCGAGATGGTTTCATCCTCTTCCATAATCTCTTCCGGCTGTCCAACCCTGGAGATTACTTCCTCCACGTCGGCCACAGAGACGATAGGGCTGTTGGTAGAAGTGCGTTCCATAAGGAGCTCTGCCACGCGGCTTTCTATGTCGTTTGCAAGTTCTCGTGTCTCGTCGTTGCCTGCGAAGGCGTTCTCAATCGTCTGCAGGTAATTGTCAAGAAGGGTATAGGCGTCATCGTCTATAATGAACGGGAATCCTGCTACGTTAATGTTGAATGTCTTTTTCATTTTTGTGTGGCGTTGTTTAGGTTTCGGAAGTGATTGACGTTTGCTACTATCTCATCCCAGGCTTCAGACATTTCTGAGAGAGCCTCTTCTCCTATCGGAGTGATGAAATAATATTTTCGCGGGGGGCCTTTAGGGCTTTCCTCCCACTCGTAGTTGAGTTTCCCCTCTTTTCTCAGACGGTTCAGAAGAGTGTAGAGCGTGCCCTCCACGACGATAAGGGATGCCTCGCTCAGGCCGTTTATAATGTCGGAAGGATAAGCCCTTTGCCTGCTTAAAAGGAGAAGCACACAATATTCGAGTATGCCCTTCCGCATTTGCGAGCGGATGTTTGAATCGGATGTTTTTGTCTTTTCTGTCATAAAGTAAATGTAATTTTTGAAGAGAGTTAATAGGGAGGTTCGGCAAGCATTTACATGCCGCCTTTCCCTCCTGTAGACGCTCCTTGCGAGCCTTCGATCATGTCGAGGTCAGCTTGGGTGCGCTTTACGTCTGTTCTCAAAGCTCCGAATCTGAATGTCACGCTTGCCCCCACGCTCCATTGCCGGTAGCGGTATTCATTCGTGAGGCGCGACGTTTCGGAACTTTGCGTGTATTTCCCCGTACGGTATGGCTGTATGAAGTTAGAGCCATAGGCGGAGATAGAGAGAGCGTCTTCCTTTAGGAAAGACCTGCTTAGGGATATTCCATAATAGTTATAGCCTGACCCCTTGCTTTGCAGGTCTATCCATCCAGTCCCGCCACCCCCGTAGGCGCTCATGCGAAGGCGGAACGGGAAAGTGTAGTCCACATTCAGGTTGAAGTCGCCTTGCCACCCTGAGTTGCTGTCTTTCAGCTCAGGCGAATCGGCCTTTATGTCGCGGTATGAACCTCCGGCATACAGCCCGACGTTGAGCATAGGGATTATGCTCCATTGAAGATTCAGGTTGGCTCTCGTTGACTGAGAATGCCCTATGTTGGCATAAGTGGAGTGCAGAATATTGTTTTCGAAAAACTGATAGTCTGCAATCGAGTTGTCTTCGCGTTCATAAGCAAGAGTGAAACTTCCTCCGATTTTGCCTCCATAGTTAGAATAAGAGAGTGAAACGGAGTTGCTTTTCTCGCTTTCAAGGTTGGGGTTGCCGTAGCTCACCTCGTTTATCGACATGGTGTTGCGGTAAGGGTTCAGTAGTCCGATGCTTGGCCTCCATATTCTCATCTGATATGCCAGGCGAAGATTAGATGCGTCGCCGAGCCTGTAGCTCACTGCAACATTCGGCACAAGGTCATTGAGATGAGAAGTGAAATTCTCGTAATCACCGATGTAATAGAGCAGCCCCATTCGGGTGTATTCGTAGCGAAGACCGACACGGGTGTTCCATTTCCCGAAGTTTCCGGTGTAAGACACATACGCCGCCATGATGTCTTGGAACTGCTTCATTTTGATTCTTTCTGATTCGCGCAACTCCATGTCGGATTGAGTGGTTCCATACCATGGGCTTGAGTCTTGGAAGTCGCGTTGCCATGTGCCTTTAAAACCGGCCTCAAGCAGATGCTTTTCAGAAAATGGGTTGGCATAATCTATCTGAAGAGAGTGGCGGCGGTTGTAGCTGTCGTCATCGTTGAATCTCCAAGGATACTCTTCGGCGATATTGTCCATATTGTAGGTGAATATGTTTTGCTTGGAATCATCGGTGCCATAACCGAAGATGTATGAGCCGATTATATGGTGCCCTTGTTTTCTGAATGTGTGTTGGAACGATGTGTTCGCTCCCATCCATACGTTCTTGCCCCCTGAATCGGAATTTCGGTCAAGGCTCCATTGGCGCACTCTGTCGATGTTCTCAAGACGCATATTCGTAATGTTGTAGGAATTGTAGTTGTTTTTGCCTATGTTCCCTTGCACTGTGAACAGGTTGAGGGTGTCAGGCTCCCACGAAAGATTGAAATTGCCTCCGAGATAGTTCCAGTCATATTTTGAGCGTGAGTCAGAAATTTGAAAGCGGTTGTTATCGTTTGTGAGGTTTTCAAGAATGGATGTGCCTGAGTTGTTGTACCCCTGGTCGATGGCATCGCTATAGTTGAAGTTGGCGCTTGCCGTGACATTGCCAATTTTTGTTCTGCCATAGAATGATGCTCCGTAATTGCTGTTTGACACCCGCAAGGAATAATTGGTCATGAATCCGGCCAGGCTCTGTTTTCCTATTGTGATGATGTTTAGGATTCCGCCGGTGCCTTCAGCATCGTATTTAGCCCCCGGCTCGGTTATAACTTCAATTTTTTTGATTGTGGCGGCCGGCATGGACTTTAGCACTGTTTTCACGTCGCCGGAGAGCATTGGGTCTTCTTTGCCGTTCACAAGAATTTTGAAGTTGGAGTTGCCGTTCACCTTTATGTTGTCTTCAGCGTCAACAGTCACCATAGGCACTTTTCTCAACATCTCTATAGTAGTGTTGATAGAAGCCTCAGGATCGTCTTCCACATTATATGTGAGAGTTGCCCCGTCGCTTTGCACAAGTTTCTTTTTAGCCGTAACCACCACTTCTTCAAGAGTTTCATCGTCGGGAGAAAGAGCTATTGTGCCGCAATTCTCGTATGGGTTCTTTTCCGATAGTGAAAACCTGCGCAAATAAGGAGTCATCCCGATGTATTCCACTTTAAGCAGATAATCGCCGGACGAAGGGAGCGTCTGGCTGAAAATGCCATCGGCGTCAGCCACATTGAAAGCCAAGGGGGTGACAGTGTCGGTTGACAGGAACACTCTGTAGGTGGCTCCTGAACAAGGCTCATCTTCCGCAAGGGTAGCTATCTTTCCGCTCACTTTGAAGTCGGCGGCATAGGCCGCCTGGCTCAAAGCAAGAAAGGAAAACAGCGAAAATATGAGAGTTTTTTTGTTCATTTTAGTGTTTGACGAATGCTTGCCCTTTGCAGGTCCTGGTCTTGACATTTGTGTGAAAAGGTTTGATAAGTTGTTAGAATATAGTATGCGAAGATGTTCTGAAACATTCCTGATTGCAAAGAGCAGAAACATTATCCGGAAGCATAATCAATCCCGGTAAGAATATCTTTCCACTATATATGATGCGATGATTTAATTGAATGTTACATGTCTTTGAAATTTTTTACATTTTTTAATACAATCGGCGTAAATAAGCGGTTAGTTGAATCCTCCTTGGCTCTTGCCGCCCACCGAAGATTTGTCATCGTTGTTGATAGACGCATCTGTTTTCTTTACATCAGATTTAAGCGAACCGAAATTCCAGCTTAACGAAAAGCCTACATTCCAGTTGTGGTTTTTATAAGTGCTTGATGTCCGCAGGTTGTCGGTTGCCACGACAGAAATATAGTTTGTGTGGCTTTGCAGGAAATTGTTGGCATTAATGCTGACTGTGAGGGCATTCTCTTTGAGAAAGTCTTTGCTCACTCCAAGTCCGTAGTAGTACCATCCGTTGCTGTATCCTTGCAGATTATAGTTTCGCGTGTTCTGTCCGCCATACAGGTTGAACTTGAATCCGGAGGCAAGTGAATAATTCCAGTTGGCTCCATAGTTGAGATTCCAGCCGCAGTTTTTTAAATCAGGTGTATGTGATGAAAACATCTGGCGAGTAAGCCTTGCGTTGACCGACACTTGCATTCTTGGAATAATCGTCCAGTTGAAGAATCCGAAAAACGCCAGTCTGCGGTCGTGGCCTATGTTGGCCACCGACTCATAAGTGATGTCGTCTTTAGTGTAGTAGAAAGGTGATATGGCATTGTCGATAGCCGCATATTCTATGCCGATATTGCCGCCTGCCACAGTGCCGAAATTTGTGTAGGTCAGCGAAACCTTGTTTGATTTCTCGCTTTGAAGACCGGGATTTCCGGTTTCAATGAAATTTGGCATAAATTCGGGCTGATAAGGATTAACTTGTTTCAGAGATGGGCGAGATATTCTCATCTGATATGCCAGCCTGATATTCGATGCCATAGAGAAACTGTAGGTGAGAGCGGCGTTTGGCACTATGTCATTGAGGCGGTTGCGAAAGTCAGGAATATCGCCTGTGCGGTAATCTATTCCCATGTAGGTGTGTTCGTAGCGAACACCTGCATTTGTTGACACATTGCCGAATTTGCCGTTGTAGGAAGCATAGGCGGCATATATGTCTTGAATCTGCATAATGTCGGATTGGTCGGAAGGGGTTGCTATTGCGTTGCCTTGATTTTCTCCCTTGATATTATCATACAGCCCGTTATTCCTTCTCCAGACAGCCTTTGCTCCGGCCTCGATTATGTGATCTCCGTCGGCAAACGGGTTTATGTAGTCAGCCTGAACGGTGTGCTCATTAGAAAGGTCTTTGCTTTGCATCCATTGGTATGGGCTTGTTATTTGCATTCCATATTCTCTGACAGACGTAAAAGAGCCACCCAGTCTGCTATATCCGTGATTGAAAAGATAAGACAACACAGTTTTTCTGCCCGCTTCGTCAAACGTGTGCTGCCACGATGCTCCTGCGGTGATTCCCGTGTTTGAAAGTGATGCGTCGACAGCCCTTGCCACCTCTGCCACTTTCACTCTGTCGGCGTTCATGATTGTAGTTGTAAACAATGAGTTCCCGTCGTTGAGGAATCCGTTTACGCAGTAGATATTGCCGTTGGCGGTTATGAGGTCTTTATCAGAAAGGTCATAGGAGAGTTTTATGCCGCCTCCGATATAGTCGAAACCAATGCTCTGTTGATTGCGTGAGGTCTGAAATCTGTTGGAAAAAGAGTTCACGTTTTCTATTTCAGAAACATATTCGTTCTTTTGCTTGAATATAGAGCCGTTTGCATAATCCGCGTTCGCGCTTATGGAAAGTTTCCCTTTTTTCATTCTTCCGTAGAGCGATCCACCTGTCTGAGACTTGGAAAAAGTGGCAGAGACAGTGCCGAAATATCCGTCGGTTGAGTTGTCGGTGATAGTGACAAGGTTTAATATCCCGGCCGTTCCTTCGGCGTCATATTTGGCGCCCGGTTCTGTTATCACTTCCACTTTTGTAATTGCGTCAGCCGGCATGGCTCTGAAAATGTTTTTGTAGTTGGCAGTGAGCGCAGGGTCTTCCTTCCCGTTGACATAAATTTTGAAATTGCTTTGCCCGTTGATAGAGATGTTGTTGTCGCCGTCAATGCTCACCATCGGCACTTTCCTCAGAGCGTCGATAAGGGTGTTCCCTTTAGAAGACGGGTCTTCTTTCATGTTGTATGTCAGTTTGGCGCCGTCAGACTGCACCAAGGGCTTGTCGGCAGTCACAACCAGGTCTTCAAGGTCATATGATGCGCCTTCGATTGAGTCTGTAGGCTCGACAGCGGCAAACAAGGTCGAGCCGTGAGCTATGAGAAGGAAAGAGAAGATCAAAAATTTAGTTTTCATTATTTAGTATAGTTTTGGCGTTGTGTCCGGCGGAATCAGCGTTGATGGGGCGCGCCTTCCATTGATGCTTTTCCCGATTGACGATGCAAAGTTAATAATAAAAATAGTACTATGCAATACATAGTACATAGTAATTTTGCAGTAGTAGTGTTGAGATGGTAGTAAATTATGCAGGGTATTATGTTTTGACGATTTGACTTACAGAGTATTACCTTCAGATAAAATTTTTTGAAAAATTTTTGTTAACTTTGCGGTAGAAAAGAAGAAAAAATGAAAAATATCCGAAATTTCTGCATTATAGCCCATATCGACCATGGTAAATCAACACTTGCCGACCGTCTTTTGGAGCGCACGAATACAGTGGCTGCCAAAGACATGGAGGCGCAGGTGCTCGACGATATGGATCTTGAAAGGGAGCGCGGCATAACAATCAAAAGCCACGCCATCCAGATGGAATATGAGCTCAACGGAGAGAGATATGTGCTTAATCTGATCGACACTCCGGGGCATGTGGACTTCTCTTATGAGGTGTCGCGCTCTATTGCCGCTTGCGAGGGAGCTCTTCTCATAGTAGATGCGTCGCAAGGCATACAGGCTCAGACCATATCCAATCTTTATATGGCTATCGACAATAACCTTGAGATTATCCCTGTGATAAACAAGTGTGACCTTGAAAGCGCAAAGCCCGATGAGGTGGAAGACCAGATTGTTGACCTTCTCGGATGCGACCCGGAAGAGATTATACGCGCCAGCGGAAAGACCGGTATGGGCATTGACGATGTGCTCAAAGCCATTGTGGAGAGAGTGCCGGCCCCTCAGGGAGACCCGGAGGCTCCTTTGCAGGCTTTGATATTTGACTCCGTGTTTAACCCTTTCAGGGGGATTATTGCTTACTTTAAAATTGTGAACGGCACACTCAAGACAGATGATTTTGTCAAGTTCGTGTCGACAGGGAAGGAGTATCACGCCGATGAGATAGGAGTGCTCAAACTTGAGATGTCGCCGCGCAAGGAGTTGTCGGCCGGAAACGTGGGATACATCATTTCGGGCATAAAGTCGTCGAAAGAGGTGAAGGTGGGCGACACAATTACCCATGTTAGCGAGCCTTGTAAGGAGGCTATTGATGGCTTTGAGGAGGTGAAGCCAATGGTGTTTGCAGGAGTATATCCGATAGAGACTGAAGATTTTGAAAATCTTAGGGCTTCGCTTGAGAAACTGCAGCTTAACGATGCGTCGCTCACGTTCCAGCCGGAGTCGTCGGCCGCGCTTGGATTTGGTTTTCGCTGTGGGTTCCTCGGGCTTCTTCACATGGAAATCATCCAGGAGAGACTCGGGCGTGAGTTCGATATGGACGTCATCACGACAGTGCCGAACGTATCTTATAAGGTGTATGACAAGAAAGGGAATGTCACAGAGGTGCATAATCCGTCGGGTCTCCCGGAGGCTACGCTTATCGACCACATTGAGGAGCCATACATTCGTGCCACAATCATCACTCAAGCCGACTATATCGGGCCGATTATGACTTTATGTCTCGGCAAGAGGGGAGAGCTGGTGAAACAGGAATATATATCAGGCAATCGCATGGAGATAACTTTCGATATGCCGTTAGGTGAGATTGTGATTGACTTCTACGATAAACTCAAGTCTATTTCAAAAGGATATGCCTCGTTCGATTATCACCTTCATGATTTCAGAGAGTCGAGACTTGTGAAACTCGACATCTTGCTCAATGGAGAGAGCGTTGACGCACTTTCCACTCTCACCCATGCCGACAATGCTGTGAGATTCGGACGCAGAATGTGTGAGAAACTGAAGGAGCTTATCCCGCGCCAGCAGTTCGACATTGCCATTCAGGCGGCGATAGGCGCAAAGATTATAGCGCGAGAGACCATTAAGGCTGTGCGTAAGGATGTGACTGCGAAATGTTATGGAGGCGACATCTCCAGAAAGCGCAAACTCCTTGAAAAGCAGAAAGCCGGCAAGAAGCGAATGAAGCAGATTGGCTCTGTGGAGGTTCCTCAGAAAGCATTTCTCGCTGTGCTTAAACTTGATTGACCCTCTTTGTGTTTTAAATATGAACCGGATTCGCAGACCCTACCGGCGAATCCGGTTCTATCGTTTTAGTATATAACCATTTTTTTGAGATTACCACTATGAATATTGGCGACAAAATGCCCGATCTTCTCGGGACAGACAGCAACGGAAATGAAGTGAGACTCTCTTCCTATCCGGGAATGAACTTTATCATCTATTTCTATCCGAAAGACAATACCCCCGGCTGCACTGCCGAGGCAATCAGCTTTCGTGAAAACTACAACACATTTTTGCAGATGGGGTATCAGGTGATTGGCGTGAGCAAAGATTCGGAGACGAGCCATAAGAAGTTTGCCGAGAAACAGTGTCTGCCGTTCCCGCTTGTGGCCGACACCGACACTGAGCTCTGCCAGCTGGCCGGCGTATGGCAATTGAAGAAAATGGCGGGACGTGAATACATGGGAATTGTGCGCACCACTTTTGTGTGTGACAATTCCGGAATGGTGACTGACGTGGTGAAGAAAGTCACTCCCAAGACTGCGGCCGAGCAGTTGTTTCAGCTCCTTGACGGAAGAGGCTCTGTAAATCCTGCGCCCGGCGACATTTGATTTTGCCCTTAAAGGTGAGGCCGCGGGGATAGCGATGGAATCGGGGATATAAAATAGAATGGGAAAAAGGGGGGATTCGCTTTTTCTCATAACCTTAATATGATTATGCTATGACTAAAGTGTTTTACACTGCGAGGAAAACAATAAAGAATCTCACAAATGGCGGCAACGTGTTGCTCGTGGCCACCGCTCTTGCGTTGCTTGTGGTGAATCTTCCATTCCTCCATGATTTTTATAATTCTCTATGGACTCACGAAATGGCTTTGCAGATTGGCGATTTCAATCTCTTTAGTCATCATGGAGAGCCGATGAGTGTGATGGCCTTTATCAACGATGCCTTGATGGCAGTGTTTTTCTTTTCTGTGGGTCTTGAGATAAAGAGAGAGATACTTGTGGGAGAGCTTTCATCGTTCCGTCAGGCTCTGCTCCCGATTGTTGCGGCTGTTGGAGGCATGGCGGTTCCCGTGCTGTTGTTTTTTCTTATGGGTCACGACTCAGACTATATCGGGGGAGCCGCGATTCCGATGGCCACAGACATTGCGTTTTCGCTTGGCGTGCTGGCCATGCTTGGCGACAGGGTTCCTATAAGTCTGAAAATATTTCTGACCACGCTTGCTGTTGTTGACGACATCGGCGGCATTCTTGTGATTGCTATTTTCTACAGCACTCATATAAACTATTGGATGTTGCTTGCGTCGTCGGTGCTTCTCGGCATTCTTGTGCTTGGAGGCAGATTCTCGATTCAGAGCAAGATGTTCTACCTTGGCATAGGGGCGTTTATATGGTTCCTTTTCCTGAATGCCGGGATTCATCCCACGATTGCCGGTGTGCTGATTGCGTTCTGCGTGCCGGCCAAGCCGGTGTATGCCCCGAAAAATTATATAAAGACGATTCGTAAAAACATAGGTTTCTTTGCGAGTGAAGACGATGAGAAGCTTGTGACGCGCACCATTCTTAATAAAGGCCAGTTGAACTGGCTGAAGGAGATAGAGTCGGCATCCGACAAGGTTATTTCTCCGCTTCAAGACATGGAAGACTCGCTGCATCCTATTGTGAACTATTTGATTGTTCCGCTCTTTGCATTCGCCAATGCCGGCATATTTTTCGGCGACTTGCAGATTGGCGCATTGTTTCATGGAGTTGCCCCTGCAATAATAGTGGGTCTGGTGGCCGGCAAGTTTATAGGTATATTTCTGTTTTCATGGATGTGTGTCAAATTCAGATGGGCACCGATGCCGGAAGGGTGTGGCTGGAGCCAGTTGGCGGCAGTGTCATTGCTTGGAGGCATAGGGTTCACAGTTTCGCTGTTCATCGCTAATCTCTCGTTTGGTGCAGGCGATCCCTATCTGTCGCAAATTCTAAACAACGCCAAACTTGGTATACTTGTAGGTTCCTTCCTTGCCGGTTTCCTCGGCTGGCTCTTCCTGCACCTCACATTACCGGTATCTCCCCGTATAGCCTCCGACGATTAACGTCACAAGGGATTGCCAATAACATACATCTGCAAGGCAATTAATAGCGGGCATGGAGCTGCGCTATCCGCGTGCAGCTCCATGCTGATTGCGTTTGCATAGCCACGTTCCCGGTGGCGTTGGCGTCATAAATATTGTTCGTAGCCATTTTAGAATTGTCGTGTTTTGAAGAAAAAACGGGGAATATAACTGACTTTTAGAACAAAATGATTAATTTTGTGTCTTAAAGACTCTCATGAAATGATAAAGGCTTTGATCAAACTTGCCGCTACCTTATTAGCCGGCATTTTGTGCTTTATAATCGGAAAACTTATTTTTCTCGCATTCAATCCTTCGGTGTATTCCGGAATTGGATTTGGCGATGTGATTGCCGTGGTCGGCAATGGTTTCTCAATGGACCTCGCAATGTCGGCTTATTTGAGTGTGCTGCCTTGCGTGATGCTTATTGTGTCTCTTTTTATCGGGAGCGGTGGAATAATCGACAAGATATTGAAATGGTATTTTGTTGTTGTTTCTCTTGTTGTGTCGCTTGTGGTGGTGCTTGATTCCTCGTTATACGGATACTGGCGTTTTAAGCTTGACTCCACACCATTGTTCTACCTCCTGTCATCGCCTAAATCGGCGATGGCAAGCATGGAATGGTGGATGATTGCAGGCGGCATCGTTATGTGGCTTGTGATTGGCGCAGTATTCTTTTTTATATATTATGCAGGTGTGATAAGGTTTGTGAAACCTGTTGAGCCTTGCAAGAATGTAAAGAGAAGGATATTGCAGACCGGCGTGATGATGCTTGCCGCAGGAGTGTTGGTTATCTCCATAAGGGGAGGGGTGACGGTTTCGACCATGAATCTTTCAAGAGCTTATTTCAGTGCGGACCAAAGATTGAATCATGCGGCCGTGAATCCGGCGTTCTCTTTGATGTATAGCCTTACGCATCAGGATAATTTTTCTGAACAATATAGGTTTTTTGAAGATGAGAAAGCCCGAAGGCTATTCTCGCAGCTGACAGAATCGCCTTGTGATTCTATCGTGCCATTGATACGCGGCGGTGTCAGGCCCGATGTGTATGTCATTATTCTTGAGAGTTTCTCTTCACAGCTTTTCCCGTCGGTTGGTGGAGAAGAAGTGGCTCTTAGGCTTGACAGCATAGCCCGGGAGGGATTAATGTTTACCAACTTTTATGCCAACAGCTTCCGCACAGACCGTGGCCTTGTGTCGATTA
This sequence comes from Muribaculaceae bacterium, assembly GCA_009775365.1. Classification (GTDB taxonomy): domain Bacteria; phylum Bacteroidota; class Bacteroidia; order Bacteroidales; family Muribaculaceae; genus Lepagella. The sequence goes on from VSPM01000022.1 coordinate 14,305, forward strand.
TGAGCGGTTATCCCGGTCAGCCAAACACGTCGATAATGAAATTTGTGTCGAAAACTGAAAATCTCCCGTCTTTCCCACGCAGAATGAAAGAGGAGGGGGGATATTCGTCGACCTACTACTATGGAGGGGATGCAAACTTTACCAACATGAAGGCATATCTTGTGAATGCAGGCTTCGACAGGATTATATCTGATGTTGACTTCCCCGTAAGCAAACGTCTGAGCAAATGGGGGGCGCATGATGATGAGGTGTTTTCAATGGCTATAGGCGAGCTTGCACCTTATGAGGCTGATAAACCGAAATTAAAAGTGATTCAGACCTCAAGTTCCCATGAGCCTTTTGAGGTTCCATACGACGACAAGGGGCGTTTTCCCGATATTAGGGCACGCGCGTTTGCGTATGCCGACAGTTGCGCGGCTGATTTTATCAATGCTTTGCATGATGGAAAGGAATGGAATAATTCTCTTGTAGTGATTGTCCCCGATCATTACGGGGCATATCCCGACACAGACGACCCGTTGGCAAGGCATAAGGTGCCATTGATAATTACGGGAGGGGCTTTGGCATACAGGGGCACGGATAACACTGCCGGTTCGCAGATAGACATAGCCTCGACGCTGCTTGGGGCTTTGCGCCTGCCTCATGATGATTTCTCATTTTCGAGGAATCTTCTGAATCCATGTACAACTCATTTCGCTTTCTTTGCCGACCCTTCTCTAATAGGGATGGTGACAGAGAGCGACACCACAATCTATAATCTTGACTCCGATAAGATAGTGCCTCTTTATGGGGCGTCGGCGCGGAATGAAGACTCTGCAAAAGCATTTCTACAACTATTATATGACGATCTTTCAAAACGATGACTGAGTATATCTTGAATCTTGACACAGAGATTTTTCTCTGGCTGAACTCTTTTCATGCGCTCTATTGGGATGTCTTCATGAAGATGTCTACAAGCAAAATAATATGGGTGCCTATGTATGTGGCTTTGGTTATAGCCTTATGGCGCACAGGAGGCTGGCGCACGATGGTGGTAATGGTGGTTGGTGCGGTTCTTGCCGTGACATTAGCCGACCAGGTCACAGCCTCTTTGCTTCGCCCCATGTTCGAACGGCTTCGTCCTGCCAATCTTGACAACCCGATATCGGCTATGGTGCATATTGTGAACGACTACAGGGGCGGGAGGTATGGCTTCCCGTCGTGTCATGCCGCCAACACTTTCGCAGTTGTCAGTCTTATGTCGCTATTCTTTTATCGTTGGAGATTCACATTGTTTATAATCATGTGGGCGTTGCTCAACTGCTATTCGAGGCTCTATTTAGGTGTGCATTATCCGGGCGACCTTATTGCAGGAATATTAGTCGGCTCTATATGCGGAGGCGTAGTGTTCCTGGTGGCATCAGCCGTTATGAACTATTGGAAAGGGTGTAAAAAGCCGGGGTATATTCCTCCTAAGAGAAAACTGACTATCAATGGGCGAATAATATATTATCGGCCTCTCGACTTGGTGCTTTGGACCGGTTTCCTGACCATCTTTTCAATCGCACTCTGCTCCGGAGCCCTCTTCAAATAATAACCCTTATTACATAAGTTTTGTGTATGTGTCTGCCTTTTAGTGTTTCAGTATGGCAGTTAATTATAGCAGACATGGTTATGGCAAGTAAAAAACAGGGATTAGACCTCAATCTAATCCCTGTTTTCTGATTACTATAATTTGAAATATCAATAGAGGTAGTCGTTGATTTGCTCAGGGCGGAAATTGCCGATGAAAGAGGCGTGGCGCTCAACCTCGGCCTGTCCGTATTTAACGTAGACAACGAGCGACTTGCGGAACTCCTCGTTTCTCTGAGTGTCTTCGAGAAGGAGATAGCCCATGATGATGTGACCTGCCATCTCAACAAGACGGCGAGCCATGAAGTCATGGTACTTGGTGTCGTCAACACCCATTACGGCCTGAACGGCATCAGCATATTGCTGGGTCATGAATACGAGAGTGTTTTTGATTGCCTCGTCTTCTGCATGAACCTCCTGCGCCTCAAACTCACGAATCTTGTTGAGATATGTGCCGGTGGTGACGTGGCGGATTGCGGCAACCACCTGAAGCTGTGTTGTGCCCTCGTAGATGGATGTGATGCGTGCGTCGCGATAAAGACGTTCGCAAGCGTAATCCTTCATGAAACCTGAGCCGCCGTGAATCTGGATACAATCGTAAGTGTTTTGGTTGCAGAATTCAGATGTCATACCCTTTGCGAGAGGAGTGAACGCATCGGCGAGACGGCTGTAATATTTCTGCTCTTTCTTTTCATCGAGAGTGAGGGGACGCTCTTTTGCGATGTCGTCATAAATCTTATACATGTCGACAAAGCGAGAGCAAGCGTAGAGAAGGGCGCGGGAGGCGTCGAGCTTGGCTTTCATGACAGAAAGGATTTCTGCCACAGCGGGGAACTCGATAATGGACTTGCCGAACTGCTTGCGGTCTTTTGCATACGCAAGAGCCTCGCGATAAGCAGCCTCGCTGATGCCGACAGATTGGGCGGCGATGCCGAGGCGTGCGCCATTCATAAGAGCCATCACATATTTGATAAGACCAAGACGAGTGCTGCCTACGAGTTCGGCGGGAGCGTCTTTGTAGACAAGTTCGCAAGTGGGGCTACCCTTGATGCCCATCTTGTTTTCGATGCGACGAACTGTGACACCGCCGTTGCGCTTGTCGTAGATGAACATGGAAAGGCCGCGTCCATCTTTAGAGCCCTCCTCTGAGCGGGCGAGCACCAAGTGGATGTCGCTGTCGCCGTTGGTGATGAAGCGCTTCACGCCGTTGAGCACATAAGTGCCGTCTTCTTTCTTGGTGGCCTTGAGCATAACCGACTGAAGGTCGGAGCCGGCATCAGGCTCTGTGAGGTCCATCGACATAGTCTCGCCCTCACACACTCTCTTGATATATTTCTCTTTCTGCTCCTCATTGGCGAACTCATAGATTGTTTCTGCGCAGTCTTGAAGCCCCCAGAGGTTTTCAAACCCGGCATCGGCGCGGCTCACCATGTCGGCGGCCATGATGTAAGGAGTGATAGGGAAGTTGAGGCCGCCGAGACGACGAGGCATAGACATGCCCATGAGCCCGGCCTTGCGGCAGGCGTCGAGATTTTTCTGTGTGCCGGAAGCATAATCCACATGGCCGTTCTTCACAACAGGGCCTTCGTGGTCAACATCCTCGGCATTCTCTGCTATCACATTTGCGCAAATGTCGCCCACGATTTCGAGCACACGGTCATAGCTGTCCATTGCGTCGTCGAAATTCTGGGGCGCGTAGTCAAACTTGTCGGCGTCGGCGAAGTTTCTCTCTTTGAGCTCCACAATCTTTTCCATCATGGGATGGCTGAGATGGTGTTTAAGAGAGTTATTGTCATTATAGAAGTTAGCCATTATTTTGAATTCTTTTTATAATACTTGATAAGTTTCGGGAGAACGTCCTCAATCTTGCCGGTGATCACATAGTCGGCGATAGTGTTGATAGGAGCGTCCGGGTCGGAATTGACCGATATGATTATGGAAGATTCCTGCATGCCGGCTATGTGCTGGATCTGTCCGGATATGCCGCAGGCAATGTAAAGTTTTGGGCGCACGGTCACGCCTGTCTGGCCAATCTGGCGGTCGTGGTCGGCCCATCCGGCGTCGACAGCCGCGCGGCTTGCTCCAACCTCAGCGCCAAGAGTGTCGGCGAGTTTATAAAGGAGGTCGAAATTCTCCTTGCTTCCCACGCCGTATCCTCCGGCCACCACTATAGGGCTGCCTTTGAGGTTCACTTTTGATTTCTCTACATGGCGGTCGATAATCTCGACTACGAAATCTTCGGGAGATGCGTATTTGTTAACCTCCTTGTCGATGATATCGCCTTTGTAGTTGGAATCTACGGCCTCTTTCTTCATCACGCCCTCACGCACGGTTGCCATCTGGGGACGGCACTCGGGGTTGACGATTGTGGCCACGATGTTGCCGCCGAAGGCGGGGCGGATCTGATAGAGAAGGTCTTTATATTCGGTGCCGGTCTTGGCGTCGGTGTAGTCGCCGATTTCAAGAGAGGTGCAGTCGGCGGTGAGTCCGCTGTGGAGAGCCGACGACACGCGCGGGCCAAGGTCGCGGCCTATTGATGTGGCGCCCATGAACGCGATTCTGGGCTGAATCTCCTTGAAAAGATTGATGAGGATAGAGGAGTGGGGGAGAGAAGTGTAGGGATACAGGCGCGAGTCTTCAAACTTATAGACAGTGTCTACGCCATAAGGGAGAATTTGCTGCTCGATGCCTTCGAGTTTGTCGCCGGCAACCACGGCCTCCAGCTTTATGCCGAGTTTGTCGGCCAACTGGCGACCCTTGGTGAGCAGTTCGAGGCTCACGTCGGCCACTTTGCCGTCTTCGTATTCACAATAGACGATAAGATTATTTTTGTCTGCCATTTTAATTCAGATGTTTTCGTTGTTGATAGAATCGATTAGCCGATAGTGTGGTTTGCTATGAGCTCCTTGATGAGGCATTCGAGCTCTTCGTCATTGTTCTCGATGCGACGTGCCTCTTTGGCTGTGAACACCACGTTCTCGATAGACTTTACCTTTGTGGGGGAGCCGGCAAGGCCGCATTGTGCAAGGTCGGCGTCAACGTCAGACGCGCTCCACTCGCCGATGGCAAGGTAGTGGCGTTTCTCCACGAATGCCTTTTTTGCCTCGTCGGTGAGTTCTGAAGGCACTGCTGCGTATTTGTATTTCTGAAGCGCCTTTGCATTGCGCGGGCGGCATTCGGCGGCTGATCCATTCACAGTCACTACAAGAGGGAGTTTTGCTTTTACTGTCTCCACTCCGCTCTCTATGCGGCGTTTCACAACAACTTCGCAGTTGTCGGCGCTGATGATGTCTTCAGCATATGTGATTTGAGGAATTCCAAGTTTCTCGGCAATCTGAGGGCCAACCTGTGCAGTGTCGCCGTCGATGGCCTGGCGTCCGCCGATGATGATGTCGAAATCACCGATTTTGCGAACAGCGGCGCTAAGAGCGTAGGAGGTGGCGAGCGTGTCGCTGCCGGCGAAAGCGCGGTCGGAGAGCACAATGCCGCCGTCGGCTCCGCGGAACATGCCTTCTCTTACAATCTCTGCAGCGCGGGCCGGGCCCATAGTGAGCAGAGTCACTTTGCTGCCCGGATACATTTCTTTAAGTTTAAGGGCCTGTTCAAGAGCGTTAAGGTCTTCTGGATTGAAAATTGCCGGAAGGGCGGCTCGGTTGATAGTGCCGTCTGCCTTCATGGCGTCTTTCCCCACATTGCGGGTATCAGGTACTTGCTTGGCGAGTACAATGATATTTAGACTCATATGGATGGAATTTATAAATATGATTTGTTGTATCAATACGGATTTCGTGGCAAAGTTACTAAAAAAAGTTTAAATCGGCTCACTAAAACGTGCCTCTCGTTGAATTTAAGTTTGAAATATCGTTAAAAATGAGTAATTTTGCCCCCATATAGGGTGCGTGAGGGGTTAATTGAATAAGATTTTTGGAATGAAACTAATATTATGTGGCCTAATGCTGGGATCCTGTGTGGCTTCGGCGCAGGCCGACATCATGGAAAATGCGCGCCAGCTTGTGAACGAGGGCGACTATTGGAAGGCAAGCCAGCTTCTGAAAGAGGCTGTGGCGGCTAATCCGAAAGTGGCGCAGACCGCCCAATACAATTATCTGGCCGGGGCCTGCGAGTTTGAAAGCGGCAATTATGCGGAAGCGAAGACTCTTCTCCAGGCTGCAAAGGGAAAAGGAAGCGGCCCGGCTAACCTTTATCTCGGCCGGCTCTCTTTTCTTGACTATGATTTCGACACGGCGACGGATTTTTATGGCGAATTCAAGCGTCACAGAGAGAAGTCGAGGCAAGTGGTCGGAGAGACTGTCGAGGAGCTTGAACGGCAGCTGATGATAGCGGAAAACTCGCTTGGAAGAGTGGAAAATATCACTGTGATTGACTCTATAGCAGTTCCTTTTGAAAATTTTTTCAAAGCCTACAGGCTTCCGCGTTCTGCGGGACGCCTCCTCACTCCCGATGAAATGCCGATAGAGGAGCATAGCAGCGGAGCGGTGATGGCTTTTGTGAACGAAGGGGGCGACTTCATGATGTGGGGCGAGCCGGACAGCGTTGGGAATGTGCGGCTCATGGAGAGCCTGCGTCTCACTGACGGTGTGTGGCAGGAGCCTTCTGCCACATCAGATATTCTCGGCAAAGGGAGATATAATGATTATCCTTTCATGATGCCCGACGGCGTCACTCTCTATTATGCCTCTGACGGTGATGAGTCGATGGGCGGTTATGACATATTTGTGGCTACACGCGACGCCTCCACCGGAGAGTATCTTCTGCCTCAGAACATAGGGATGCCGTTCAACTCCCCTCACGATGATTTTATGCTCGCCATAGATGAAGAGAACGGCGTGGGCTGGTGGGCCACTGACAGGAATCTGCTTGGCGACAAGATAACGGTCTACGTTTATGTCGTGAACGAACTTCGTAGAAACTATGACCCTGACGACGAGACGCTGCTTGCAAAGGCGCGGCTCACAGACTATCGTTCCACCCAGAATCCTGCCGACCGAGACAAATATGAGGGTCTGCTTTCTGCAATATCAAAAATAGGGGAGGAGAAACCGGCCAAGAAGGAGGAATTCAGCTTCCCTATGGGAAATGGAGTGCGTTACACCGCCTATTCAGATTTTAAGAATGCAAAGGCTCGCGAGGCAATGAATGATTATGTCAGGGCTGTGAATGCGCGAATCGGGACTCGAAAGAAGCTCAAGGGCCTCAGGGAGCGTTATCGCGTGAATCATGCCGACAATGTGAAAGATGAAATTTTGCAGCTCGAAAGGCAAGAAGAGAAGCAGAATGGCGAAATCGCCGGATTTCGCAGTGAAGTATATCGTTTAGAGAAAGGGAAGAGATGATTTCATTTGTAATTGCACTCGCTGTTTTGTGCATAGGGTCTTGTTTATACGGACGTTTTGTAAGCCGGGTCTTTGGAGTTGACCCATCGCGAAAAACTCCTGTCCATACAAAGGCTGACGGTGTGGACTATGTTTTGCTTCCCACATGGAAGATTTATCTCATACAGTTTCTGAATATAGCCGGCCTCGGCCCTATTTTCGGCGCGATAATGGGAGTGATGTTCGGCCCTGCCGCATTTCTGTGGATTGTGTTCGGCACAATTTTCGGAGGCGCCGTGCATGACTTTTTCAGCGGAATGCTTTCATTAAGGCGCGACGGGGCGTCGTTGCCGGAGATTGTGGGTGAGCAGCTGGGCAACAAGGTGAAGCAGGTGATGCGTGGTTTCGCGCTGATACTTATGATTCTTGTTGGAGCGGTTTTTGTTTATAACCCCGCCGACCTTCTTGCCATGCTCACTCCGGAGCATCTTGACAAGATGTTTTGGATTGTGGTGATATTTGCCTACTACATGGCTGCTACGCTCTTGCCTGTGGATAAGCTTATCGGCAAGCTTTACCCGGTGTTCGGATTTGCTTTGCTGTTTATGGCGGTAGGGATACTGGTGATGCTCTTTGTGCATGGCGACGCCCTGCCCGAAATGTGGGATGGGTTTTATAATCACAAGTCCGACCCCGCAAGTAGCCCTATATTCCCGATGATGTTTGTGTCGATAGCCTGCGGGGCAATATCCGGCTTCCATGCCACACAGTCGCCGATGATGGCCCGTTGTCTCGGCAATGAGAAGCACGCCCGCATCGTGTTCTACGGGGCAATGGTTACGGAAGGTGTTGTGGCTCTTATATGGGCTGCGGCTGCAATCGCTTTCACCGGCGGGTATTCCAGCCTTGAGGCTACGCTGGCCGGGTCTTCTCCTGCGGTTCTCGTCAACAATCTCTCTTCGTCATGGCTTGGCGCATTCGGAGGCATTCTTGCCATATTGGGAGTGATCGCCGCCCCTATCACTTCGGGCGACACTGCATTGAGAAGCGCACGCCTGATAGCGGCTGATTTCATGGGCGTTGAGCAGAAGAACATTGTGAAGAGGCTTGCTGTCTCAATCCCTATTTTTGTGCTTTGCTTTGTTATAATGCTTCTCCCATATGAAGTGTTGTGGCGTTATTTCGCATGGTGCAACCAGGAACTTTCGGTATTCACGTTGTGGGCGTTGACGGTGTATCTTGCGGCGCGAAAGAAGATGTATATAGTCACTCTTTTGCCGGCACTGTTCATGACGTGTGTCACAACCACCTATATTTTCTTTGCGCCGGAGGGTTTCAGCGCGATTACCACGGGCCTGTGGGAAGTGCCCATTCCTTATGAGCTGGCTGTGTGCATAGGCGTGGCTGTTAGCGGTGTGTTCCTTGCTATATTCACAATGTGGCTTCGCAGCTATGAGGCCAAGCCGGAGCTTGCCTGACAGGTAAAGTAAAGAAGTGTGCCGCTTTTGGCGTCATTAAGATAATGTGCAGACAGGGTGTGCCCGATGAGTGCCCCTGTCTGTTTTAAATTGCAAATACATTTATTCAGGTGAAAAAGTATGGTAAAAAATCTTAAGCATATAATTGAGGAAACAGACCGCTATAATTTTCATGCCCATTCTCAGTTTTGCGACGGGCGCGACACAATTGCAGACATCGCCGGGAGTGCGTCAGATGCAGGAATGAGATATTTTGCATTCACTCCCCATTCTCCTGTGCCGATTGAGTCGACTTGCAATATGCCAAAAGAAAAGGTGGGCGAATATTTTGAAGAGGTGGCACGCGTGGCCGACCTATACTGCGGAAAGATGGATGTTCTCACATCTTTTGAAATCGATTATCTCGGCGACGACTGGGGGCCTCATATAGATTATTTTCAGAATATGCCGCTTGACTTCAGGCTTGGGTCAGTGCATTTTGTTCCTAATCAGGAAGGTGTGTTTCTTGACTGCGACGGTCGGTTCGAGCGTTTTGCCGATTATCTGAAAAACGGATTCAACGGCGACCTCCGATATGTGGTGGAGAAATATTTCGAGCAAGTGCTGACAATGCTTGAGAGGGGAGGGATTGACCTTCTGGGGCATTTTGACAAGATTGCCGGCAACGCGTCAATGGCTGACCCGGAGATAGAGAACCAAGGATGGTATGAGGCATTGATAGACGACGTGGTCGGTCATGTGAAAGACACAGATGTGGTTGTAGAGGTCAATACAAAAGCGTTTGCCGACAAATCGAGGTTCTATCCGGCAGAGAGGTGGTGGAAAAAACTCCTCGACGCCAAAGTGGCGATAGCCGTTGACAGCGACGCCCACTATGCGTCGAAAGTAACTGCCGGCCGTGAGGAGGCGATTGAGCGTCTGCGATCAATCAATTGAAGAATGCGTTCAATCAAGCGGAAAATACGTAAAAATTAGTTTGCAAGTTATTTGCAGTGATTAAAAATTTGGAGGAATGTCAGATTTTTATTAATTTTGCGTCGGTTTTTCGCGGACTGAATCTTGAAATGTTGCTTATGTTTGATTCAGGACTGTGATAATCACAATAATAATAATTATTAATCAACGTAAAACGTATGAATTCTTACGAAACCGTTTTCATTTTAACTCCCGTTTTGTCTGACGACCAGATGAAGGAAGCGGTAGAAAAGTTCAAAGACGTTCTCGGCCAGAATGGCGCAGAAATCGTCAATGAAGAGACATGGGGCCTCCGCAAGCTCGCTTACCCCATCCAGAAGAAATCAACAGGCTTCTACTGCCTGCTCGAATTCAAAGGTGAGCCCACAATCGTTAAAAAACTCGAAGTGGCATTCCGTCGCGACGAGCGCGTAATCCGTTTCCTCACATTCCGTCTTGACAAATATGCTCAGGAATATGCAGAGAAGCGTCGCAACCTGAGAGCAAAGAAAGCAAGTGAACAACCCGCTGAGGCAGTTGCCGCAGCAGAAAACAAGGAGGCTTAATCATGGCAGCAAATAGCGAAATCCGTTATCTCACTCCCCTTTCAGTCGACACAAAGAAGAAAAAATATTGCCGTTTCAAACGTAGCGGCATCAAGTATATCGACTACAAAGATCCCGAATTCCTCAAGAAATTCCTCAACGAGCAGGGCAAAATCCTTCCCCGCCGCATCACAGGCACTTCTTTGAAGTTCCAGCGCCGTGTGGCACAGGCTGTGAAGCGCGCACGCCATCTTGCCCTCCTTCCCTATGTGGCAGACTTGATGAAATAATCATTTTTTAACCCGACAAAAAGAATCAACATGAAATTAATACTTAAAGAAAATGTGGCCGAACTCGGCTACAAGGACGATGTTGTCGAAGTGAAAGATGGTTATGGCCGTAACTACCTTATCCCCCAGGGAAAAGCCATCATCGCTTCTAACGCCGCTCTCAAGCAGCTCGCTGAAGACCAGAGACAGAGAGCACACAAAATTGCCAAAATCAAAGCTGATGCAGAGGCTGCTGCCGCTGCTCTCGAAGGCGTTAAACTCACAATCGGAGCTAAGACAAGCGCAACAGGCACTGTGTTTGGTTCTGTCAACGCTCTTCAGATTTCTGAGGCTCTCGAGAAACTTGGCCACAATGTAGACCGCAAGATCATCTACCTGAAGGAATCTGTGAAAGAGGTCGGCACTTACACTGCCACTATCAAATTCCACAAGGAAGTGGTTAAAGAGATTGAGTTTGAAGTGGTAGCTGAGTAATCTCAGACTATTCATATGCCTGACAACCGCTCTGCCTTTCGTCAGGGCGCGGGCATAGCCACACCATAATTCTACAAGGCCGCCGAACGCATTGCGTTCGGCGGCTTCCTTCATTATTTGCTGCTGTGTTTTTTTTATCATCCCTGTTTTCATCATTGCTCAGATTCAAAACAGAAGTGTGATTTCATGGAGGATTTTATCGTTGCAAAGAATGCGAAGAATTTTGGCTCTGTGCGCCTGAAGAGTCAGAAAAAATGATTAATTTTGCATTTAATGTGTTGTCCGTGTCCGGATGGCCCCAATTAAACGAAACTAAACAAAACATTATATGAGGTTCAATATCGATGGAAAAGTTTTCCAGCAGCAGCTTCAGGCCGTAAATAAGGTAATCAGTTCTAAAAACGCACTCTCTATTCTTGATAATTTTCTATTCGAGGTAGAGAACGGTTGGCTGACAATCACCGGAAGCGATCAGGAAAATATTGTCACGGCTCGTGTGGAAGTGATGGATTGCGAAGGTGAAGGCGCAGTGGCCTTGCCTGCGAAGACTTTGTTGGAAATAACAAAAGAGATAAGCAATCAGCCGTTGTCTTTCAACTATAACAATACCACAGGAGAGGTGGAAGTGGTGTTCCTCAACGGACATTTCTCTTTCATGGGCATAAATGCCGATGAATATCCCAGAGGAGAAAAGGCAGAAGAGGATAAGGTGGAGATAGAGGTGCCGGCTTCTGTGATTTTGAAAGGGATAGAGAAAACAATCTATGCTGTGAGCCTTGAAACCATCCGGCCGATGATGACCGGTATTTACTGGGATATTCATGAAGGCGATATCACATTTGTGGCGAGCGACACACATAAGCTTGTGCGATATATCAACACAGATGTCAACCCCGGCATCTCAAGAGGTTTTATCATGCCTGCCAAGCCTGCATCCATACTGAAAGGGATTCTCGGAAAGGAAGACCAGGCTGTGAAAGTGACAATCGGCACTAAGGGCGCCAAGTTTGAATTTGGCGACTACACGTTGACCTGCAGGTTTATTAAGGGTAATTATCCTAACTACAACAGAGTGATTCCGGAAAGCAATCCATTTGTTGTGACAATCGACAGGGCGGCTTTTCTGAACGCAATGAGACGAGTGGCTATCTTTGCCAGCAAGGCATCGAATCTTGTGAAGCTTGAGATCACTCAAGGGAGCATACGCCTTGCCGCTCAGGATCTTGACTATGGCACATCGGCAGAGGAGCGAGTGATGTGTGATTATCAAGGCAACGACATGACAATTGGATTTAATTCAGTGTTTACAGTTGAAATCCTTAATAATCTCGGAGGCGAAACTGTGCTTGTGAAACTTTCCGACCCGGCCCGGCCCGGCATTTTCGAGCCGTTGGAGCAGGCTGCAAATGAGAATATTGTCACCATCCAGATGCCTATGCAGGTGATTGAGTAATCGTTAGTAATCAGGCTGTATAAGAAAATGAACCACGATATAAAACTTAATCTCGAAAGGCCGATAATATTCTTTGACCTCGAGACCACAGGCACAAATGTAACTCACGACCGCATCGTTGAATTATCGTATATAAAGATTTATCCCGACGGGCGCGAGGAGAAAAAAACAAGGAGAATCAACCCTGAGATGCCTATACCTCCGGCCAGCACGGCCATTCATCACATCACTGACGAAGACGTTAAGGATGAACCGACTTTCAGGCAGATAGCCAAGTCGTTGCTATCAATTTTTGAAGGTAGTGACATTGCGGGATATAACAGTAACAAGTTTGATGTGCCGGTGCTAATGGAGGAGTTCGGGCGATGCGGAATAAACTTCGACATAGCAGGACGCCGCTTCATAGACGTGCAGAATATTTTTCATAAAATGGAGCAGCGCACTCTTGTGGCGGCCTACAAATTTTATTGCGGAGCAAATCTTGAGGATGCCCACAGTGCGCTTGCCGACACACAGGCCACATATGAAGTGTTGCTCGGTCAGCTTGCAAAGTATCCTGAACTCGAAAACGATGTTGAGTTTCTTGCAAAATTCTCCACAATAGGGAGGAATCTTGACCTTGCGGCCCGTATTGTTCTTGATGACAATGATGTGCCCGTTTTCAATTTTGGCAAGCACAAAGGAAAAGCTGTGAGAGATGTCTTGCGCAGGGAGCCTTCATTCTTCGATTGGATTATGCAAGGAGATTTTCCTAAAAACACAAAGGATGTGCTTTGCCAGCTTAAATTCAAATATAACCAGGAAAGGGGAGTTGCTAAGAAATAAAGCCGGATAAACGGAATAAGATATGTTGAAAGGTAAACACATAGTGCTTGGAATCACAGGCGGGATTGCAGCATATAAGTCGGCCTATCTGTTGAGGCTTCTGATTAAGAAGGGCGCGGAAGTTCAAGTTGTCATAACGCCCAACGGCAAGGAGTTTATAACGCCCGCCACTTTGTCGGCACTTAGCGGAAAGCCGGTTGTGAGTGAGTTTTTTTCTGCCAACACGGGAGAATGGCATAGCCATGTCGATCTCGGAATCTGGGCCGACCTTATGGTAGTGGCGCCTGCCACTGCGTCCACCATAGGAAAAATGGCCAACGGAATTGCCGACAATATGCTTGTCACTACATATCTTTCAGCAAAAGAACCGGTGATGGTAGCCCCTGCCATGGATCTTGACATGTGGCTTCATCCGTCAACTCAGCGCAATGTGGCCACATTGCGGGAGGATGGCGTGATGATAGTGGAACCGGGCTCAGGAGAGCTTGCCAGCGGCCTTACAGGAAAGGGGCGCATGGCGGAGCCGGAAGAAATAGCAGAAGCTGTTGAGTCATTTTTTGCAAGCAGAGAGTCGCTTGCAGGCAAGAGGGTGGTGGTGACTGCCGGCCCTACTTATGAGAATATAGACCCGGTGAGGTTTATAGGCAACTATTCAAGCGGGAAAATGGGGTTTGCCATTGCTGAGGAATTTGCGTCAAGAGGCGCTGAGGTTACACTTGTGGCCGGCCCGAGCCGGCTTTCTGTGTCTGACAGCAGGATAAAGAGAGTGGATGTGACTTCTGCCCGAGAAATGTGTGTAGCCGCTCTTGATGCGTCGGGCTCGGCTGACTACGTTGTGCTTGCCGCCGCTGTGGCTGACTATGCGCCGGCAGAAGTGTCAGACAAGAAAATCAAGCGTGAGAACAAGGATGAAGTCACGCTGCGTCTTGTTAGGAATCCGGATATTGCCGCCGCCATAGGTGAGAGAAAAAACGGGCAGGTGCTCGTAGGGTTTGCACTTGAAACCGACAACGAAGTCGAGAACGCAGTCAAGAAACTAAAGAAAAAGAATCTCGACTGGATAGTGTTGAATTCATTGCGCGACCCTGAGGCCGGGTTCATGAAAGACACTAATAAGATAACGATGCTTTCGGCCGATGGGGAGACATTGAAATTCGGTGCAAAAAGCAAAGCGGAAGTTGCAAAAGACATTGTGGATGTAGTCACGGCCAATAGATAATTCAGAGGCAGGTTGCGACATAGGGTTTGCGGGTGGTTCCGCGCTTTCAAATAATAAGGCCAAGAAAACGTTATTTAAATGATGAATTTACGAAATATGAAAAACAATTTTCTGGTTCCGTTAATAATAACGGTTTTCTTGCTTGCTGTTTCTCCATGTGTGTCGGCGCAGGAGCTGCAATGCACCGTAGAGGTCAATTCAAGTTCGATAGAGGGCACCAACAAGAGTGTGTTTCAATCATTGCAGGAAAGCATCACGGAGTATTTCAACGAGACAAAGTGGACTAACGCGGTTTTCTCTCCCAATGAAAAGATAGAATGCCGGTTTTTCCTGACTGTGAAGGAATATGCTGACGACAGGATTAAAGGAGACTTGCAAGTGCAGGTTTCGCGTCCTGTGTATAACAGCACCTACACCACGACTCTCCTGAATTTTAAAGACACCAAGATAGAGTTCGACTACCGTGAGGGTGACCCGCTTATCTTTAACGACAGCAGCTGGGACAGCAACCTCACGGGAATACTGAATTTCTATGCCTATCTTTTTCTTGCCATCGATTTCGACAGTTTCTCTCCCAACGGCGGGCAGCCATATTTCGACAAGGCGGCGTCGATTGTGCAAATGGCGCAGTCGAGTGGAGAAGTAGGGTGGAGAGCATTTGAAGACACCAAAAACCGAAGCGCCGTGTTGAGTTCGTTCACTGACAGCAACACCTCTGCCATTCGCGAAATGAATTATCAGTATCACCGCAAGGGTCTCGACGAGATGGTGACAAGCCCCGACAAGGGGCGTGCCGCAATAACGGAAGCGATAAAGGCAATTGGCACTGTCTATAAGAATGCTCCGATGTCGGTGGCGCTCTCAATGTTTCGTGACGCCAAGCTCGATGAACTTGTGAATGTCTATTCCAAGGCTCCGCAGTCGGAACGCGACGAGGTTTATGAACTTCTTCAGCCCATCTATCCCACCGATATGGAACGTCTCAATAAAATCAAGACTCCTGAAGAGAATCAGTGATTGTCTTGCGGTGGAAAAAGTATGGTTAATAATTTTATAAGATGCTTGAAAGTCTGACAATAAAGAACTACGCTCTGATTGATGATGTCAGTCTGCACTTTGATCCCGGCTTTGTAATTGTCACCGGCGAGACCGGTGCGGGCAAGTCAATCATGCTCGGGGCTCTTGCTCTTCTTCTTGGAGAGAGAGCGGAGACGAAGGCCATATCCGACAAGACAAGGAAATCTGTGATAGAGGCAACATTTTCCGGCATTGACCCGCAATTGCAGGATGTGCTGGAATCTAATGGGCTTGAATGGAATCCGCAGGAGTTGATTGTGAGAAGGGAGGTTTCGCCTTCCGGGCGTTCGAGGGCTTTCGTGAATGACACCCCGGTCACTCTTCAGGTGCTTTCGGCTGTGACCGGTAATCTTGTAGACATTCATTCTCAGCACAGCAATATTGTGTTGTCGCAAAGTTCGAGCCATCTTTCAATTATTGATGCTTTTGCCGGCAACAAGGGTATTCTTGCTGACTACAAGAAAGACTTTTCAAAATATGTGGCGCTTCGTGCAAAAATAAAGAAAATAAGGGAGAGGATTGAAAAGAACAGGGAGAATCGTGATTTTATCGTGTTTCAGCTTGAGCAGCTCGATAAGATCAAGCCACGCGAAGGAGAGTTGAAGCAAATTGAGCAGGAGTTTGATATGCTCAGTGATTCCGACCAGATTCGCGAAGACCTCGGCGAGGCATACAATCTTCTTGAAGCCGGCGACCGCGCCATGATTCCATCTCTGTCCATAGTGTCGGATTCGCTTTCAAAAGTGAATATGTCGCTTTTTGAAGAAGATGGCGGCGAAGAGCTCATGAGGCGTCTGGAATCACTGAGGATAGAACTCAAAGATATATCGGAGACTGTCTACGACTATCTTGACCGGGTTGAATCAGATCCTGCGCGTCTGGCGAAAGTCACGGCCAGAATGAACCTTCTTTATGATGCCATAAAGCATTTTAAAGTGAGTGACGAGGCCGGGCTTGTGAATCTTCACGCCGACCTCCGGCAGCGTCTTGACTCTATTGACGGCGGCGATATAGACATTGCCGAGATGGAGACGGAGGCAAAGTCGCTTGCCAGAGAATTAAAAACAAAGGCTGGGCTTCTTACCGAGGCAAGAAAGAGAGCGGCAGCAGAGTTTGCCGACATTCTAACGATGACCGCCAAGCCTCTCGGGCTTCCCAATTTGCGCTTTGAGGTGGAATTGACTCAAGGGAAGCTCACTTCTGAAGGGCAGGACAGCGCGGAGTTTGTGTGCAGTTTCAACAAGAACCATGCCATGCAGCCGATGTCGAAAGTGGCTTCCGGCGGAGAAACAGCTCGCCTTATGCTTAGCATAAAGTCGATTATGGCAAAATGCATGAATCTCCCTACCGTAATTTTTGATGAGGTCGACACAGGAGTGTCGGGGGAGATTGCAGATAAGATGGGCGGGATGATGAAGAGAATGGGAAAGGAGATGCAGGTGATCGCCATCACGCATCTTCCGCAGGTGGCCGCCAAGGGCGACAGCCATTTCAAAGTCTATAAGACTGACAACGAAGAGCGAACTGTGTCGCATGTGCGTCGGTTGTCTGACGAGGAAAGAATACGGGAGCTGGCCGGAATGCTTTCCGGCACAACAGTCAACGAGGCCGCAATGCTAAATGCCCGTGAGCTTCTTGGGTCGGCAGAGTGATCCACATCCGATAATCGCGCCTCGAGCATGAGAGAAAGGCATGCGTATATAATATAATGATGGCTAACAGTATTTAAAAATTTAGACAATGGACAAGAACGATTATATTTTTGGAATAAGAGCGATTCTTGAAGCGATAGAAGCAGGCAAGAGTATTGACAAAGTGCTTCTGCGCAGAGAAATCGGTGGAGACCTTGCAAAAGAGTTGATTGAAAAAGTCAGAGAATATGACATTGTGATGCAACGTGTCCCTCTTGAGAAACTGAATCGAATCACGATGAAGAACCATCAGGGGGCGATAGCCTTGTTGTCGCCTGTGGGTTATCATAAAGTTGACAACGTGATTCCGCAGCTGTATGAAGATGGCAAGACTCCACTGGCGGTGGTGCTTGACGGAGTGACCGACGCCCGCAATTTCGGGGCTATAGCTCGTAGTGCAGACTGCGCGGGAGTTGATTTCATAGTCATACCTGAGCGAGGAAGCGCCTCTGCAAGTTCTGATGCAGTGAAAGCTTCGGCAGGAGCGTTGTTCTATGTGCCCGTTTGCAGGGAGCGCGACACATTGTCGGCCGTGCGCAAGCTCAAAGATAACGGATATCTTATCGTGGGAGCCTCAGAGAAGGGTGCCGAGAGTTATGTCAAGGCCGATTATACAGTGCCTGTGGCCATAGTTATGGGGGCGGAAGACACCGGCATCTCTCCGGAAGTGCTGAAAGTGTGCGACACACTCGCCGCTATCCCGATTCTCGGAAACATCGGCTCGTTAAATGTGTCGGTGGCAGCCGGCGTCATGCTGTATGAAGCGGTGAGACAGCGCCTCGAAGCGGGGTTCAAGACGAAATAATGATTGCGAAATTTGGCTATTAGAACGTTTTAGGCTAATTTTGCACTCGGAATTGAAGAATCTTTTCCGACAAGAAATATAAACAATACGACCATAAAGAGTTATGATAAATCGTGTGTTGATAAGAATAAAGGTGATTCAGCTTCTTTATTCATATCTTTTGATTGAAAACCATTTCATGATTGAATCTCAGCCGTCGGCTCCTACAAAGGAAAAGAGATTCGCCTACAATCTTTATCTCGACATGTTGATGTTGATGATCAGGATTTCAGAGAGAATAGAGAAAAGAGGAGGTTATCGCCCGCTGGAAGACACGCGGTTCATAAAGAAAATTCTTGCCGATGACAAGGTGAAGTCGTTGCAGATGAAATTTCGTGTAGATGAATTTTCACTTCAGGGAGTAGTCAACGCTCTTGCCGAGCAGGTCAAAGAGAGCGGAGTGTATAAGAACTATTTGAAAAATCTTGACACCGACAAGGGTGAAGACGATAAAATCTGGGAGCAGCTGTTCAATCTTGTTATTTCTCCCAATCCATTGCTTAATTCGGCATTCACGCGCAGAGAGAACTATACGATACGCGGCGTGGAGCGCATGAAGGAGATGATGGCTGACACTTTCAGTAACTTCTACGCTTCTCGCGACAATATAGACGATGCTGTCAACACTCTTGCCGTGAGCATGGCAAAAGCAAGAGAATTATATTTCAGATTGCTTCTCCTTCCTGTTGAGCTCACAAATTTGCGCGAACAGCAGATTGACGAGAACCGCCATAAATATATCACTACAGCAGAAGATCTCAATCCGAACATGCGCTTTGTGGAAAATGCTCTGGTGAGCGCCATAAGAGAGGATGAAGATGTGCTTGCATATGTGGAGCAAAACAAGCTTTCCTGGATGTCGGACGAGCCGAGATTGCTTGATTCTCTTCTCAAGAGCATCATGGAGTCGGATCTTTATGCCGAGTATATGAATTTCCCTGCCACGGATTTTCATACAGATTGCGAGTTCTGGAGAAATGTTTTCAAGCAGATAGTGTTCCACAATGAGGATTTCCTTGAGATGTTGGAGTCGATGTCCGTGTTCTGGAACGACGACATTGAAATCATAGGCACATTCTTCTTGAAGACTCTCAAACGTTTTGAAGAGAGCGGCCAGGGCGACAAGGTGGTGCTCCCCATGTATAAGGACGACGAGGACGCCGCATTCGGAAAACGTCTGTTTGTGGACGTCGTTAAAAACAAGGATGTCTATCGCCGTTATATCGATGAGTCAGTAAAAACCGACAAGTGGGATTCCGACCGTCTTGCAGTGATGGACGTGGTCATCACGATGGCTGCATTGTCAGAGATTATAAATTTTCCGAAGATTCCACTTGTGGTCAGCATTAATGAATACATAGAGCTGGCCAAAAGTTACAGCACATCAAAAAGCGGAGCTTTTGTCAATGGCATACTTCATTCCATAGTCACTAGGCTTAGAGAAGAAGGAAAGATATTAAAAAGTTAATCCGTTGCATTTTTACATCCGTCTACAGTTTGGAAAAGAGAGGGAAAGTTTGTAACTTTGTAGCATTATTAGCAAAAACATCGAAAACTAAACAATAATGAACCTACTAAATGCAATGCTCCTGCAGGCTCAGGGACAAGGCGGCGGCCTTAGCGGCATAATAATGATTGTTGCGATGATTGTGATATTCTATTTTTTCATGATCCGTCCGCAGTCAAAAAAGCAGAAAGAAATCAAGAAGGCGCGTGAGGCCATGCAGAATGGCGACAAGGTAATCACCGCCGGCGGCATACATGGAAAAATCAAGGACATTTCAGACGATACCATTTTGATAGACATAGCCCCCGGAGTGAGCATCAAAGTTGACAAGACATCTGTTTATCCTGCGGGAGCCGACAAGGCTGAAAAGAAATAATAAAAGCATAAAAAGCAAGGGCCGGCGGCGGTAGAACGCCTCCGGCAGTTTTTATATGGGACAAAAAATTGAAACAGCACGCACAAAATGGAAGCAACTCAAGAAAACTTCGAGTTTCCATGATGCCGTGCTTTTTCTTATTTTTGTGGCTATAAGTGCTTTATTCTGGTTTATACTTGCCCTTAACGACAGCGCTCAGGACAATTTTAATGTAAAGATTCAGATCACCAATGTGCCTGACACAGTCACGTTTATAAGTGATATTCCAGAGAAAGTGCATGTAAGTGTGCGCGACAAGGGCACTAATCTGTGGAGAAGCGGCATTTTGCGTCATCCGTCGGTGGATATCGACTTTAAAGAGTATTCTTCAAACGGTGTGATGCGGTTCACTCATTCTGATTTGATGAGCGCGTTGAAAGGCACGTTCGGTTCCACGGCTCAGATTACATCGTCGTCGATTGATTCCCTTCGACTTGTCTACACTACAAACAAAGGGAAGCGTGTCCCTGTCACTGTTGTCGGCGCAATTTATCCTGCCTCCGGAAGCATTCTTGAAGGAGATATACGGACAGAGCCGTCGAGTGTGTATGTGTACGGCGATAAATCGGTGGTAGACACTATCCATAAGGTTGTCACAGACCATATAGAAATGAAGGATGTTTCGGAAACAACGTCGGTGGAAGTAGAGTTGCGAAAAATCAAAGGAGCACGTATCATGCCGTCGATGGTGAAAGTGACTGTGCCGATAGAGCCGCTTGTAAGAAAAGAGGCAATGATTACAATTACCGCAGTGAATGTGCCTAATGGCGAGAGCCTGTTGCTTTTCCCGTCGAAAGTGCCTGTAGATTATTATGTGGCTATGAGCAGGCTTTCTGACAATGATGACGACGACATAGAATTGCAAGTGGACTACAACGACATTGCACGTTCCTCTTCAAGCAGGCTTCACGTGGAAACCGTGCGTTTCCCTGACAGGCTCAGGAATGTCAATCTGAAGTCAGACAGCGTAGAATACACAATTGTTAAAAACTGATGCGGAGATTGATAGGAATCACCGGAGGAATAGGTTCCGGAAAAAGCGTGGTTGCCCGAATTGCCCGTTGCAACGGTTTTTTTGTGTATGATTGCGATCTGGAGGCACGGAGGCTGATGCAGGAGGATTCCCGTCTTGTGGCCTGTCTGAAATCGTTGCTTGGAGAGGAGGCATATCTTGACGATAATTCCCTCGACAGGAAATATGTTGCGTTTCGTATATTCCGCGAAGCGGATTTAAGGGAAAAAGTGAACAACCTCGTTCATTCTGCCGTGAAGGAAGACTTTCTCAGGTTTGCGGAAAGCAAGGATAGTAAGGTGTTTGTGGAATCTGCTATACTTTTTTCAAGCCATCTTGCGGAAGTGTGCGACTCGGTGTGGATGGTTATCGCTCCGGAGGAAGTGAGAATATCCCGCGTCATGGCTCGCAACAACGTTTCAGCTGATGAGGTTAAGGAGAGGATAAGGGTTCAAAGCGAGGAATTTTCTTGTCTGCCTGAAGAGAAAACCGAATTTCTTGATAATGGCGGAGAAGTTCCTATTCTTGAAAAGATACTTAAATTGTTGGATGAATAAATAATTTGGAATAAATTATGCTAAGAGAGATTTTATCAATCACCGGCAAGCCCGGGCTTTTCCGTATAGTGTCGCAAGGTAATCGTATGCTCGTTGTTGAGGAATTGAAAACAAAGAAGCGTTTCCCCGCTCATTCAAGAGACAAAGTTGTGTCGCTTGGCGACATAGCAATGTATACTGACTCGGGCGACAAACCCTTGGGCGAGATTCTGGATCTTGTGTATGCCCATAACGGGGGTAAGGCCATTGACGTGAAGCAGTTGGTTTCCGATGGCAGGCTTCGTGAAGAGTTTGAGGCTGTTATCCCCGACTTTGATAAAGACAGAGTGTATGACAACGACATCAAAAAACTCTTTACATGGTATAATATCCTCGTAGAAGAGGGAATGACAAAGTTCTCTGAAGACAAGCCGGAAGGTGAAGAGAAAACGGAGGAATAATGTAGGTTTGCAAATATAAACATACTGATTAATAAAACAGCAATGAATCCACCGGTGGATTCATTGCTGTTTTATTAACGATGAAAAATCTTAATTGAATAATCCGGTTATCAAAATTATCAAAAAACCGGTGGCAATCATAATGCCTGATTCAGTAAGGCCGCGTCGATTCTGATGCTTTATATCAGAAATAGCGAGATTTCTAAGAATCACGGCTTGAGGAGACATTGTGCTGACTCTGTGTTTTGCCGAAAGGCGTAGCCAAATTCTTAATGCGCAGCCGATAATTAATAATATGTATCCAAATTCCAACATAATCCTCGTGCTTTTAAGAAACTCAATATGCTTGCAAAAATCGGCTTTAGTCGAATAAATGCCGGCATTGTGTTTATGATTATTCCGTTTGTCAAAATAACCAATTAAAAGTTTGGAATGTTCGTAGGATGTTGGCTGTGCTTATGTTGAAACGGGGATCCGGTATGGCGCTGGTGATGAAAATGTTATTGATTGTAAAATATTGGCTGTTGTTTTTGCAACGATTCTTTTATGTTTATAATCCTTTGGTTGTCAGAGCCTCTGAAAAGAAGGTCGGGATTCTTTCTCGATTGAATGAAAGGGCCGTCCACTAAATAATCGGCTTTTTTCACAGCATCAGTTAAAATTTCTGAAGAGGTTATCTCTTCCCATGTATAGCCGGTGTATACCCATACGTTTCTGCCGTTGTCTTTAAGAGCTTTTATCAGAACTTTTGTGGAGTCAGGATTATAAAGCGGATCGCCGCCGGAGAGGGTGACATCGAAGTCTTCCTCTTCAACAATTTTCATAATCTCTTCAAGAGTCATTATCTTCCCGGCGTGCGGGTTCCATGACTGGGGATTATGGCAGCTCGGGCATTGATGGCAGCAGCCTGCAAGATAAATAGAAGTGCGGAACCCCGGCCCGTCGACCGTGGTTCCGCGAATTATTGATAAAATGTTGTAATAGACGCACATGATTTTGTGGTAACTACAGAGAGAAGAGTTGTTTATTTATGAACCACACGGTCTTTCAGTTCTGCCAGTTTCCCGGAGTTCCATCGGTCGGTGGTGCCGACAAGATATCCGGTGATTCGTTGTATAGTCTCAAAATTCACGCCGCATTTAGGGCATGCCGTCTGATCCTTCTCTGCGTTTTCATATCCGCACTTCGGGCAGTGATTGCGATTGTGATTCACTGAGCCATAACCGATGTTGTATTTGTCCATCATGTCAACAATCTGCATGATAGCCTCTTCATTGTGGGTGGCGTCGCCATCGATTTCCACATAGAATATATGTCCTCCTCTTGTCAGGTCGTGATAGGGCGCCTCGATTTTTGCTTTATGTCGTGGAGAGCAATGATAATAAACAGGCACATGGTTGGAGTTGGTGTAGTAATCCTTGTCAGTCACTCCCGGAATTACGCCGAATTGCTTGCGGTCGACTTTAGTGAACTTGCCGGAAAGTCCTTCGGCGGGAGTTGCAAGCACAGAATAGTTATGTCCATACTTGTCGCAATATCCATTTATTTTGTCGCGCATGAAGGTCACTATTCTCAGCCCGAGTTCCTGAGCTTCTTCCGATTCGCCGTGATGTTTCCCTATGAGGGCAATCAGAGTCTCGGCAAGGCCGATAAAGCCGATTCCGAGAGTGCCTTGGTTGATTACCTTTTCAATAGTGTCGTTAGGGCCTATGCTGTCGGAATGATTCCACAGCACACTCATGACAAGGGGGAATTGTTTTGCGAGAGCAGTCTTTTGAAACTGGTAGCGTTCTTCGAGCTGCAGCGCAGTGATGTCGAGCACGCTGTCGAGTTTGTCGAAGAATCGGGCAATTCTTTGATCCTTGTCTTCTATCTTCATCACCTCGATTGCAAGTCGCACGATATTTACAGTGGTGAAAGAAAGATTACCGCGCCCCACAGATGTCTTTTCTCCGAATCTGTTCTCAAACACGCGTGTGCGGCATCCCATGGTTGCCACTTCGTAAAGATAGCGTTGGGGGTCTTCTGCATTCCAAAGTTCGTGACGGTTGTATGTGGCGTCAAGATTCAGGAAGTTAGGGAAGAATCTTCTTGCAGTGACTTTGCAGGCCAGTTTATAGAGGTCATAGTTAGGGTCTTCTGGAAGATAGCTGACTCCTCTTTTTTTCTTCCATATCTGGATTGGGAATATAGCGGTTGCCCCGTTGCCCACGCCTTCATAAGTGGAGTTGAGCAATTCCCTTATCACGCATCGTCCTTCGGCGGATGTGTCGGTGCCATAATTCACAGAGGAGAACACCACCTGATTCCCTCCGCGAGAGTGGATTGTGTTCATATTATGGATAAATGCCTCCATCGACTGGTGAACGCGCCCCACTGTTTTGTTGACGGCATGTTGCAGGTATCTTTCATCCCCTTCCAGGCCGTCGAGGCTCCTCTTTATATAATCCTTTAATTCTGCATTATACAGATGGGAGAGGTCTTTGCCGGCAAACTGTTCGAGGTTCTTTACTTCCTCAATGAAACTTGCCCTGACATAAGGTGCAAGATAAAAATCAAGAGCGGGTATCGCCTGGCCGCCGTGCATTTCATTTTGCGCTGTCTCAAGAGATATGCAGGCAATCACGCTTGCTGTCTCGATTCTTTTGGCAGGGCGAGATTCTCCATGACCGGCCACAAAACCGTGTTTGAGAATGCGGTCGAGAGGGTGTTGCACGCATGTGAGGCTCTTTGTCGGGTAATAGTCTTTGTCGTGGATATGGATATAATTGTTGCGTACTGCGGATTTCACTTTTGCCGACAAAAGATAATCATCAACAAAAGGTTTTGTCGTTTCAGATGCAAACTTCATCATCATCCCTGCCGGAGAGTCGGTGTTCATGTTTGCATTTTCTCGAGTTATATCATTGTTTTTAGCCTCAATGATTTCAAGAAACATGTCGCGAGTCTTAGCCTGGCGCGCGATAGAGCGTTGGTCGCGATATGCAATATATCGTTTTGCCACATCTTTGCGGGCGGATTTCATCAGTTCGAATTCCACGCGGTCTTGAATCTCCTCTACGGTCATACGTTCAGGGCCATTCACTCCGATTCTGTCGGTTATTTTCTGGATGAGAGATTCATCTTCGCCGAGGTCTGTGGCGAGCATTGCCTTTCTGATGGCAGCCTTGATTTTCTCTTCATTGTAACCCACGACGCGGCCGTCGCGTTTCTCTACAATCTGTATCATTGCGGTTAAATTTTGTTTTAAGTGCGGGGGGATAATGTGATTTTCATAAACCGCTGCAAAGGTAGATTAAAAAAGGATTTCCTGCAAGTGCTTTTATATATAAAGTTGTGAGATAAAAATTGTTTTGGACAACTTTTTAGCTGTATTAAAAAGCTATATTGTTAATTAGCAATAATATAAAATTTATTTTGGAAAACTTTGAAAAATTTTTGTGTTAAAATATTTGCAAAAATGTAACGTGTGGGTAAATAATGATTTATGATGCAGTAATCAAAATTTGATAAAAATGAGGTGGGTTGCTTTTCAAAAATGACTCTTGTTTTGTTATAAGAATGAATGGGTGGCTGGTGAGATTGGATGATGATTATTTTCATTTGTAATTAAAAATTGCGAACTTTGTGATAATTTTTAATTGCAGATGAAAAAGACGGTAAAAAGATTAATAAAATTAGATTAGGTGATGATAAAAGTTACGAAAGAGATGGCCCTCGATTATCATGAGGAAGGTAAACCAGGGAAGATAGAGATAGTTCCTACCAAGCCCTATGCATCGCAGCATGATTTGGCTTTGGCTTATTCTCCGGGTGTGGCATATCCGTGTCTGGAGATAGAAAAGAATTCGGAAGATGCGTATCGCTACACCAACAAGGGGAATCTCGTTGGTGTGATTTCAAACGGCACTGCTGTTCTCGGGTTGGGCGACATAGGCGCGCTTGCCGGCAAACCGGTGATGGAAGGGAAGGCTCTTCTGTTTAAAATATTCGCAGGTCTTGATGCCTTCGACATCGAATTGGATGAGAAGGACCCGGCAAAGATTGTTGAGATTGTTAAAGCCATGGCTCCGACATTCGGAGGAATAAACCTCGAGGATATAAAGGCTCCGGAGTGTTTCACGATTGAGACACGCCTCAAGGAGGAATGCGACATACCGGTGATGCATGATGACCAGCATGGCACTGCTATTATCTCAGGTGCCGGTCTTTTAAATGCGCTCCTCATTCAAGGAAAAAAGATTGGAGATGTTCGCCTTGTTGTGAATGGGGCAGGCGCAGCCGCTATAAGCTGCACCCGGCTTTATGTGGCTCTCGGAATCAATCCTAAGAACATCGTGATGTGTGACTCCAAGGGGGTTATTCGTGCCGACAGAGAGGGCTTGAATCCGCAGAAGAGGGAATTTGCAACGGAGCGTGATTTGCATACGCTTGCCGACGCCTTGAATGGTGCAGACGTTTTCCTTGGTCTCAGTGTGGCGGATGTGGTCACTCCGGAAATGGTAATGTCGATGGCGCCTAATCCTATTGTGTTTGCTTTGGCTAATCCTGATCCCGAGATAGCCTATGACCTCGCGGTGGCTTCGCGTCCCGATGTGATAGTTGCCACAGGAAGGAGCGACTATCCTAATCAGATTAACAATGTGATAGGTTTCCCCTATATTTTCAGAGGCGCGCTCGATTGCGGGGCTACAGGCATAAACGAGGCTATGAAGATTGCGGCCGTACATGCAATCGCCGACCTTGCCAAAGAGCCTGTGCCTTCGGTTGTGGATGAAGCTTACGGCATGAACAATATTAAATTCGGGCGCGATTATATTCTTCCCAAGGCTCTTGATCCTCGTTTGCTGCTCAGGGTTGCTCCGGCCGTGGCACGTGCTGCGTCGGAGTCGGGAATTGCAAAACGGCCTGTCCCTGACTGGAACGTATATCAGGCAAAATTGCAGAGCATAATGGGAGATGACGGAAAGATGATGAGGCGCCTTGCCGATCTTGCCAGGCAGACTCTGAAGAGGGTGGTGATTTGCGAAGGGAATATGGACAACATGCTCCGTTCAGCCGCCCGGCTTGCTCATGACGGCATTTGTTCTCCTGTGGTGCTTGGAAATGAGGAAATGATTGAAAAGCGTGCAGATCGTCTTGGCCTTTCTCTTGATGGTGTGGAGATAGTCAATCCACGCCACGACAGAGAGGAGGCAACTCGTGAACGCTATGCCGCAATTCTGTCGGAAAAGAAGGCTCGCGAGGGATTCTCTTTCAATTATGCTCTTGAAAAGATGTATAACCGCACATATTTCGGGCTGATGATGGTTGAAACCGGAGATGCCGATGCCTGTCTGGCATCTACTTATTCTGCCGGCGAGTCTACTGCAGTAAATGTCAAATCGATAATAGGGCTTCAAGACGGATTTGACCATTTTGCAACGATGCACGTCTTAAACACACGCAAAGGTACTTTCTTTATAGCCGATACAGCCGTGAATCCGGATGCCGACAAGTCAACACTAATTGACATTGCGCGTCTGGCTGATAAAGCGGTGAGGTTCTTTGCACAGGAGCCTGTTATAGCCATGCTGTCATACAGCAATTTCGGTTCGTCTAAACATGAGGAGGCTAAGTTTGTGGCTGATGCCGTAAGAGAGCTTCATGAAAAATATCCGGGAGTGTGTGTCGACGGGGAGATGCAAGTGGATTACGCTCTCAACACGGTGATGCGCGACAGGACTTTCCCGTTCAACAAACTCAATGGCAAAGATGTGAATACTTTGGTATTCCCCAATCTTACGGCGGCAAACTCCACATGCAAGATGCTTCTTTCAATGGGAATAGGGTCGATCATAGGGCCTATACAAATGGGATTGAAGAAGCCTGTGTATTTCACCAATAGCAATTCATCTGAAAGAGAAATATATGACCTTGCGACTATTGCCGCAGTCGATGCGATAGTCCATGGCAAGAAATAATAATTGTTGCATCAAGCATTGAAATGTATATTTGAAAGACTGACATACATTGCTGAATAGATGGCTGTTAAACGTATGGGATGTGATTCCACAAGTGTTGGAATCGCATCCCATGCTGTATGCCGGGGCAAAAGACAGGTTATGTTTTCTCATAGGTAAAACGAATATAATTCAATACAATAATCTTACTGAATATCAGCTACTTATATAGGTTGTAAATTCTATTGAATTTCTTTATTTTGTATTGTTTTGCTCATTTAGTACACCATAAGTACACCTTTTGCCTATTTCGATTGTTAATAGATGTTGTGGGCTATTTTCGTGTTTCACAACACGGAACTATCTTTGCTTTACAAACACAAAATTAATCCTTTATGGGCAGATTGCCAAATAAACTGAAACAAAATCCGAAGCTCGTCCAAAGAGAGATGTCCGATGGACGTGCGAGCCTTTGGCTGGAATATTATCTCGGTCGAAGTGAATCCCCCGTATATGACGATGACGGCAATCCTGTCCTCTACGAGTCGGGGGCAATGAAAGGAAAACCTAAGTATCGAATAAAGCACTTGCGGAAGAAAGAGGCTATCAATCTCTATGTGTGGCTGCATCCACGCACGGCGCAGGAGTGTCAGCAGAACAAGAACACTCTCCAGCTTGCCGAGAAGATACGCTTTGAGAAGGAGCAGGAGATGCTGGAAGACCGCAAGGGCTATCGGCTTAAAAGGGAGAAAGAATCAAATTTCATTCGCTATTTCCAGCAGCACTGCGACAACGAGGCTTTTACTATGCCTGTCAGAAAGTCCTATAAATATTCGCTTATCCGTTTTAAGGAATACCTTGGCCTGACACCGAGATACTCTAAGTATGTCAACGTCATGCCGATGGATGCCGTGACTCCAGACCTCGTGCTTGGCTTTGCAAATTACCTGCGCAGCAAATGCTCCGGAGAGGGGCCACGCAAAAATTACCATTGGTTCAAGAAAGTGCTTGCCGATGCCGTTGAGGAAGATTTGATAAAGAAGAATCCGTGCAAGGGTATAAGGATTGTCTATGACACGAATGTGGTATTGAAAGAAATCCTGACCCCGAAAGAAATCAGCAGTCTTGCCACATTCCGCTATGAGGGGGAACACCGCGAGGTTCAGCGAGCTTTTATATTCTGCTGTTTCACCGGATTACGTTACTGCGATGTGTCGGCTCTTACATTAGCCAATGTCGATTATGAGAGTATGGTAATGAGGTTCAACCAGAAGAAAAGCGCAGGACGCAGTGCCCATGCCGCTGTCGTCACTCCGCTGAACAATGAGCTGCTACGACTTATCGGTAATCCCAAAGATGAAAACAATTCCAAAGAGCGTATATTCAATCTGCCCCATACAGGCACTGCAAGAAAGCACCTCTCCCGATGGGTCAGTCTTGCCGGAATCAAGAAAAGCATCACATGGCACTGTTCCTGTCATAGCTTCGCAGTCAATCTGCTGAATTCGGGAGCTGACATAAAGACGGTATCCTCGCTTCTCGGACACGCGAGCATCAAGATGACGGAGAAATATCTTCATGTGATCGACCAGCGCAAACAGAAAGCCATAAACAAACTTGGCAAAGTGGCGTTTGATATGGAAGAGGATTGATATTCAGCCATTGGCATTTTCGTCATTTTGGCACGATCGCCATTTGTATGTTGCGTAGTCGGCGAGAAAAGGTTAACTTTGCATATGATTCAACGTCATCATGTTTTTGTTTCATTTTGACGTGGATTAGTGGTTGGACATCGGGAGGGATACCCGGTGTCCTTTTTCTCAGTGTTGCCCAATCCGGCTGAAATTATTATCTTTGCGCTTATAAAAAACTAAACCCGATAGCTTGACGAGTCAGAGGCTACCGGGAATCAACACTGCAAAAGTAGTGCTTTCTTTTGATTAAAACAAATTCCGGCTCATAAAAGATTGTAAAGCAAGTGAAATTCTCCGATTTTCAGAACATATTGTCCCCGGAAAGGCTCAACAGATACGTTACGGCCTGTGGAAACGACACCCGGAAAGCCATGTCGCTGTATCGAATGAACCTCAATCTATCGCAAGAGGTCTTTACCTTGCTGAGCTGTTTCGAGGTGGCTTTGAGAAACGCTATAGATCGGGAACTGACGGCTCGATTAGGGTCGGACTGGCTACGTGATTCTGTATTGAACGGCGGTATATTCGACATCCCCGGTTGCAGGGATAGCGCAAGAATCATAACAAAGGCTTACACCAGATTACAGAGAAACGGAGAATACACCCACCACAAACTCCTTGCCGAAATGGAATTTGGAGTATGGAAGTATATGTTTGCCAATCCCCAATATCGTGCTACAGGTCAGATACTGTTGAGAATATTCCCGAACAAGCCCCGTTCATCGGCGGCTGTTCAATATAACAACGCTTTCATGTTCAATGAGCTTGACGG
>VSPM01000023.1 GCA_009775365.1 Muribaculaceae bacterium
AATCAATCATGATATATACTGCATTTTATAAAATTGAACCGAAAGTTATAAAATTTGGCAATTTTGCTAAAAAATTCTAATTTTGTTACATAATCTTATTGTAGTTCCCAAATATAATATGAAACCAAAATTCTTTTAACATCAGGTGTTGATAAGGTCATATATATTTTAGAACATAAATATTCCAGCCAAGTCTGACTTACCTCCACACTAAATCAACCTATGGAGGCATAGCCCAAAAAGAATATCATAAAATAAGAACTTTTTCAAATCCTCAATCATGAGGATATATTAACAAATTAATATTATAATAAAATGACCAACGAATTAAAATCTCTGATTAACGAGGCAGAAGAGACATGGCTCTCTGCCGAACAGCTGGCAGATGTGAAGGGAGGCGGCTCTGATTTAGACTTCCCCATAAACTTAAACTTCATACACAGCTGTAACACCAACATTGGAATGTGCGAAACAGATAAAGACTGTCCAACAAACTGCGATGCATGTGGGCCTATAATAAACCCATTCCTCAAGGTGACTTGTCGATCTCCAAAATAATGCATCAAACTCTACTTGAAACATGAAGTATAGTCAATTCAATTCATTAATTAGGGTGTCAGAAAAATCTGACATCCTATATAATGCGTTGACTCATCTCTTTGTGGTGTTGCCTCACGGATTAGTGCCGGCAACACCCGAAGAGTTGGATGAGCCAATCATTTCAACTTATACCAAACATGGGTTTATTGTACCTAAAGAATTAGACGAAACATCCGGTATATTTGAACAGTACAGGCAGACATCGGATAATAATTCTGACTTTATATTGACCATAAATCCGACACTTGAATGCAATTTCAGATGCTGGTATTGCTATGAGACACATGCCAAAAATATGGTGATGTCTGAAAAAGTAAAAATAAAGGTATACAAACTCATCGCCAATCTCATAAGAAAGTATCCTTTATTAACTTTATCATTCTTTGGAGGTGAGCCCATGCTTGAGTTTGACAGTACAATAAAGCCTATTATGGAATGGGCTTCTCAAGAAGCGAAAAAACATAACCATCTAATCCGTTATACTTTCACCACCAACGGATTCCTCATAAATGAGGATATTGCTGATTTTTTGAAAAATTACCCTTGCAACGCTTTTCAAATCACATTAGATGGCAATAAAGAAAGTCATAACCGCACTCGAGTAGCAAATGATGCTGACTCTTTTCTTACAATTATAAATAACATCAAACTTCTATGCCAAAAAGGTCTTCATGTATTATTGCGATTGAACCTTACAATTGCAAATGTAGATGGAGCCTTTGACATCCCCGACTATTTCAAAAATTTCACTCCTGAAGAGAAAAATCATCTAAAAGTTACCTGTGAACAAGTCTGGCAAGACATAGAAAACGGTTCGATATATGACAAGGTTATATGTTTACGCAAACGCTTCAAAGACATAGGCATTCTGCATGAAGCAAAAAATCTTGACAGCATACAACATTGTTGCTATGGAGATAAGAAAAACTCTGCTGTAGTAAATTATGATGGCAGAGTGTTCAAATGCACTGCAATAGATTTCAATAATCATGATCCGGAAGGATATATTTCTGAAGAAGGAAATTTATGTTTTTCCCAAGACTCTTATAAAACAATGCTTGAACGCAGACGAGATAAAATGAAGAATTTTAAATGCGCTTCATGCAGAATACTGCCATTGTGTAATGGAGGTTGCTTTAGAAAAATAATGTCTAAGAACGGACACTCATGCCTCTTTCCAACCGATGAGGAAAAAAATAAAATGATTCTGGAAAATATCGAAGAGATTATATATGCAAAACAATAAATTATCAAGAGCTGGCAAACCGGCAATAATGCTGTTATTCTCTATATGGGGATGCGGGCAAACCATGATGGCCGGGGTGCAAAATGACTCCATAACTGCCCGGCAACTTAAAGAGGTGGTGGTGGAAGGGGAGAACAGCAGAATGGAACCCGGCATTTCTAAATACACACCCACACGCCAACAGAAAAAAGCCGCCCGTAATGCAATCGACCTTCTAAGACACATGGCCATTTCTCAGATAAGAGTGACGCCTCAGGATATGGGCGTTACGACAGCTGACGGAAACGACATAGACATATTCATTAACCGACAACCTGCTACACTACATGACATAGCCTCGCTTCCGGCAGTGGATGTCAGCCTTGTGGAGTTTCTTACATACCCTACAGACCCGAGATTCGGGTCGGCGGAATTTGCCATCAACATTGTGATGCGACAATATGAATACGGAGGCTACACACGGCTCGATGCTGGAGCGTCGGCCGCCGATAAAAACACCGGAAGCATAAACGGAGGAGCGACATCAAAAATGACATACCGGCAAATGACTTATGACATGTACATAGCCGGCGGCGGTTCAAAAAACAGTCATTTCGGAGAAAACACACAGTCTATATTCCGTTTTGACAACGGTTCTGACATAACCAGGATTCAAGATATTTCCAATTCCAAAGAACGGACAACTGACTTCCAAGCCGCTTTCAGAGCCTTATATAACGGCAAGAATTCTTCTATCTCAAATCAAGTGGGATTCATGCAAAATGCAACACCTTATTCCGATATTTCGGGCAATGTAGATATTTCAAAAAGGATAAGCCCATTCTCCAGATATCGCAAGGACCGGACAGCCGTCCCTTTTTTGATCGGCAACTATTATTTCCTGATGCCTAAAGGCTTTATGCTTAACCTTGCGACTCAATTATTATATGCTCATATAAATTATTCCGACACTTATAGCGTAGGCGATGATTTCAAAGCGGTATCCGACATTCGCGAAGAATTCTGGGAAGGGAAAGCTGCCCTTTCTCTCGCTAAACAGATCTCTTCATCTCAAGCACTTACTTTAGCTGCTTCTTATCAAGTATTAAACAGCAAGGACTCCTATCAAGGGACATCCCCGACGATTGCAAGACTAAATATCCAAAATGGTGAACTGTCATTAAGATATGCAATGCAGCACCAAAGAGTATATGCTTCTCTTGACGCAGGAGCGGCCATTAACGCAAGCAGGGTTAACGGAACAAAACAAACCACCTGGAAGCCTTTTGGCTCTCTGATGGCTCAATACACTTATTCCAACAAATCTCAGCTATCGCTTAGAGCTTCTTATTCAATTACAGTTCCAACAGGGTCTGCTAAATCTTCCGCGTGGGTGAGGGAGAACGAGATGCTATGGATCACAGGAAATCCCGACCTCAAATCCAACGGCAAAGTGAATATATCTTTGTCTCACACATGGCGTCCTTCCCAAAAATTCATGATGTCCTCTACCGGACGATACACCTCCTCCATAAAACGCGCTGTACAGGTATATACTCCTGATGCTCCTGATGGTATTATGAAAAGCACCTTCATCAACAGCGGAAACTATTCCACAGTGAATGTCGGCATCTCTTCAACCCTGATGCTTCTTGACAACACACTTCAGTTGTCAGTGGCACCAAAATTCATGTATTTCAATAGCACCGGCATCTATAACCTTGACAAAGCATCATTCTATCTTGATGCAAATCTTACATACTATCTTAAAGATTTTTATTTCATGGCCTACTATATGCCCGAATGGCGAAATGTGGATGAAAATGGTTGGGAGAATCATTATCGCGACTACTTAAATCTCACTGCAGGATGGAGCCACGAGGGATGGAACATTGCTGTCTCAGCGAATAATCTCTTCCGGAATAACTGGGTGGCAAAAACCTCCTCTCTTGCGTCTGAATGGTATGATTCATCTATATCATTGCTAAACTCCAACAGGCATCGATCCTTCTCTTTGGATATTTCCTACACTTTTTCATACGGGAAAAAGATTCGCCATAGAGATGAACTCGGACATATGGACTCACCTGCATCCACAATCATAAAATAAGATGCGGATATAGGCTCTAACCTACTATACATCTACATCTTAAAAAGTTTTGCACAGATTTGATTTGGATATGATGGCATCATGTCCAAATCAAATCTGATTTTATTCTATTCTAACTCTCTACACCAACTATATTAAGTAAAAGATGGCTGGAAGAAGATTCAGGATTGTGCGACAAAAAGATGCCATGCAGTGCGGAGTGGCATCTCTCGCAATGATATGTCAACATCACGGAGGAAACTATTCGACAACGTTCCTTGACACTCTCTGTCATGCCACCACTGAAGGAGTATCAATGCTCGGAATTGCCAATGCAGCAAACTCGCTTGGCATGGAAGCGGTCGCAACGCGCACTGAAAAAGTGATGGTGAAATAACAAGGGATCACGCACTTAGCAATCTATATTTCTTCAGAATGGGCGCACATCCTTTGCTATGTGCGTCCATTTCCTATTTCTTACATAGATTTGCCTTACGGATCGAGAAGACGGCGGGAGGCGGTTTCTGCATCGTCTATGCCGGATGCCGTGGCCCGGCCATACCAATAGGCGCTCGTGGCGACGGAATCGGCAAGAGAAGGGAATCGGCTCAATATGGCCGAAGGAACGGAGTCGGAGAGGGCATCGGGGAAAATTTCAAGAAGCTCGCCTATAACAAACTGGGCGGAGGGCTGGCCAAGCAATGCTGCCTCAAGGAAATAGCCTAACGAGCGGTCATGGTCATATTCCACGCCTACAGCACGCGAATAGGCGTCGCCAAGCAATGCAAGCGCCTCCGGATGACTGCTTGCCGCTGCATTCTCAAAAAGCGTGACTCCTATAAACGGCGCACGATGCAGATAATAATAACGGCCCAAGGCCACGGCTGAATCAGCCGACAGCCGCTCCCATTCCTTCCCTTTCATGGAGAGGAGCTTCAACTCTGCATCCTGGAGCCCATTCTCTATTGCTTTGGTGTATAACGACTCGGCAAGCGCGGTGTCAGGCAGGGTGCCGAGACCCCGGCGATAGAGGTCGGCAAGCTGGCTTTGACCGGCAGGGAGCCCTGCCGAGGCCGCTTTCGTGAGCCAATAAATAGCCTGAGGATAGTCGCGAGTCACAACATCGCTGTTTGCAAGCAGATAGCCTAAATTATTGGCGGCCTTGGCATCGCCGGCGGCAGCCGCCTTGGCGAGCCAGTAAAGAGCGGAATCTACATCCTGTCTCACATACTCCCCATTGAAGTAGCGGAACCCAAGATAATTCTGTGCAGGCGCATAACCGCGCTCGGCCGACAGGCGATATAAGGCTGTAGAGCGGGCGGAATCAACCGGTATGGAGTCATACCCCGTATCATAGAGCATGGCAAGGTCATAGAGGGCTTTCGCGTCGCCGGAATCGGCACGCTCCGCCAGCTTCCTCACGGCCATGCGGCGCTCTGTGGCCACATCTGAAGCCACAGCCGCGCCTATCAGCGCCGTCATGAATATCACAGGAAGCCATCTCTTCATAATTCCCGGCTCTTACCCTTTCGGAGTGAGCGTCACGAGCGGCACAAGCATTTCCTGAAGGGAGATGCCGCCATGCTGGAATGTGCCTGTGTAATACTGCACATAGTAGTTGTAATTGTTCGGATAGGAGAAGAAATCCTCATTGCAGGCATAGATGAATGTGCTCGAAAGATTCGGTGCCGGAAGCCCGAACTTTTTGGGATTGTGCATCTCATAAACCTGCCTCGGATTGTAGTTGAGATTCTTCCCTACCTTGTAACGAAGGTTGGTGTTGGTGTTGCGGTCGCCGACAACCTTAATCGGGCTGTCCACTCGGATTGTGCCGTGGTCGGTGGTGACTACCACCTTGAACCCCATCTCTGAAAGACGCCGGAAAATGTCGAGCGACGACGAATGACGGAACCACGACTCTGTGAGCGAACGGT
The DNA here is from genome assembly GCA_009775365.1 of Muribaculaceae bacterium. Classification (GTDB taxonomy): domain Bacteria; phylum Bacteroidota; class Bacteroidia; order Bacteroidales; family Muribaculaceae; genus Lepagella. The sequence goes on from VSPM01000023.1 coordinate 5,849, forward strand.
AGGCCGCATCGGAATTAGCCAGCTCGCGAATCACCTTCGACTCGGTTCTTGCGTGAGAAAGCATGTCGATAAAGTTAATCACGACAACATTAAGCGGCAAATCCTTAATATGGTTAAGTTTCTGAAGGAACTTCTCGCCTGCGGAGGAGTCGTTGAGCTTGTTGTAGGAGTACTGCTCCTTGCGCCGGAATCGGTTGAGCTGGGTCTTTATCAGCTCGCTCTCATGAATGTTGAGCCCTTCGTCTTCATCTTCGTCAACCCACAGGTCCGGGAACATTGTGGCTATCTGCAAAGGCATCAGGCCGGCGAAAATGGCGTTTCGCGCATATTGGGTGGAGGTGGGAAGAATTGTGGTGTAAAGCTCCTCCTCCACGCTAAACCATTCCGAAAGCAGGGGCTGCACCACCTTCCATTGGTCAAGACGGAAATTATCTATAAGGATGAAGCAGACTTTCTCTCCGTTGTCGAGCAAAGGGAAGACGCGGCGCTTGAAAATCTCATGGCTCATGAGAGGATGATTGTCGGTCTGCACCCAGCCTTCATATTCCCTTTTCACAAACTTGCAGAAATTGCTGTTGGCGTCACGCTTCTGCATGAGCAGCAGCTCGCCCATGGCAGTGTCGGTGTCGGCCAATTTAAGCTCCCAATACACAAGCTGGCGATACACCTCCATCCAGTCCTCCACAGTGGAGGCCATGTTTATGTGAGACGCAATCTTTTGAAACTCCTGCTGATAGCCCGAAGAGGCCTGGGCCGCTACAAGTTCGCCGCTGTGAAGATTCTTTTTGAGCGACAACAGAATCTGGTTAGGATTCACAGGCTTTATAAGATAGTCGGCAATCTGGTTCCCTATGGCCTGGTTCATCAGGTTCTCCTCCTCCGATTTGGTAATCATTATCACAGGCACCTCCGGATGAGCCTGGTTGATGCGCGACAACGTCTCAAGCCCCGACAATCCCGGCATATTCTCATCAAGGAGAATGAGATTGAATCGGTCATGGTCAAGCGCGTCGAGCGCGTCACGCCCGTTGGAAACGGTGGTGACGTCATATCCTTTGTTCTTTAGAAACATTATGTGTGGCTTGAGAAGATCTATCTCATCATCAGCCCATAGTATCTTTTCCATATCAGTCAACTGTTTTCTTCAATTATTTCCTCCCCGGAAGCCGGTTCTTCCGGCACCTCCTCAGGCGCCGGTTCCTCCGGCACCTCCTCAGGCGCAGCTTCCTCCGGCACCTCCTCAGGCGCAGCTTCCTCCGGCTTCTCTCCGGATGCCTCGCCCTCATCAGGACTCTCCTCCGGAATTTCATCGTCCGGGCCCGGCATTGTCATACCAGGGCCGACAACATCCTCTTCCGTTTTTTCGGACTCCGACTCCTCCTGGAAGCGGAAGTAGTCTTCAAAAGAACGCCCCTCGCGCAAAAGAAGTTCAAAATTGGCCTTGCTGATCATGATCGGGCGCACCTCTGCCGGCAGCCCTATTTCCGATTTCTCCATTACAGTGCGATAATGCTCAAGCTCCCGCAAGTTGGCAAAACCTTTCACAATCAGCAAACCGATATTTGAAAAACTCATCTGCTCAAGGTCGAAATCCTTCACCACAAACGACGAGAAATTAAAGCGGGCCACGTCATAAAGCACCAGGTTGGCATTGACTGAATCCCTCGGGAATGCGAGCACAAGATATTGCGGGGCCTCGGGGTCGCGCTCAAAGTTGGCCGGCTGCCCGTCGGCGCCTTCTCCAACCTCCGAATCCGACAACCTTATCTCCCACAACATGCCTCGGGAGTTGCTTAATCCCGCATGAGGCACACGCCCGGCCTTCAACCCTTTCAGAATCCCCGAAGCCATGTCGGTCATATCAGTTTCAGGCCATCTGCGAAGAAGCTCCGTAAGCCGGTCCTTGAACTGCTCGTTGTCGCCTTCGGTGAGATAAGACAATGCGTCGATAAACACAAATTTGGGCAGAATAGGGGAGAGGGGATACTCCTTCTCCATGTCAGCGGTGATTGCATGCACCTCTTTGTTGTCGTCTTCAAGATAAGCCCCGTAAGCCTTCTCATAAAGCTCCTCCTGCACCTGATGCATCTTTCTGAGATTGTCAAAATAATGAGGGTCGGCCATTGCCTTGCCATAGGGGCTGTCGGGAAACTCCTCAAGAATCTTCTGCCGCCAGATCTCCGACTGCGCCTTATTGTCTTCGCGCACAGCCATAAGATACATGTTATAGTAAACGTCAAGGCGGTAGATATTATCGGGATAGCGCGTGTCAAGCTCCGTAAATTCATGGCGGGCGGCTGTGTAATCCTCAAGTTTGTCTTTAAGAATCACGCCCATGTTGTAAAGACCCTCCTGGATTATATCGTTGGCCGTGGCTATATCCTCCGGAGTGGATGGAATCTGCTTCAGATAATACTCCACGCAATGCGGGTCGTTCTCTTTCTCTATCCTCTCTTTATCTTCGGCCGAAATCGAGTCGTTGGCGGCTTCAAACCCCTCCTCGCCCTCTTCGCCCTCCTCCTCGTCGTCATCAAACGAGAAACTGGCCTTGTTGCGCCGGCGCCAGTCATCTTCGAGTTTGCGGGCGCCCCAGCGGCGCTGGAACTCGGTCTTGCCGGCATTCTTTGTCATGGCGTTGTAGAAATACCACGACTTGTCGGTGTTCATTCCCAAGGCGGGGTTTGACTGCGAGTTCTTGTCCATGAGGTTGTTCTGGCCCTCCTGCTTGGACAGGTACTCCTCTCTTTTCGCGGCCTCTTCCGCTTCTTTTTCTTTCTTTATAAGCTCGTCTACAAGCCTCTGTGCCACTTTCTCCTGCTCTTTGGGAGTCATTTTTGACAGATCGAGAAGAGAGTCCTGCAGCTGCACGTTGCCGGAATACACGGCCAGCTCGTCGAGCACGTCGCTGCGGCGCCTCAGCTGCTTGTAGCCGGGATAATTCTCCGGAAGCTGCGGCACTGCCTCTGAATAGCATGGCTGCGCCTTTACATAGTCGCTCTCATCGAAATAGATGTTGCCGAGCGCAAGCTGCACCAGAGCCTTGTCTATGCCGGAACGGGTTGACTTCTCGACGGCAAGGATATAGTTTTTCTTTGCCTCCGCCGTGTCGCCGCGCGACAGGTAGAGATTTCCGATTGCATAATAAATCTGGTCAAGATACTCCTTATTGCGCTCGTAGCGGGCCATGGCCCGCAGGGCACCAACCTCTTTGCTGATATTCTGGCCGGTGAAAACCTCGCTCTGCTTGATTCGGGCGTTGAATTTTGTGCGGTAAGACGTGGCGGAGCCGCTGCCGGCCTTCTTGAATGCCTCATAAGCCTGCTGCTTGCGCCCGAGCCGGGAATACACCTGGCCCAACAGGAACCAGAGCCTGTTCTTCTGTGACCCGGAAGATGCTGCCGCAGCTTCGCGAAGGTAGGGTATGCACTGTTCATACTGCTCGGTGCGCACGAGATAGTCGGCATGCACAGTGTTGTAGAGAAGGCGAAGCGACTTGTTGACGAGGTCTTTCTCTTTCACAAGACGCATCACATTCTCGGCCTCATACGTCCAGTCGAGGGCGCAATAGCACCGGGCCTGCCATAGCCGGGCCTCTGTCACCACATTCGGGAGCCATGAGAAATGCTTGGATATGTAGAGAAATGTGGATGCCGCCCCGAGAAAATCGCCGTTGAGATACTGGGCGCGCCCCATCATCAGCCACGCATTGTGAAGAAAGGGGTTGAACTCGTCGCGGGCACGGAAGGCTTTCTCCTTCACGCTCCCCGATTTTTTCTTTGGCTTCTTCTTGATGGAGTGGAGCTGTATGGCCTTCTGCATCTTCTCTATGGTGCGCTTGAAATCGCCCGCGGGCTGGGGGAGCTTGGCATCGCCGCGAGCCTCTGCCGGATGTGTGAGAAGAGTGCGCGTATAGTCGTCTTCATATTTGCTCTCCATCTCTTTCAATTGCTCCTTATAATGCTCCGAGCCATTGAAATACACGTTATAGCGGGTGGTAAACGCCTGCCAGTTGCGGGAGGTGGCGGTGTTCTTCTTGGTGCTGCATCCCGCCGCCAGTATAAACACACACAGCAGCCCTGCCACCAGAAGGGAATGGCAGGATTGCATTTTTGTCTTTCTGTCAAGAGGAGTATTCACATTATCATAAACGCCTTCCACCTCACCATTATTGCCATGGCTATGCCATGAATCACGCAGCCCGGAGGGTTATTTGCCGGTGAGTAGCCCCTGGAGGTCGCTGAGCATGTTGAGTGCCTGAAGAGGAGTGAGATTATTGACGTTCACATCGAGAAGGCGGTCACGAATCTGGGAGAGCAACGGGTCGTCGAGCTGGAAGAAACTCATCTGGTAGCCGTCGCGATGGGCGCCGATGCTCCCCACGGCCTCTTTGCTCACACTGTCGCTCTTCTTTCCGTCAACACCTTTCGACGCCTCCTCAAGCTGAGCCAGAACCTGGTTGGCCCGCTTCACAATCGACTGAGGCATGCCGGCCAGTTTGGCCACATGGATGCCGAAACTATGCTCCGAGCCACCCTTCTCGAGCTTGCGCAGAAACACCACCTTGCCGTTTATCTCTTTCACCGACACATTGTAGTTCGAAATCCTCCCGAAATTCTTCTCCATCTCGTTCAGTTCGTGATAATGAGTGGCGAAGAGTGTCTTGGGGTGGAAGCGCCCGTTCTCATGAATGTGCTCCACAATAGACCAGGCTATGGAGATGCCGTCGTAGGTGGATGTGCCGCGCCCGAGCTCGTCGAAAAGTATGAGCGAACGTTCGCTCATGTTGTTGAGTATGGCGGCGGCCTCATTCATCTCCACCATAAATGTTGACTCGCCCGACGAAATGTTGTCGCTTGCGCCCACACGGGTGAATATCTTGTCAACCACCCCTATTTTCGCCCCTTTGGCAGGCACGAAACTCCCCACCTGGGCCATAAGCGTGATGAGTGCTGTCTGGCGCAGGAGAGCCGACTTTCCGCTCATGTTCGGGCCTGTTATCATCATTATCTGGCAGGCCCCCTTTGCGCCGGCCGTGGAGTCGAGCGACACAGAGTTTGACACATACGACTCTCCCGGGGGCATGTTGCGCTCGATCACAGGATGCCGCCCCTCCGTGATGGAAAGGGCAAGCGAATCATCTATCTCCGGGCGAACATAGTCATATTCAAAGGCGTCTTCGGCAAAAGACATGAGACAGTCGGCCTCGGCAACGGCGTTGGCGTTGGCGTGGAGGTCGGCAAAACGGGTGTCGATACGCGCTATAAGCTCGCGATAAAGGCGGTCTTCTATGGCGGCGATCCTCTCATCTGCCCCCATGATTTTCTCTTCATATTCCTTGAGCTCGGGAGTGATGTAGCGTTCCGCGTTCACCAGGGTCTGCTTCCTTATCCACGTCTCCGGCACCTTCTCCTTATGTGTGTTGCGCACCTCGAGATAATAGCCGAACACATTGTTGAAGTGTATTTTGAGAGAGGGAATCCCCGTCTGCTCTATTTCACGCGTCTGAATTGCGAGGAGTGCGTCATGGCTGTTGGCGCGAAGGCGTCGCAGCTCGTCGAGCTCCGCGTCAACACCGTCGGCAATCACTTTCCCTTTCCCGAAACTGTTTGGAGCGTCAGAATCGATTACGCTCCTTATCCAGCGTTCAACGTCGCTGATGTCGGCCATGGTGTCGGCTATTGCATGAAGAGCGCTGCAATCAGATTCTAAAAGCACCTGATGCAGATTGCGTGAGCCTGCCACGCCGTCGGCAAGCTGAATCATCTCCCTGGGTGTGATCTTGCCCGATGCCACGCGGCTGCCAAGACGCTCCATGTCGCCGGTGAGACGCGCGGCTTCGCGTCCGCGTTCGCGAAGATTCATGTCATTCACAAACGCCGCCACGGCATCGTGCCTGCGCTTTATCTCTTTTACATCAAGAAGGGGCAGGAGCATCCACCGGCGCAATCTGCGCGCCCCCATAGGGCACACCGTCTTGTCTATCACGTCAAGAAGGCTCTTCCCTTCGCCGCTCATGGCGTCGATAAGCTCCAGATTTCGTATCGTGAACCGGTCAAGGTGCATGAACCTCCTGTTGTCGATTCTGCTCAGGGCAGTGATATGTGATATCCTGGTGTGGCTCGTAAGGTCAAGATAATGAAGGATGCTCCCGGCGGCAATCACGCCTGCGGGAAGGTCTTCCACGCCGAAACCCTTCAACGTGGATGTGGAGAACTGCTTGAGAAGCCTCTCCTCGGCCGCGTCTGCGGTATAAACCCAGTCGTCCATCTCAAACACGCTGCATTTGCAGGTGATATTTTCGCGGCAGAAATCGCGTGTGCCCCTCATGCGCAGCAGCTCCTTCGGGGCCATGTTGCAGAGCATTCTGTCGGCCTCTTGAGCCGACGCTTCCGCACACAGGAACTCACCCGTGGATATGTCGAGGAAAGCAACCCCCACACTCTTCTTGCCCACATGGATAGCGGCCAGGAAATTGTTTTCTTTAGTCTGCAACGCCCCGGGCGAGGTGTTCACACCGGGTGTGACCAGCTCGGTTATGCCGCGCTTCACAAGCTTCTTGGTGAGCTTGGGGTCTTCAAGTTGCTCGCAGATGGCCACACGCCTTCCGGCTCGCACCAGTTTCGGCAGATATGAGTCGAGGGCATGATGAGGAAACCCTGCCAGCTCCACCGACTGCGCCTTGCCGTTGGCCCTTCGGGTGAGGGTGATGCCGAGTATCTCGCTCGACGCTATGGCGTCTTCGCAGAATGTTTCATAAAAGTCGCCGACGCGAAAGAGCAATATCGCGTCGGGATGTTTCTTTTTCATCTCCAGATATTGGAGCATTAGCGGGGTTTCAGCAATCTTAGCCATTTATTCCGTTATTGTGATTTTTAGCAGCCAAACACGTTGAGCATCCATGTCGACATTCCCACATAGATGAGAAGTCCCACCACGTCGTTGGTGATCTGTATGAAGGGGCCGGTGGCAAGAGCGGGGTTTATTTTAAGCCGCTCAAGGGTGAGGGGCACAAGGGTGCCGAACACGGTGGCGAATATCACCACGGCAAACAGCGAGGCCGCCACGGCAAACGACACGGTGTATTTCGTGGTGCCGGGCTGCGTGAAGAAGATGTATAAAAACACCACCGACGAAATGACCACGGCATTCATCATCGCCACAAGACATTCCCGACCTATCTGCGACGCGGCGTTCTTTATGTCAAGACGCCCGTTGGCAAGGCCCTGAACCACTATGGCCGATGCCTGCACACCCACATTTCCGCCGGTGCCGCCAATAAGGGGGATGAATATGGCCAAGGCTGTAATCGCCGCTATCTGAGCCTCAAAACCACTCAGGATCAAGGAATTTACAATTCCGCCGATTATTCCGATAAGCAGCCAGGGGATACGCGCCTTTGTCTGTGCGAACACGGAGTCGGAGGCATCCACGTCGGAGGAGATACCCGAAGCCAGCTGATAGTCGCGCTCGCTTTGCTCGCGCACCTCGTCCATCACGTCATCTACCGTGATCTGGCCCACAAGCCTGCCGATGCTGTCAACCACGGGCATGGCCACAAGGTCATACTTCTCGAAATCGATTGCAACCTCGTCGATAGGAGTCTCCGTGCGCACCATCACAGGGTCTTTCTCCATCACATGCTTTATCTTCGACACCGAGGGGTGGGTGATCATCTTTTTCAGCGGGAGCACACCCTGAAGGCGGTTCTCATTGTCTACCACATACACAGAATAGATGTCGTCGAGGTCTTCGGCCTGCCGCCGCATCTCGCGAAGGCAGTCGGGCATGGAAAGATTCTCGTTCACAACAATCATCTCCGTGCCCATAAGGCCGCCGGCCGTGTCTTCGTCATACTGCAGAAGGTCTACGATGTCGCCGGCCTGCTCAACGTCGTCGATATGCTGGATTACCTCGTCGCGATCCTCCTTGTCGAGCTCCTGGATAAGGTCTACGGCGTCGTCGGTGTCGAGAAGGTCGATGAAGTGGCCGATCTGCTCAGGGTCCATCCCCTCGAGCACTTTCTTGCGGTCGTCTTCATCAAGCTCCATGAGCACGTCGGCCTTCTTCTCATTATCCTCAATGAGATTGAAAAGCCATTCCGCCTGCCGGAGGTTAAGCGACTGAAAAAGCTCCGCTATGTCGGCGGCATGCAGCTCGCTCACCTCTCTTTGGGCATTCTCTTTATCCTGCTCTTCAATAAGTTGTTCAATCCGTTCTATGTCAGTATCCGTAAATTCCTTCATAATCTGCAAAATTACTAAATTTTCTTCAAAAACATCGCGATTAACCGCTCAAACCTCTTCATTCTTTTTCTTTGTCCCTCTTCAAAATCCTGCACACCAATCTTTATTTTAACTTTCGGGGGCCGCGATAGTGGAGTATTGGAGATTTATTATTAAGTTTGCACATAATTTTTAGAATCTATACCAAAGTCATGAATACACGTATCATTGAATGCGTCCCCAATTTCAGCGAAGGACGCGACCGTGAAAAAATCAAGGCTATAACCGACACTATTTGTGCCGTAAAGGGGATTAGCCTCCTCGACGTTGACCCGGGAGAAGCCACAAACCGCACTGTGGTAACTTTCGTAGGCGCACCTGAAGACGTGGCGGAAGCCGCATTCCAGGGCATAAAGAAGGCCGCAGAGATAATCGACATGCGCGGACACCATGGCGCACACCCCCGCATGGGCGCCACAGACGTGTGCCCCCTCATACCCGTGGCCGGGGTCACTCTTGAAGAGTGCGCCGAATTAGCCCGCAAGCTCGCAGAGCGAGTGGCTGACGAACTTGGCGTCCCTACCTATTGCTATGAGGCTGCCGCATTCACCCCCGAACGCAAAAACCTCGCCGTGTGCCGTGCCGGCGAATATGAGGCCCTCCCCGAAAAGATGGGCGGAGAGAAAGGCCCCGACTTCGGCAACCGTCCGTTTGACGAGGGAGTTGCCCGCACAGGCGCCACAACAATAGGAGCCCGCGACTTCCTCATTGCCGTGAACTATAACCTCAACACCACCTCTACCCGCCGTGCCAACGCCATCGCTTTCGACGTGCGCGAAAAGGGTCGCCCCATGCGTGAAGGCGGCAAGGTGACAGGGAAACAGGTAAAAGACGAGAACGGCAACACCGTGATGATTCCCGGCACCCTTAAAGGCACCAAGGCAATCGGATGGTTCATAGATGAATATGGCATAGCACAGGTGTCGATGAACATCACCGACATCGCCACCACACCTCTTCATGTGGCTTTTGACGAAGTGTGCCGCGCTGCCGACGCTCGTGGCGTGCGCGTGACAGGCACTGAAATCGTTGGCCTCGTGCCGAAGCGCACTCTTATCGACGCCGGAAAATACTTCCTCCGCAAGCAGCACCGCTCTGTGGGCATACCCGACAGCGAGATTATTCGCATCGCAATCAAGTCGATGGGACTCGACCAGCTCGGCGAATTCGACCCCAAGCAGAAGGTGATTGAATATCTCATTGAAGACAAGAACGCAAAACGCCTTGTCGACCTCACCGCTCGCGGCTTCGCAGAGGAAACCGCCTCTGAGTCTCCCGCTCCCGGCGGCGGCTCTATCTCCGCCTATATGGGCGCACTCGCAGCGGCACTCGGCACAATGGTGGCCAACCTCTCAGCCCACAAGGCCGCTTACGACGACCGCTGGGAAGAATTCTCCAACGCCGCAGAATGCGGACAAGACCTTATGGAGCGCCTGCTGCACCTCGTTGACGAAGACACCGAGGCGTTCAACCGCATCATGGACGTGTTTGGAATGCCCAAGAAGACCGACGCTGAGAAAGACGCACGCGCTAAAGCAATGGAAGAGGCCACACTCTATGCCACTGAGGTTCCCTTGCGCACAATGCAGACAGCCTTCGAGACATTCAGCCTCGTGCGCAACATGGCAGAAAACGGCAACCCCGCCTCTGTCACCGATGCCGGCGTAGGCGCCCTTGCAGCAAGAGCTGCAGTGCGCGGAGCATTCCTTAACGTGAAAATCAACGCCGCAGGTCTTAAAGACACCGCAAAGGCACAGGAGCTCATAGCCAAAGGTGCGGACATCGAAGCCGAAGCCGCGCGCCTCGAGCAAGAGATTCTCGCAATCGTAGAAAGCAAAATCTAACCCTTCCCCTCATTAAGCGTTGACAACATAGTGAACGCACGAATCAAGAAAAGGTCGACATTGGCTTGAAGCCGATGCCGACCTTTTCTTTTATATATAATCAGTAGCTATATATAATCAGTAGCGGAAGGAGGAGCCGCCGAGGAATTCGCGGAGAAGGGAGGTGGTGGGTATCTGGTCGGCCGGAATCGGCTCGAAATAGCTCAGCAGGCGGAGAAGGCGATAGGCTTCGGCATATGCCTCGTCGTCGCGTGGCACATCTCTGAGAATGGGATCTGCATAGTTTTTCATCACGCCGAGCTCGAAGATGAGCGATGAGTTGAATGTGGCATCGGCATTCTCGCTGAAGGGGAAAATCCATTTCTCCTCGCCTCGGCGCACACTCGGCCAGCGGCGTATCGTGTCGAGTGCAGACGTGCGGCGATATTTGTTGTCACGCACAATGCGGCGAAGCAGTCTGTTGTCGCTTGTTGAAATCCAGTTGTGGTTATCAATCTTGAGCGTGGTCAGCGCCGACACATACACCTTATACACCTCATCAGGGTTGATCGAAGCCGTGAGCTCCGGATTCAGCCCGTGAATGCCCTCTATGAGCAACACGTCGTTCTTGTCGAGTTTCAGCGGTTTCGCACGCTCTACCCTGCGGCCAAGTTCAAAAGAGTAGGTCGGTATGTTCACCACCTCTCCGGCAAGAAGGCGCGTGAGGTCGGAATTAAGCCTCTCGAGGTCGAGGGCGTGCAGGCTTTCATAGTCATAGTCTCCAGTCTCGTCGCGGGGAGTGACCTCCCTGTTCACGAAATAATCGTCGAGAGAAATCATCTTCGGCACAATGAGGTTGGTCATAAGCTGAATCGCGAGACGCTTGGTCGACGTTGTCTTGCCCGATGACGAAGGCCCTGCAATCAGCACAATGCCGGCCCCCCCCTCGTGGCGCCTCTCGGCAATTTCATCACTTATTCGCCCGAGAAGCTTGTCGTGCATGGCCTCAGCCACATTGATAAGCTCTGCTGTTCGCCTGTTTTTAACAGCCATATTCAATTCCCCCACATTCTTCACCTGTATCACCCGGTTGAACATCAGCTGGTCGGTGAATGCCTTATACATCTTGTCCTGCGGAGGGTTGTTGCGTATTATCTCGTCTGTGGCTTCCCTGCTATACGGGAACAGCAGGAACCCGTCCTTATATGGGCGCAAATCGAAATCACGTATAAACCCCGTGGTAGGCGCCAGCGGGCCATAATAACTGTCGGCAAGGTCGCCAAGGCGATAATATGTGGTGTAGAGTTCATGCAAGGTCTCAAGCAGAGTGACCTTTGCATTAAGGCCCTGCTTTCTGAAAACGTCGATCACATCCTTAGTGAGCCTCTCATGCCTGCGGAAAGGGATATCGGAGTCTACGAGGTTGCGAAGATGGGACAAAAGCTCATCGGCAATCTCCGGGGTGACATCCACCGGCTCGTCATCCTTCAGCAGGCGGCAATAATGCCCTCTCGACATTGAATGCTCAATCCGGAGCACCACGCCCGGCATCACCTCCTGCACGGCCTTATAAAGCATCATGCACAGCGAACGCACATAAACCCTCCTGCCCGTGGGAGAATCGGCCGACAAAAACTCAACCTGCTTTGGAGAAAACAGGGGGAAACACAGATCTTCAGTCTTATTGTTGACCCTTGCGCAAATCGGAAAGAATTTCAATTCGCGTCCGAGGCGCGGAATAAGGTCAATCACTTTCTCTCCGCCGAGGACGGAAACATATGTCTGGGTATTTTTACAAAAAATCTTCATAACAATGGAATCTTAATTAATCGTGGAAGCGTCTACAAATTTAACAAAAAATATGCTAAAAAAGGTCGCGCCGCCCCCCGATAAAGCATGAAATTAGGGTAAAAACAGGCCGCATGGGATAAAAAATAAAAAAAATAGTGTTTTTAAGCAGAAAAAATTTGGAAGTTATCACAATAAGCAGTACCTTTGCACCGCAAAATGCGCCCACCGAGGTATGCAGTTGCTTACTTGTGGCCCATTCGTCTATCGGTTAGGACGAGAGATTTTCATTCTCTAAAGAGCAGTTCGACTCTGCTATGGGCTACCAATTTAATAAAACGACAGAAAGAAAAGACAACTTTTAAGATGGCAAACCATAAATCATCATTAAAAAGAATTCGCCAGGCGGAGAAAAGGAGACTTGAGAACCGCTATTGGGCCAAGACTGCTCGCAACGCTGTTCGCCGCGTTCGCAAGATGACTGACAAAGCCGAGGCTACTGCCGCCTATAACAAGGTGAGCGCGCTTCTTCAGCGTCTCGGTCGCAAGAATATCATCTCCAAAAATAAGGCTGCAAACCTTTGCAGCGGCCTTGCGAAGCACATTAACAAATTAGCTTAATCACTTCGGCCTCCAAAGGGCCTTGCGATTGAAAATATTTCCGCCAACTTGCTTTGGCATTCAAGCCTTGAAGCAGTTGTGGCATGGAATGTGTCGGTCCATTCGTCTATCGGTTAGGACGAGAGATTTTCATTCTCTAAAGAGCAGTTCGACTCTGCTATGGACTACCTCCCTAAATCCATCCTATCCCCAGAGGCCGGTTACTGTTTCAGTGCCGGCCTCGCCCTTTTTAGGAACTCCGGATTCAGGCCCTTTTGTTTCACCTCCGGGCTTAAATGCCCTATAATCCCGGCTATCATGAAAACCGCAGAACTGGCCAACGCCATTTTCGACGACTCTGTTGCTAAATATCATATCTCCGACAATATCGACGCCCCTTGCCCGAACCCGCACAAGGAGGGTTCTCTTGAAGCAATATTCTTTGAAAAAAACTGGGTTGACGCAGTGCAGTGGCACCTTGAAGATATTATCCGCGACCCTGAAATCGACCCCGCGGAGGCTCTCGCCCTAAAACGCAGAATCGACGCCTCAAATCAGGTCAGAACCGACATGGTGGAGGAAATCGACTCATGGTTCCGCTCAAAGTTCAGTTCAGTAAAGACTCTTCCCGAAGCCACAATCAACACAGAGTCGCCGGCATGGGCCCTTGACAGGCTCTCTATCCTCGCTCTGAAAATTTGGCATATGAAAGAGCAGGCTCTCAGAACAGATGCCGAAAAAGCCCACACTGATAAATGCCGCGCAAAACTTGATGTGCTGCTCGAACAGAGAAAAGACCTCACAGAGGCTATCGACACGCTCCTCGACGACATTGAGGCCGGAAGAAAATACATGAAGGTGTATCGCCAGATGAAAATGTATAACGACCCGTCCACCAACCCGGTGCTATATGGCAAGAAGGGGTAACGACGAGTGTGTGCTCGTCACACGGTTCTCCGCTCTCGGAGATGTGGCGATGACGCTTCCGGTGGTGTACGGAGCTTGTGCCGCAAACCCCGGCACACATTTCGTTATGCTCACACGAAAGCTCCCGGCGCGCCTCTTTGTGAGTCCTCCAGAAAACCTTTCAGTCGTGGGCATAGACACAGCCCTCTACAAAGGCCCGGTCGGGATGGCACGCTTGCTGAACGAAATGCGCGGGAATTTCGGCGTGACCACAATGGTAGACCTCCACGATGTGCTGCGCACCAAAATTATGCGCCTCTTTGCAAGGCTTCGCGGAATGAAGGTAGCCAAAGTAGACAAAGGGAGAAGAGAGAAGAAGTCACTGACGCGACATTCCGACAAAGCCGTGATTCAACTCATGCCTATGCCGCAACGCTACAAAGAGGCATTCTCAAGAGCCGGCATAGATATATCCAAACCGGCGCCGCTATTCCCTTCAGGGAAAGGGGACCCGGCTCTATTTGCAAAGGTGTCGGCCCCTAAACAGGAAGGGGAGTTCTGGCTTGCGGTCGCGCCTTTCGCCGCCCATGCCGGAAAAATATATCCGCTGCCACTCCTTGCAAAAGTTATCGACCATTACGCGGAACAGCCCCATTGCCGTGTCTTCATCTTCGGAGCCGGCGATAAAGAGCGAAACCGGATTGCAGAGCTGGCTAAGGATAGAGCCAATGTAGTGTCGATGGCCGAAAATCCGATTGGCATCGAGGGAGAGCTTGCCTTGATGAGCCACTGCGACACTATGCTCGCCATGGACTCTGCGAATATGCACATGGCCTCACTCGTGGGGCTGCGCACTGTGAGCATATGGGGAGCCACACATCCCTATGCAGGATTTTACGGCACAGGGCAAAACCCTGCCGACGCCGTGCAGCTCGACATGGTGTGCCGCCCATGCTCCGTGTTCGGCAACAAGCCTTGCGCAAGGGGCGACTACCACTGCCTCTCAGGAATATCTCCGCAGCTCGTAATCTCAAGAATCGACTCTCTCGCCTGACGCCGCCAAATAAGGAGCCGAAATTGCAGTATGTGAAACACCGGGCTCCCCCCGTCGGTCTATCATAAGATGGCGCGCGACAGCAAAAAGGATTAGCAAATTTATTACACAGGAGCATATTCTTTTCGATGCTTTTTGCTAATTTTGTGTTTCATTTAGTCCGGACTCTATTTTAAGCCTCCGGAGATGAGAAATTATATCTCTGCTTATGACCAGACAAAGACAACATACACGTCTGCAGAACGCGGCGCGACAGATTGCCATGGGCATTGCGCTCGTTTCGGCAGCCAATTCTTATATGCCGGCTTCGGCCTACACATTTGCAGAACCTGAACGGCTCAGCCCTCTTGCCGCCGGTTATCTTGAACGCGCAAAACTAATGCTGCAGGACGGGAACTATGCCGGAGTGATCGACCAGCTCAAGCACCTCGACACCCAGGGGGTGGAGATGTCTGACCATGACAGGGAAGACTGCACTTATCTGCTCGCCCTCGCTCTCTACGAGCGTGGCGACGCCGACTGCGTTGACCTCCTCAGAGAGTTTGCCGAGGCTTACCCGGCCTCGCCGCTGGCTCTCCAGGCAAGACTCGCCGCTGCCGACTATTTCTTTTTCGCGCATCATTTCAACAACGCTCTCGCCGCATATCTCGACATCGACTATTCAAGGATAAACCCTGCCGACAGATCCCTTTATGATTACCGCAAAGCCCTGTCTATGGTGAAGACCGGTCAATATGACGAGGCCCGGCCCATATTCGAGCAGCTTCACGACAACCGCAGGTTCAATCTCGCGGCTGATTTCTATTTGGCATATATCGACTATGCGAAGCATGAATATGACAGCGCCTACAGAGGCTTCGCCGATGTGGAAAACAGGCTCGGAAGAGATTCAGAACCGGGAATCGAGCCTGCATACTACATGGCACAGATTGAATATTCGAGAGGGGACTACGAAAATGTGATCTCTCTCGGAAAGTCTCTACTCGAAAGCAGACGCGCGGAAGAACTCGTGCCGGAGACACAACGTATTGTCGGCCTTAGCTATTTCAAGCTCGACGACTATGACAAAGCCGCCCGCTACCTCTCCGAATACTTGCGCAATCCAGACTACAGCCCGGCCCCTGACGCCGTGTATGCTCTCGGCGTGATCGACTACAGCCGCGACGACCTTGACACTGCCGGACGAAGATTTGCATCCCTCACCGACCTCGACAACGACCTGGCGCAAAGCGCATACCTTTATCTGGGGCAGATTGCGGTGAAAGAGGGCGACAGCAATGCCGCCGCGATATCTTTCGAGAAGGCATCCAAAATGAATTTTGACCCTGATGTGACTGAAACCGCGATGTTCAACTATATCGCGGCCAGGACTCATGGAGGGAACATCCCCTTCAGTTCATCAATACCGCTGCTTAACGGATTCATAAGCAGGTTCCCTCATTCAAGATATGCCGCACAGGTCGAGGAGTATCTCGCCACAGCTTATTTCAATGAGAAAGACTTTCCCAAAGCCCTCGAAAGCATCAACCGCATTCCGCGCCCCTCTGCCAAGGTGCTTGAGGCGAAGCAGAAAATACTCTATGAATCAGGCATGGCCGCCATGGCCAACAACCACCCTTCAGCCGCCCGCGAATATCTCCGGGAGGCTGTGGGCATTAATGCCGACCGCACTCTTCAGGCCCAGGCAAACCTGTGGCTTGGCGACGCCTGCTATGCACTCGGAAAGTATGCTGAGGCTGAAAAAGCCTACACTGATTACCTGAGCGCCGACAGAAGAGGGGAGAACCGCACTCTCGCCATCTATAACCTGGCTTACGCCCGGATGATGCAAGAGAAATACAGCCGGGCCGCCGACAGTTTCGCCGACGCCCTCAAAAGCGACCCCATGCTCCCCAAACGCCTCTACGACGACGCCCTCATAAGAATGGCCGACGCCCTGTATTATTCAGGGCAATATCAGATTGCGCAAAAGAACTATTCCACGGCCATCTCAAACGATGCGGCCGACAGCGATTATGCCACCTATCGACGCGCGGTGATGTATGGCCTCGGGGGCGACATAAAAAAGAAGATCTCCGAACTCTCCGAAATGCCATCACGATTCCCTAATTCAAAATGGCTTCCGCAGGCTTTGCTCGAAAAGGGTCAGACTTATTCCGGGCTTGGCGACACCCAAAAGGCTGTTGCCGCCTTTGAGCAACTGAGAGCCACCTACAAACAGAGCGCACAGGCTCGAAAGGGGATGCTCAATCTTGCCATAACATATATGCAGGCAAAACAGCCCAAACAGGCTGAGGAGGCTTACAAAGAAGTGATTTCAAGATGGCCTTCGAGCGAAGAGGCCGCTCTTGCCAACGACGACCTCCGTCGTTTTTATGCCGCCAACGGCGGCCTGCAGGAGTATGCCGCGTTTCTGCGCTCTGTGCCCGACGCTCCGCAGATTGACGCCGATGAAATGGAAAAACTCGCGTTTGAGGGCGCCGAGACGGTGTTTGCCGGAAACGTGACCGACATCGAACTCCTCAAAAAATACGTAAACAACTATCCTAACGGCCGTTATCTCGCGCAAGCCCTGCTCGACATCGCCACAGGTCTTGATGAGGCCGATGATGAGGAGGGCGCCCTTGATGCACTCAACAGCATTATTGCCAGAAGAGGCGACTCGCCACAGCTCCCGGAAGCCCTGCTGCTGAAAGCCCAGATTCTCGAAGAACTCGGGCCGGCCTCGCGCAAAGAGACTCTTGAAACCTACCGGCTTCTTGAAGAGCGTGGCGGCAATGACTATGCTTCCGACTCCTATGCAGGAATCATGCGCAACACCGACAACTATTCGGAAAGAATGAAATATGCCGCTCTTGTTAAAAACAGCAGCGGACTCTCAGCCGACCAGGTGGAGGAGGCTGAATTCTACGAGGCTTCGGCAATGATCAAAGACGGCGACGCCAAAGAGGGCGCCGCAACCTTGCGCAGGCTCGCATCAAATCCGAAAAGCCTTTCGGGTGCAAAGGCCGCCGTGACATTAGGGCAACACTATTTCGACACCGGCAATATTTCTGATGCTGAAAAAGTGCTGACCGCGTTCACCGACGAGGGCTCGCCCCACGAATACTGGCTTGCGAGAGGCTTCATAGCCCTGGCCGACGTGTATCACGAGAAAAAGAAAGACTATCTGGCAATCGAGTATCTGAAAAGCCTCCGCGACAATTATCCGGGCCGTGAGATCGACATTCATGACATGATTGAGTCACGCCTTGAAAAATGGAAATAATTATGAACAACATTTTCAATATGACAGCACGCGCCGTCCTGTCGGCGGCGGCGCTGGCCTGCGCCACAGCCGCGCAGGCTCAGCTTCACGAGGCCATAAACGTGGAAGGGCGCTATGTGCCGGAAATCATCAGGATAGACCGTGTGAACGCTTTCCCTAAGGCCATGAGGTTTTCGATTGATTCGCAGCCTATCGGATATGAGGGGAGCGGAGTGGCCGCATCGTTCTCTCCCACGCTATTCAAAATGCCGGCCTCCGGATGGCGCGACTCAAGGCTGATAAACGACAATCCTGGGTATCTTGAATTGGGAGCCGGCTCATGGCTCAATTCCACTCTCAGCGCCGGCTACAGGTTTATCGACAACTCTTCCACACTTTTCGGAGTGAGGCTGCAGCATAATTCCACATCACTGTGGAAGCCGCGCCTGAGCGTGGCAACAGAAGATGTGAAACAATACCGGTATGACGAGTCGCTTGGGCTGTATCTCTCCCACGTGTTCAAAGGCGCGGGACGTCTTGACGCCGCGTTCGACTATCACTTGGGCATATTTAATTACTTTGGAGTCTGCGACGCCTCAAACATATCAAAAGAGACGTTCGACGTGCCGGCACAGACACTCAACGACGTGTCGTTCCGTCTTGGCTGGAAATCGGCTGTGAGGCCATCTTCCTCGCTCGAATATTCAGCCTCGGCAAGAATGCGATATTTCGGCTACCGTGCGCTTCACCTTCCCTGGTTCTGGAACGTGCCTGACGCCAAGGGAATCCGCGAAACCAACATCGCAATTGCCGGCGGAATCAGACTCCCATGGGACAACGGCTCTTCCATAGGGCTCGACGCCGACCTCAACGTGCTTGCCTATGGCGGCGACAATCTGGTGTTTGCATCTGACTGGCCGGCTGGCGCGGCTGAACAAAATATAGACAGGCCCGACAACTACGGCATGCTCACACTCACGCCTTTCTATCGGTTCACACGCGGCTTGCTCGACATACGCCTCGGGGCAGATCTCGACCTGGCCTTCAACGCCGGTCCTGACGGCCACCGCTACTCGTTCTTGCATGTGGCCCCCGACGTGAAATTCGCATTGCAGACAGGACAGGTGGGACTCTTCCTGAACATTCTCGGCGGCAACCGCCTCAACACATTGGCCTCGCTACATCAGTATGACTACTACATGATGCCCGCCCTCACCTCCACAACTCCGACCTACACGCCGCTCGACGCTTCGTTAGGAGTGAATTTAGGCCCGTTCTCGGGCTTTTCGCTCGGAATCGAGGCAAGATACAGGGTGAGCAAGAATGTGCCTCTGGGCGGATGGTATCAGGCATGGCTCGATTATGGGAGCGCCTCCATGCCCGGCATGGACAAAACAGAGACTTCCGCAAAAGGGAATGTGCTGTATTCTCTCGACTCCGATGGAATAAACCTTCATGGCGGAAGCATTGCCGCGAAAATTGCATATGAGCCCTCAAAATCCGTGAGCCTTTCGGCTGAAGGCTCGTGGCAGCCGCAAGACGGCAAGAAGGGTTACTTCAACGGCTACGACCGCGCCCGCGTCACAGCACGTTTTCAGGCATCTGTAAAACCCGTCGACCCGCTCAGAATCACTCTCGGATATGACTACCGGGGCGTGAGGCGCATCTATGCCGGAGAAGGCGGCAAGGAATGGAACAGCGGCGTGATCACCTCCGACACTGAAAAAACATTCTCCTCCTTACGCCTCCACGACCTCACGCTTCTCAATCTCTCCGCCTCTTGGAGCTTCTCGGAGTCATTCTCAGCATGGGTGCAGGCCGACAATCTCCTGAACCGCCACGACGAGGTGCTGCCGATGCAGCCTTCTCAAGGGGTTGTGGTGCTGGCCGGAGTGAAATTCATATTCTGACGAAATGAAGTTCATGCCCCCTTCCGGCAAACTAAAGAGCCTTCCCCGTCGTTGAATATTCAGACACCCTGCCTTATGCGCCTGCCGGCGACGGAGCAAGGTGTCACGACCATCAAACAAGAAGAATACTTATGAGCCAACAGACCTTAACTTTAGCATATCTGAATGAAGATGACCGCGCCTACGGGCTCGCGGGAATGATGATTTCTCTTGCAAGCCTGCGTGCTATCGACCGCGTGGCGGAAGTGAGTCTCGATTCCGAAGGGCCTATGGTGGAGTTCTCTCACGAATATTATTTCCCCGGCTCGCCCTCAATATCACCGAAATCCACATGGGACAACCTTGTGCAGAACTTTCATATCACCACTGCCATGGTTATCTCCAATGTGATGGCGCGCTCTGTGGTGCGACTCAAAGAGGAGGCCCCGAAAGATGTGTTGAATGAAATATACAGTGAAGTGGAGAGGGAAGGGAAAGAGACCTGCTCGCTTGAGGACGATGAGATTGAAAACCTTTTCCAAAACGCGCTGATGCGTTCGCAAAGGCTGTTTCATAATCCGCATCTCCACTCGGCCATTGATGAGTTCGCCCACATAATTTCGCGAAAGCGCACTCTTTCCGGCAGAGAAATTCGCGATGAACTGCATCTTCTGCAGCTAATCTGACGCAAGTCAGAGAGCCTTCACTAAAATTTATGGGCTACAAAGAACAATAGCCGGGGCCATATTCAGATGGTCTCGGCTATTTTATAGCGCGGGCGACGTTTCACCTCAATATAAATCTTCCCTATGTATTCACCGGTTATTCCCATCCCGATAAGAAGAATACCCGTGCAGAACCAGATTGAAAGCATCAGCGATGTCCATCCCTCTATGGTCTCCCCTCCGAAATGGCGCACAAGCGTGTAGACTCCCATCCCAAGAGCCACCGCCATGAACAATGCCCCCAACAGAAACAACATCCTCACCGGGCGCACGGAGAACGACGTTATGCCGTCGACAGCAAAATCAAGCATCTTCCTAAAAGGGTATTTGCTCTCACCTGCCTTACGCTCCCCTCGCCGGTAGGGAATCGTGTCCTGACGATAGCCAAGGCAAGGCACTATGCCTCTCAAAAAAAGATTGCGCTCATCATATTCCAGGAGGTCTGACATTGCCCGGGCGCTGAGAAGCCTGTAGTCGGCATGATTATACACGCAATCCACTCCCAGGGCGCGCATCACTCTATAAAACGCCTGCGCCGTGGTGCGCTTCAGCCAGCTGTCGCTTCGCCGCTCCTCTCTTACCCCTAAAACAACATCTGCGCCGGAAAGATAAGAGGCCAGCATTTCCGGCATAACCCCGGCATCATCCTGAAGGTCTGCATCGATTGTGACACACACATCGCATTTTCCTCTTGAATGCTCCATGCCGGCAAGAAGGGCGCACTGATGGCCGCAATTACGCGACAGCCTCACTCCTTTCACCTCGTCATCGGCCAGAGAGCAGATCACGTCCCACGTCGAATCAGTGCTGCGGTCATCTACATAAAGGATATGGCTCCCCCCGGCTACTTCGCCCCTTTCTTTCATCGACCGCAGAATCCCTTTCAACGCTCTGTTTGTGTCGGCCAGCACGGGTGCCTCTATATAGCACGGCACAATTATGCACAACACAGGGGCGTTATCTCTGTCGGCCATCATCATGAAAACGGTTCTTGTCGCGTGTGGTTTTCTTTGCAAGCGAAGCCTCAAAGGCAGCCGTGAGGTCAACTCCGGTCTGATTTGCCAGACACATCAGCACCCACATCACATCTGCCATCTCCTCCGCGAGACCTTTCCGCAAATCACCCTCCTTGGCAATCTGCTCGCCATACACACGGGCTATGACACGCGCCAGCTCACCGGTCTCCTCCGTAAGGAGTGCCATGTTTGTAAGCTCTGAAAAATAGCGGCCGCCGATAGTGTGTATCCAATTGTCGACCATTCCCTGCGCATCGCGAATCGTTATGTCGTTCATATTGTCATCACTTTTAATACTGACGAATCCTCGCTTACAGACAGCTCCACCCTTGCTCCCTCTATCAGGGGCCTGTTGTCGCTCACATGCCCCACCGGGAACCCGAAAGCCACGGGCAAACCCTCTATTCCGCAGCGCGAAAGGAATGAATCGATCATCTCCTCCATGCTGCCGTGGTTGCGGTCAGGACGATATTCTGTGAACTGCCCGACAATCAACCCTTTCACCCTGCCAAACGCGCCGGATAGAAACAGCCTGAACAGCATCCGCTCCACAGCGTAGATTGCCTCCGATATATCCTCTATAAAGAGAACGACATCTTCCCCGTCTTTCAGATCCATAAGATCATAGGGAGTGGATGCCAGCCCGTTAAGGACAGCGAGGTTTCCTCCTCGCAAAACACCTTTTCCCTTGCCGCGCCTGTTATATGGAGAAGAGGCCGCAGCAACCTCATATTCCGGGCGCCCTTCCAAAATCTGCATAAGCAGCTCGGAGCAAGGGTCGTCGTCACCTTCTGTGGCAAGATGCTTCGCCATAGGCCCATGAACCGAGGCAACGCCTGCGCTCTGCCATAAAGCATGAAGAGCGGAGACATCGGAAAAGCCTACAATCCATTTCGCATGCTCACGTATAAACTGCAAAGGCATGTGCTGAAGAAGATGCACGCATCCATATCCTCCTCTGGCGCAGAGTATCGCCTTCACTGAATCATCTCTCAAGGCTGACTCAATGTCGTTCAACCGGTTTTTTAACGACGATGCAAAAGAGCCTTCCGCAGGGCCGAGAGCCGACGGCATAACAGCCACCTCATAGCCTCTGCGGCGCAAAAACGACTCTGCGCCATCCACAAATTCCTTCCTGACTTCTGTTGCCGGCGACAATATCGCCACACAGTCACCTTTTCTTATCGGCTTGGGATATAGCATGTCTGCTCCATTATCAGTTCACCTGAACCGGCACTCCGGACTCTTCTTCAATTCTGCGCCCGATTTTCACCAGTTCGTCATGCTCAACTTTCACCAGCTTCTCCTCCGGAGTGGAACGGTCGAGGCTATAAAGCATTATTTCGCGTGGCGATATTTTTTTATACGCCTCAATCAGGGCCGCCACCTCTTCCGGCGTGGTGTTGTCAACCTTTTTCCCGTCGTGTTCGCCACGCAGCATCATGGTCTGGATGATACCCTCGCCTTTGAACTGCTTCAGCGATTCAACAACCTTGTCAACCGTAAACTCTTTTGATGTCGGCTGGTCAATGAGGCGCATCGTAGGCTCTATCGCGGAGTCAAGTTTTAGTATGTTGTTGTCAACCTTTTTCAGAGCCTCAGCCACCTGCGGAGAGAAAATTCGGGTGGAATTGGTGAGCACCGACACTTTTGCCTCCGGATAATACTCATTGCGCAATGCAATGACATCGTCGATAATCCCCGGGAAATCCGGATTCAGAGTAGGCTCGCCGTTGCCGGAGAAAGTTATAACGTCAAGCGGGTCGCCGTTCGACTTCATAGCCGAAAGTTTGCGCCTCAGATCCTCTTTCACGCGCTCCCTTATCGGAAGTCCTGTCGTGCCGCATCCCTGGGCATTATAGCCCGCTTCGCAATAAATGCAGTCAAACGAGCAAACCTTGCCGTCATTAGGGCTGAGATTAATGCCGAGCGACACGCCGAGCCTGCGGCTGTGTATCGGCCCGAATATCGTGGAATGAAACAATACTGTCTGTTCCTTTGCCATAATTATCATATGTTTATCGCGGAATCAGACAAAATTCCGCGAAGTTTGAGAATCAGTGATTATGAATAAGTGCAAATTTAACTCAATATCCTATGACATCCAAAAAAAGCATCAATAAAAAACCTGCGCCATCGATAACGACAGCGCAGGTTTGTTTGATTTTATCAGCCGGAAAATTCCGGACCGAGGTTTGCTTAGAATCTTACTTTAGAAGCTACATTCTGGCCTTCTGCATCAACATATGTCACTACATAAAGACCGTTGCCAAGCTTAGTGTCTACAATGCCTGAAGCGTTGCCTGCAGCAAATACCTGACGGCCTGAGAGGTCATAAACCTTGATTGACTCAACATTACCCTTCACAAGGAGCAGACCGTTGCGGAGAGCCTTGACAGCCCCATTATCGGCAGCAACACCATCTACGCCTGTAACATTTGTGCCGTCGATCACATAAGACATAAAGGAGTACGGATATCTATCCTCATCTTCCATCAGATATGCCATAACGCCACCTGAAATCACAGTCATATCATCGCTTGCCATTGCGTGGCCTGTCATTATGAAATCTTCATACATAGGCTCAAATGTCTCTTCGTCATATGCCACAACAAGTTCTGCGTTGAGATTCTCTTTCATCCACTTTGCGCTCTCAGGATTCACACCCTCAAGATATTCCTCAAGTGCCACATAATCCTTTGCGTCAGCAGTAAGAACATATGAAAGCGGCGGAACAGTGTCATCGAAAGAGGGAACAGCATTGCCAATGACTATGCCGTTGGCACAAATCTGGCCGGGGATAATGTTCTTGACGTCAGACTTTATTTCTTTGTATGTGCCGTCTTCAAGATTGAATATATAAGTTACATAATATTTAATCGGCGTAAAACCTTCAGACTCCTCTGTGAATTCTGCAGCACATGCCACAGTCATGCCGTCAGAGCTCATTGTCTGTCCGTTCTGAACAATATTCACTGAACAATCCATCACAGCATAGAAATCTTCAAAATATTTAGTGAGAGCCTCATTATATTTCATTGCTGCTTCATTATAGACTTCTGTAGCCTTGTTATATTCCTCGATTGCCTCTTGGGTCATATAATCTTCAGCGTTGGGATAAGGCGATGTATAGCCGCTTGCAATGAATTCATCAATGGCTGCCTGATATGCGGCCGCATTCTCCTCTGTCATATAATCCACATATTCCGGGGGAACAAGGTCAAACTCGCCGGGATATACCGGCAGAGGCAAATTTTCTGTATTGAACAAAGACTCAGTCGGGAGTGTGTATGACCATTCGCCGGCCTCATTCTGCTTGTAAATGATGGGGGCGATGAACATGCCGCTGTTGGCTACAACCTGTCCGAGGATTGTCTTGCCGTCATTGCTGATCCACACTGCAGAGCAATACTGCGGAACAGTGCCGAAGAAATCTTTCTCCGGGGTGGGAAGGACAACAGGCTCGCCTACCTCTCCGTCAACTACTTCGGCATATATCGGCAGATACATTTGATTGTCCTCGTCTGTGCTGCCACCTGATTTCGAGTTTGACACGATGCCGCAGACGCGTTTGCCGTCGGCTGTGATGCCATGGAGGCCGGCAAGAGAATAATTGTCGAACACGGCTGGAAATAACACCTCTTCTTCATACATGAGCACAGGGCGGTCTGAAAATGTAGCGCCCACTGCCATGCCGTTGAGCGCGATTGCATTGCCGTTGCCAAGCATCGTCTCTGAATACATAACCGGCTCGCCGCCGCCAACACGGTCATAAATCATTGTGTATTCGTTTCCATCATTGCTCCCGATCCATCTGCCGTCGGGTGAGATATTCATGGTGTAGAACTCCGGCAAAATCATCGGAGCCACATTCTCTGCAAGAGCGACAGTAGCTAAGCCACATGCTATGCCTAATAGTAATATTTTCTTCATCAGGTTAATTTGTATTAATTTATAATTTGAAATTGAGCCACAAATTTAATGCTATTTTTTATTCCCGCAACGATAAATGAATTTTTTTTAGTTAAAAAATGTATATTGCACTATCACCCCCTTGAATCACCCGGTTTTCCACCTTTATTTTAACATTCTCTCCAATCATTAACTTAAAAACACGCCCCTTTTTCCCATTCTCATCTCTCTTTTACCTCTGTCACATGTTCTCAAACTTTTGCATGATACGATTGCCTATACCATTTGATTTTTGTAATTTTGCGTCTCACATTAGTTTATATCAGCATGAACACCGGAGATAATTTCATCGGCTCCGAACCGCTTAATGCCGGAGCCGGCGATTTCAGAATTGATTCCGACACTCGGCTCACACTAAGGAAAGGGGAGAAATTGCGCCACAGGTCGCTCGTAGACCCGCTATTCCGTGAAGGAGAGTCAATTTATGAATTCCCTTTGAGGCTTACCTGGAGAAGGATCGACCTGTCATCGCTCCAAGATTCTTTCTGCGACCATGTGCCGGAAAGGATCGACCATGTTCAGATGCTTATAACAGTGCCTAAGAAGAAACGCAAGCACGCGGTGGACCGTGTGCTTATGAGAAGAAGAATCCGCGAGGCTTACAGAATCAACCGCCAAGAACTTAAAGACGCCGCCAAAGGGATTCTCAATCATGGCACTCTCAGCATGGCTTTCATATATCTGCACGATAAAAACATGCCTTACGCAAATATAGAGCGCAAAATGAAGTCGCTTCTGAATAAACTGAAAATAAGGATTCTTAAAGATTCCGCTTCAAAACTGCCTGTCTGACATGGGGAGAATCATTGCATCGTTTTTTATATTATTGATTCGCTTCTATCAAGGCGCAATATCCCCATTGTTCCCGGCTGCCTGCCGGTTCACCCCCACCTGCAGCCAGTATGCCCTGGAGGCGATAAAGAAACACGGGCCTGCAAAAGGGGGCTGGCTGGCTATCAAAAGAATCGCACGCTGCCACCCCTGGGGAGGAAGCGGATTCGATCCTGTGCCATAAAACACACCTCATCTTAAACATTCACATTTCGCAAATGACTGCAATATTAGACATCCACACCCATCACCCCGCTCCTCAGCCTGAAGCACTGGTGTGTGTAGGCCCGGAAAATTTCAATCCTGTCGACGGGCAGCTATATTCCGTAGGGATTCATCCCTGGGAAACAGAAAACGACATTACTTCCGAAAAATGGGATCTCATTGAATCCGCCGCCGCCCATCCTCAGGTGAGAGCAATAGGGGAATGCGGAATCGACCGCGCCAAGGGCGGACCCCTGTTCCGGCAGATGCTCGTTATGAAACGACAGATTGAACTCTCGGAAAAGCTCCAGAAGCCTCTGGTCATCCACAATGTGAAAGCACATGATGTGATTATCGGGATGAAAAAAGACATCAGGCCGACACAGCCATGGATGGTGCATGGCTTTCGGGGGAAGCCTTCTGTGGCGCAAATGCTTGCCGACGCAGGAATCTACCTGTCTTTCGGCCCGCTTCACAACGATGAATCGGTGATAACGACACCGTCTGAACTGATGCTGGCGGAAACCGACGATGCCGACACAACTGTAGAACAGGTAATCGCCACCTTGTCTGCCCTCCGACAACAAGAAATGACTGACATAATCAAATCAAATTCCGCACGCTTCCTGTCGTTATGAAACATATAGCCAAACTTGTTTTATCCATTTCCATTTTTGCATCCTGTGCCATACCGTCGGCAGATGCCCTCACCCTTGAGCCGATTCCATATGCAGATTTCTCACAGTGGACCACCCGGGGAATCTCTGAATCAAAACTTATAGGAGGGAAACACAAGACCATCTATGAAATAGCGCCCGACAATCATATCGAGGGCAACAAGCCTTATGTCAACGCCGGAGGCTCCCCCTGGGCAACGAGCAACGTCTATGCCAAAGTGTCGGGAGTGGTGAAAGGCTCCAACACCGTCTGCCCGGCCTCAAGAAACGGGAACAAATGCGCCAAGATGCTCTCCAAGATGGAGGAAGTGAAAGTGCTCGGGATCATCAACATGGACGTGATGGTGGCTGGCTCAATTTTCCTGGGGCGAGTGTATGAGCCCATCTCTTCCACTAAGGGGCCATTCTCAAAGATGGAGATGGGGATGCCCTACACAAAGCGGCCGAAAGCCCTTGTCTACGATTTTCAAGTGGATATGCCCGACACCGATTCACGCACAAAATCTACGGGATTCTCTTCAAAGAAGAAACTCCCGGGGCGTGACAATGCCGAGGTGTATGTGCTGCTTCAGAAAAGATGGGAAGACTCAAACGGCAAATTATACGCACAGCGCGTGGGGACAGGGAGAGAGCGTTATGACAAGTCTGTGCCCTGGACCTCCGGGCATGAGCTCAAAATACACTATGGCGACATCACCGGGCAACCGTTTTACAAGCCGTGGATGGGGCTGATGGCCGGAGAAAAGGCTTATTATGCCGTGAATTCCAAAGGGAAGCTCGTGCCGGTGGAAGAGGTGGGATGGGCACCTGCCGACGCCACGCCCACCCATGTGCTGGTGATGGCCTCATCGTCGTGCGGAGTGCCTTTCATCGGCACCGAGGGGCTCACCCTTTACATCGACAACATTGCATTCGGATTCTGAACCACAAGATTTTTATTTGCGTTTAATCATAAACCACCACTTTTAAACGTTAATCAAAAATGAAGATAGCAATAATAGGCTACGGCCGCATGGGCCACCTTATCGAGGAAATCGCTAAAGAACGCGGTCATAAAATAGTGTGCATAATCGATGCCGACAATACATCCGACTTCGACACCCCGGAGTTTAAGAGCGCTGATGTGGCAATTGAGTTCACGACTCCCGGCTCTGCCGTTGACTCCACGCTGGCGTCTTTCGCCGCAGGAGTGCCCGTAGTGGTAGGCACAACCGGATGGACAGACTCTCTTCCCGACATTAAAGACATGTGCGAAAAGGGGAGAGGAACAATGCTTTTTGCATCAAACTTCTCGATAGGTGTCAATATCTTCAGAGCAGTCAATAAGTATCTTGCATCTGTGATGAATGACTTCCCGGAATACACTCCCTCCATGACAGAGATTCATCATATCCACAAACTTGACCACCCGTCGGGCACTGCCGTGACTCTGGCCGGCGACATTGTGCAGAGCATGGCCCGCATTGACCGCTGGGAGGAGCCGGAGCCGGGAAAAGTGCCCGACAAGCATGCGCTGCAGGTGAATCATGTGAGGGAAGGGGAGGTGCCTGGCACACACGTCATAACCTGGGACTCTCCGGTCGACTCTATCACCATACGCCACGAGGCTAAAAGCCGTGTAGGGTTTGCTTTCGGGGCTGTAAGAGCCGCAGAATGGCTGAAAGGCCGTAAAGGGTTCTTCACGATTGCAGACATGCTATCCGACGTGACCCGGACAAAAGGGCTCTTTGTTTAATATCTTCTCGTTTTATGCGATTTTGAATCACACCTTTGCTGAATCATCATGAATTCTAATTTCAATAATACTAAAGCCTACCCCTCTGCTGAGGGGATGAAATCTTTGCGCCAAAGAATAAAGGAAGTGAAAACAACCCGATGGATTCGCTTCGGAATCGTGTCGCTGCTGTTTTTCCTTTGGGTGATATGGATGGGCAACCCCTGGCTGTCCCTTATATGGCTCCTGCTGCTCGACATCTACATCACCGCCTACATCCCCTGGACATGGTGGAAAAAAACCAAGGGACCCGTAAAGACGGTCATGGGCTGGGTAGACGCTATTGTATATGCTTTAGTGCTGGTGTATATCATCTTCGCATTTATCGGGCAAAACTATAAGATCCCTTCGTCAAGCCTGGAGAAATCGCTGCTTGTCGGCGACTATCTTTGGGTGAACAAGACTATCTACGGGCCTCGGGTGCCGCAGACACCGCTGCATTTCCCGCTGGCACAGCACACACTCCCTGTGATAAACACAAAAAGCTATATCGAGAACCCTCAGCTGGATTATCACCGCCTGCCGGGGCTGCGGCAAATAAAGCGTGGCGACATCGTGGTGTTCAATTATCCGCAGGGCGACACCGTGGCTTTGAAAATACAGAATCCTGATTATTATCAGATCTGCCATGACCTCCGCAGGAACGGCATCGACAACCCACGGCAGTATATAGAGCAGAACCCTCAGATGTTCGGCGAGATTGTGTGGCGTCCTGTAGACCGCCGCGAGAATTATGTGAAACGCGCAATCGGCCTCCCTGGAGAACGAATCGCAATAAAATCCGATTCAATTTTCATAGACGGCAAACCTATCGCTGACCCGGAGAATGTGCAGTTCAACTACATAATTCCGGTGAGCGCCACTATTCCCGATGAAAAATGGCAGTCAATCGGAGTGAGAGCAGACGATCATGGCGCGGCGCCTGTAGACAGCGAATTCGCCGGATTCAGATATTATGACGTGCCGCTTACTGCCGCGATGAAGAATGAGGTCGAGACTTGGACTGAAGTCTCTGGGCCGCTCCGCAAGGAGAGCATGAGCGGGATATATGACCTGTCGGGAATGTTCCCGCTTGGCGCCAACTATGGCTGGACTCGCCCTGACATGGGTGAATTCTGGATTCCCCAAAGAGGCTCCACTCTTCATCTCACGCTCGATAATCTTCCAATCTACGAACGGGCTATCAGCGTGTATGAGGGCAATGACCTCAAGGTAAAAGACGGCAAGATATACATCAACGGAGAGCCCTCTGAATATTACACGTTCAAACTCGATTACTACTGGATGATGGGCGACAATCGCGACCGCTCCGCCGACTCCAGATATTGGGGATTCGTGCCGGAAGACCATATCGTGGGCTCACCCATGTTTGTGATAGCTTCGTTCGATGAGGAAAGGGGATGGTTCGACGGTAAAATAAGATGGAACCGCATTCTCCGCGATGCTAACCCCGACCGCAAATGGTGAGATTCCCTCCGTTTCTACCCTCTGCAAAATGGTATGCGGAATGGCTCCGGGCAATGATGTCGGGACTTGAATGCAAAGATGCTTTCGCATTGGCCAATAAGCTAACATCGTCAGAGGGGAAAGCCCTTGCCCGCTGCCTGATTGCAGGCCGCGACAGCAGCCCGGCATTTATGGGAATGGCCATCGAGGGGGGCGCATCCGTGCTTAAAAACAGAAGCCGACGCTGCGATGCTGTCAAACTCTCTGACCATGGCAACTGGCGGCACACTCATATCGGCACCCTGGAGGCGACATATGGCAGGACCCCTTATTTCAGCCACCTCATGCCGGCTGTCAGGGACTGCTATTTGACACAGCAGTCAGACAGGCTCGAGGATTTCAACCTTAGCCTGCATAATGTCATATTGGAGTTTCTGGGAATAAACCGTTTTCTGGAGACTTACGCTTACGGAGCAGGACATGCGCAGGGCATTCAGTTCTACGCAACAGCAATAGAGAGAGGTGAGGAAGTGGCGGCGTCAATCAATCCGGAGCTCTCTATAGTGGATGCAACCATGAGGGCCGGGCAGGAAATATTGCTTGCTCTCATTTACGAAATCAACAACCGGCAACCGGTTTAACATAGTAACTGAATCACATCAACTTGCATAGATCTGCACACATATCACGGGCTGCGGCCGCACTTGCCGTTTCTTTGGCTTCCGCGTTTAATCTATTCGCCGACAAGCCGGGAAACAACTCCTTGCCGTTAAATCCTGAAGTGAAAGTGGAAGCCTATAAAGGGTTCTATCGATTCGTTGATGAATATGGCGACACCGTGCGCATGACAATCATAAGAGATGTGTATGTGTATCCTCCTCTGAAATTCAAAAACAAAAAACAAGAGGAGTTTTACTGGCGCACCGTGCGCGATGTGCGCAAAACGCTGCCTTATGCCAAGCTCGCTTTTGCAACGCTCTGTGAAACCTACGAGTATATACAGTCGATACCGGATGAAAAAAGACGGGAGAAACATCTCAAGCAGCTCGAAAAAGACATATTCAAGCAGTATAAGCCTGTGGTAAAGACAATGACCAAGGGGCAGGGGAAAGTGCTTCTGAAACTTATAAACCGGGAGACAGACCAGAGTTCATATAATATTGTAAAAGCATTTCTCGGCTCATTTCGTGCCGGCTTCTGGCAGACTTTCGGCAGATTCTTCGGCATGAACATGAAAGCGGGGTTCAATCCCGCTAAAAACGAGGAAGACGCAATCATTGACCGCATCGCCACCCTCATAGAGCAAGGAGCCCTTTAACGCCTGACAATAAAAGTAGAAAAGGCCGGAGTCTTGATGACTCCGGCCTTTTTATTATGCTCTACGAATTATGCGGAAGCATTAGAGAGATGAAAGGTTGAACTTAGCGAACTCAAGGTCGTTCTGTGCCTGGTTGAGCATAGACTTGTCAAGGCTGATAGCCTTCTTGAGGTTGCTGAGAACTGCGCTCTCATTGTTAGTGCGTGCGCCGATGACAGCAGCAAGATAATAAGTTGTTGCATCAGGATTGGGCACAGCTGAAAGAATAGACTGAGCGGCAGAGTAATCCTTGGCAAGAATCTTGGCAAGAGCTGCGTTGTTGGTCTTGGCATTGCCGAATGCTTTGTTAGCCTTGGCAACCTCACCCTGAGTGAGATAATATACGCCGAGAGCGTCAGCAGTCTCAGGCACGCCTGCAGCGGCGCCGAGGAGCTCGTTAGCCTTGTTATAGTTGCCGTTGAGAAGCTGGATAAGGCCAAGGTTCATGTCAACCTCCTTAGAAGAAGGATTAAGCTTCTTAGCTTTCTCGAATGCGCTCTGTGCGGCTGCGAAGTCGCCGGCCTCATACTTGGTCATACCGAGGTTGTTGTAAGCGCGGTAGCTGTTGGGATAGATCTGAGTAGCCTTGTTGTAAACCTCCATCTTGCGAGCGTTGTCGTTAGTGAGGGTTGCAACATAAAGGATTTCGTCTTCAGTGAGCTTTGAAGGATCAGTGCTGAAGAGCTTGATCATCTCTTCGTCGCTCTTGCCGATCACATTGATTGAAGCCTGGATGCGAGAGTAGCGGAGCTGGGGAAGAATCTGGTCGGCGAGCTCATCGAACACGCTTGAGAGATTGCGGATTTCCTTCTCTCTCTGCTCTGGATCCTTATACATCTTGAGAACGCTGAGGATAAGGTCTTTGTCCTGGATGTTGCTCTTTGACACGAGCTCCTGGAAGCCCTCCCAGTCCTCGGGAGTGAATGAAGAAGTAAGCTCACCGAACTCAGTGATTTTGTCTTTCTTCAACTGCTTTTCCATGAACTTCGTAGTGTTGGTCTCGCGCTTTTCAGCAAGTTCAGTGTTGAAAGCGAGTGCGCCGTCGGGAGAAGCGTAAGAAGCGATGTTCACACCGGCGATCTCCTGGTTAGCGGCTGTGTTAGCTTCAAGAAGACGCTTGTTGAGGTCTATATAATCAGCGGCAGTGATCTGGTTCTGACGGATGTTTGCCTGATTAATAAGGAAGCGGATGTCAGCGTTATACTTCTCGTTGATTACACGCTGGAAATTATCTTTCGCAATAGCGGGAGTAACTGTAGCTGCAGAAGCGAGGGTAGAAGTGGCGATGATGCCGTCGCCAACCTTAACGCGGGGAAGGCCGTAGAGCTTGCCGTTCTGGTCAACCTGGAAATCGAGGTAGAGGTTAGACTCTGCCATTTCGGGCTTGTATTCTGTGTTGAACGGGATCTGCACAGTGCCGCCGTTGTCATAGCTTACCACCTGACCGTTTGCGCGCACATTCTCACCCTGAATAGTGACAGGTGTGCCCTGCACTGAGCCACCGGCAAATTCAAGAACCGGAGTGGCGGTAACCTTGGCATTCTTTACCATGAATTTGGCGGGAAGATTGCCTGTGATGGTGGCCGGCACGTTCTGACCCACTGTCTCAAGAGGAGTGGGAGTTGTGTTAAAATAGTTGCTCTGGAACTCACCGAGCTTCTTGGAGCAGCTTGTGGTTCCCATAAGGGCAACGCCCAGAGCAAGATAAAGAACTTTGTTGTTCATAACTTGTGATTGATATTAAGGGTTAAATTTAAAAAGTTTACAATGGAATCGAGGGCGGAAGGCCCCCCGGTATCACCTTTTCCCTCACAGGATACGGAAATATCGTGTAAAGATAGATAAAAAATGGGAGGTACGCGCAATATTTTCGTGAAAATCATCACAAAAACAAGTTTTTTATCAAATTCTCTAAAAAAAATCCAAAAATATTTGCACGAATAAAAAAAACATACTAACTTTGCACTCGCAAAACGGAAACAACACCAACATCCGCAATGCAGACATAATGACTCCGTGGCTCAGTTGGTAGAGCAAATGACTCTTAATCATTGGGTCGTGGGTTCGAGCCCCACCGGGGTCACTATTAAAGACCACAGAAAGTGGAAAACCGTTGAAAATCAGACATTTTCAACGGTTTTTATTTTTGCACAAACCGCAAAAATCGGCATATCTGAGCACTCTGCGGTGTAAGAATCGGGAATAGATTTTGAAAATTCAAAATTTACACCCGAAGACTTGCCAATCTTCTGACTGACGCATAGTTACAGACACACGACTACCCCGAATACACCCCAATTTTCGCCGATTTTCCATAAATGGGTTCGGGCACCACTCCATTTATAGGTAAATCATTGAAAACTACGGGTAAAGAATTTCAGACCCCACTAAAACGAGTCAGTATCTGCGCTCAAATGCAGGTGTAAATTCTGAGGAAATCTTTTTGCTGGTCTCGATTCTTACACCCGAAAAGATCATATTTCGCTGATATTCAAATTTCTGCACCATAAGAGCACGACATGAGATTATTAACTTTATGTCAAAAAAGACTCTTATGTATCAAGCGAATTATTACACGCTGACCTTTATGATACGAAAGGCTCAGCAGAAAAAATCCGGGGAAACTCCGATTTTTGCTCGCATAACCGTTTCCGGCCAGCGAGCTGAGTTCAACATCAACCGTAGTGTCGACCCTGACAACTGGAACGCCGCCAAAGGACTTTCCTTTGGAAAGTCCAAGAGAGATATTGAGCTCAACAAGTATTTGGACTCAATCCGTGTCCGCATAAGCGAGATTCATGCCTCGCTTGTGAAAGATGAAGAGGCAATCAATCCTCTCATCATCAAGCAGCACTTTCTCGGTAATGCCGAGGGGCCGAAGATGCTGTGTGCAGTGTTCAACTATGTCAACGAACAACACAAGGAGAGATTCGACCGTGGCGACATCTGCGATGGTACATACCTGCGCTGGAAACGCTGTGCCGAATATCTCGCTGAGTTTATTCAGAAGCGAGAAGGAAGGGACGATATTCCTATTAAAAAGTTGACAAGCGGCATGATTGACGACTTCGAGCACTTTCTGCGTGTCAACAAGGGTAACGGCAACAATGCCGCCATCCGATATGTCCGCTATCTAAAGAAGGTGACCCGTGTCGCTCTCGCCAACAAGTGGCTTGATGAAGACCCCTTCATCGACAAGCACTACTCCCGAACCGCCACAAACCGTGGTCATCTTGGCGAGGAAGAGGTAAAGCGAATCATGGCACTCAATCTGACGGAGTTTCCCCGCCTCGACCAAGTGCGCGACACCTTCGTCTTCTGTTGCTTCACAGGTCTGGCGTTTGCCGACATTTCCACCCTCTCAAAAGAATTCATTGTCGAAGATGACAATGGAGAGAAGTGGATACGCAAGCCTCGTCAGAAAACCGGCGAGATAAGCACCATCCCGCTCCTTGATATTCCGCAGCGTCTAATCAAGAAGTATGAAAATCATCCGACGGTCATAGCCAAGGGGATTGTTCTGCCGGTAATATCCAACCAGCGCATGAATTCCTATCTTGCCGAGATTGCGACTCTCGCCAAAATCCAGAAGCATCTGACAACACACATCGCGCGCCATACATTTGCGACTATGTCGCTCCGCAATCATGTCCCCATTGAGTCTATTTCAAAGATGCTCGGCCATTCCGACATTCAGACTACTCAAATCTACGCGAAAATGCTCGATGAAGCTGTGTCGGAAGATATGCAGAAGATGCGCTCAAAATTCGACGGCATAGACCACAACATCAATCCTCTCCCCGAAAAACCTACAACTTTTGAGCGTGAGCCGCTCAAAAAGCGTGGACGTCCGAGAAAAAATCCTCTTTGAGGAATGACAGAATTAATGAAGGGCGACAATCGAGCATGACACTCGGTTGTCGCCCTTCGGCCAGTTTATATGTATAACACAATCACGTCAGTATTTGGCGTGGAAGTTGGCGTTGAGCCATTCTTCTATCTCCGCTTCATCGTAGATGGTCTTGCCACCTATTTTATAATAGGGAATGATATTGGCATTGCGGAAGTTCTGGAGAGTACGGCGATGCAACGACAGCCGTTTTGACAATTCCTTGTCTTCGATGAAGAATCTCCCTGCCAACGGCGGTCGGATATTCGGGGCTATCGCCTCAAACATTTCAGCCAATTCCCTTGCCTGTGCATAGAATGTCATCACACCGGGATGGCGTTTGGTGATAATCTCATCTGTCATAGGCTTCCTCCGGCCTCCATCCGGTTGTCGTCAAGATAACGTCCTATCTCAGCTTCGCTGAACAGACAGTTCCCTCCCGGCTCTTGGAAGTAGCCTATCTTTCCGCTTGATTTCAGCGTCTGGAGCTGGCGGACGGTGATACACATGGCATTTGCCGCCGCGTATGGTGTGAGCCATTTTCCGGAACCGGCGGGTGGATGTAGCAGTTTCCACATACGGCTCACCATTGTGTGAAGAAACTGCATGGATTTCACCATGTCCTCAAACACCTCCTTGTCTATTTCGATTGTCTGCATAGGCAATTCTATTTTATGAATATATCTTGGCGGCTTTGGCGGAGAATGTCACGCCGAAACGGTTGTCGATTACCAGCGATTCGCAGAATTTGCGACCTCTGGTATTTGTAAAGCCGTAGATGGGCGATGTGTATTTGTATCGGACGAGTTGCTCGATGTCCTTGTCGGTCAGGTCGTAGCCGTGGAAGTGGAGCGGGATTGAGAATCCACAGCACTCACAGGCAACTGTAGCCGGGAACACGGTCAGTCCGTGGTTGCCGCATTTCGGACAGGTGTAGCCCGATACCTTGCTGACAAAGGATTTCTTGTCGGTGATGAGCGAGAGAATAAGGGGATGAATCCAGTTCTCATACTCCCGCATTACCGGCTTTGTTGGCTTGCGGTTCTCCGCGAGCGCGTCAACCTCGTCAATCTGGCTGATGTACTTGCCGATGTCGGAGAGTTCGAGATGGCCGACGTGTGAAAGAAGCACACGCGCCTTCTCCGTCGGCTCGATGTCTCCAAGCAGATATTTCACTAATCCGTTGTCGATGAGACGCTGGAGGCAGGCTCCGCAGTCGCGGTAACTGCCCACGGGAAGAAGTGAGGGGGTATCACCGTCAGTGTTGACCAGTTCATTGAGGTCGTGCAGGAAGGCTACGGCGGTCAGGGTTTCGGGCGTGCGATTCGAGAAAGAGAATATATTCACGCCTGAGACTGTAAATGCGATGCTCCCCGGAACACATTCCGCATTGTCGGGCAGTTCGGCTGTGCCGAAGATGTCGATACCCTCTATATTAGCCATGATACCGACCTCGATACATTTGGCAGAGTCAAATGCCATTTCGGTACGGGTGCTGATGAGTTCATACACACGCTGCTCGTCGTCGCTGAGAAAGAGAGGTGTACGCTCGGTAGTGATAATTCCGTGGCAGTAGGGTATCTGCTCTTCCGGACGGAACGGGAACGCCTTTGCCTCAGGGAAGCGACGCTCAACGTGACGCTTCAGATGATGAGGTAGTGATGACACCGAGGTGCGGGGCGACGAGATAAGCCCTTTCTCAAACAGAAGGTCTGCGGCCGCCATTGTACGAGCTGGCAGGAATCCCAGCTCCTCGATGGACACCTCCTGAAGGGTCGCCATGTTGAGCAACTCGTGGCACCACTCCACTTTCGGGTTGACCTCCACAACCTCAGCTGTGACAGTCTTGCCGTTCATTTTCATGAAATTCTCATAAACTTTCTGCGCGTCCGATTCCTTGCACCATATTTCCGTGGGTGCCAACTGTGCATCCTTTCCATCCCACTTGCCGGATATACCAACACCGTAGCGGGTCTTCTTGGGGAATTTGACTTTCATGTTGTCGTAGCTGTTGCAAAGGAGCCAGAGCGCGGCGATGTCCATGCGCTCCATCGGGAACGACTGCTTGCCATACATCTGGGCGAAAGCCTGTTCCACATTGGCACGGAACAGAAAGTTCAT
>VSPM01000024.1 GCA_009775365.1 Muribaculaceae bacterium
ATCATGCGCTTTCTTTTCCGTTTTGGAGTGTCAGTTGTGGAAGGAAGTGCATTTTTTGCCATCTCACCCTCAAATTCCTTGCAGAAATCATCTGCAATACAAAAAATTTCAGTAACTTTACTTTCGGTAATCATGATACAGTATTTATTGTTTGTTCCTCTAAATTACTAAATATCAGTGATATTACCAAAAGAATCGGCAACTTTTTCAAGCTGCCGATTCAACTTTTTATGGTGTTCCTTATCCCGAACTCGCGTATTTTATAATCGCACTAATTTTCCGAAATAATCACAATGATTCAAATATGTATAAGCATATACACTCGATGATAAAATTTATCAATTTCATACAACTGATTTGGCCATATCAAATATTGTTTGTGATTTTGCGAACAACAAACTAAAAATATATGGCTAAATTAGAAATAACATCCGAACAGGAACGTCTTGCAAGATATGCTAAAGCGATGGGGCATCCCACTCGAGTAGCAATCCTGAATTTTCTCGCTCAAAGGAATGAGTGTTTCTTCGGGGACATACATGAAGTCCTTCCAATTGCAAAAGCTACTGTGTCGCAATATCTGAGTGAGTTAAAAGAAGCAGGTCTTATACAAGGCACTATCGACCCTCCGAAAGTGAAATACTGTATCAACCCTGAAAACTGGAATATGGCAAAACAATTGTTTTCACAAATGTTTGAAGACTGTTGCCCTTCAAAAAAGAATAGATGCTGTTATTAAGCACTATTTTTACCCTTAATGTTCGTAATTCAACAAACATCAATCTGACTAAATATTTAATCATCATGAAAAATTTACTTACAGTCTTAGCCCTTATGATAGGGCTAATGTCATGCGGGAACAAAGAGAATTCCTCAACAGCAAAATCACCTGAAAAGAATAGGGTGTAAGTGATCTATTTCCACGGCAAACAGCGTTGTTTAACCTGCAAGGCAATAGAGAAAATTGCAAAAGAGGTTGTAAATAATCAATTCGCAAACGAACTGGAAAATGGCACTGTAGTATTCAATATAGTTGATATATCTACTCCGGAAGGAGAACAGATAGCAGATAGGTACGAGGTTACATGGTCATCTCTTTTTATAAACAAATGGAAAGACGGTGAGGAAACACGCAACAATATGACTGAGGGCATGGGAAAAGGCCCGGCTCTTGCCCTGTTGCTTTCGGGGCCATCATTGTCGCTTCCGAATATGCTTGTCATACACAGCATGATCGGAACTAAAAAGACTGTATTATATGTAACTCTCGTTATTATTATGGCAACAATCTCAGGATGGCTTTACGGATATTTCTTTTAAATTTATTAATGAAACAAAATAGCATTCCTTATTCACTATATGTATCTACGCAACGTTATAATTATATAACCGAAATGCGCATGAGCAAAACTGCGTTATTTCCAATATCTTAATTATAGAATAATCAAGGCTTATAATGAATTCATTAACATATGTATGGCACGACTGCTTTATTTACTCAAACGGCACGATTGCCATAATTTTCGATTTTTGGAAAGACCCGCTCTTGTGTGGATCAGGAAATCGCGACCATGAAAATCGGGAAAGAGATGACTTCTCGCATCTGATGCAAAAAATCATGGCTGAGTCAAAACAAATATATGTGGTCGTGAGCCATCATCATAAAGACCATTACACAAAAAAGATATTTGACTGGAGTCGGAAATTCCCAGGCATTAAATACATCCTTAGTAAAGATGTGGCCAAATATGCGCGTCACATCCTTACAAAAGACTCTATATATTCCGGAATTAAACCTGACCCGGAAAACGTGTTTGTAGTGAGGCCCGGAGAAGTGTTTTGTGATGAATCACTAAAGATTGAAGCCTTTGACTCGACAGACATCGGCAACTCTTATGCCGTTACAGTAAATGGCATTAAAATCTTCCATGCCGGAGACCTCAACGCATGGATCTGGAAAGATGAATCCACAGAGAGTGAAATCAGTGAGGCATTGAAAACATACGAGAGTATTCTCGACAAAATAGTATCGAAATATCCCGAATTTGACATGGCGATGTTTCCGGTGGACTCTCGCTTAGGCACAGACTATTTTACCGGCGCCAAGATATTTTTAGAAAAAATATGTGTAAGACACTTTTTCCCTATGCACTTCGGACTTGGCGACACTTCTGATGAGCAAATGAAGTATCAACTCGACGCTGCTGACGTGCGGAATTACGCAAATCCAAGCCATGGAGAGTGCATATGCCTTCAAGCTCCGTTCAGCAGTTTCATAATGCCTTGACAAGACATCTTCAAAAATGATTACGTAGCAATCATGAGATCCGGTCAGGAACACAAATTGCAAAG
Organism: Muribaculaceae bacterium; assembly: GCA_009775365.1. GTDB lineage: Bacteria > Bacteroidota > Bacteroidia > Bacteroidales > Muribaculaceae > Lepagella. The sequence goes on from VSPM01000024.1 coordinate 2,353, forward strand.
ACCTGTAACCACATAGTTTACACCTTCCATCACAAAGCCATCCGGAAGATCCACTGTGGGCACAGCAGTGGTTGGGAGACAATATGTTTTTCCGCATCTCACGCAATGGAAATGCACATGCATGTCGCTCACTGAGTGTTGATGCGGCCTGCTGCATATTTCATACTTCACCGATCCCGAGCCATCGTTGATAGAGTGAATGAGGTCATGATCTATAAAAGCGGTAAGAGTTCTGGAGATAGTAGACCGGTCTACTGTCTCCAATGCTGTCTCGATGTCAAGAGAAGACAGCGGGTGAGACGCCTTTTGCAAAAATCTATAAATCATCAGTCTTACGGCTGTGGGCCTTACACCGGCATGTTTCATTAACGCCTCTGCGGTCATATCATCGCCGGAGGCTGCGGCTTCATTAATATCTATATTCTTCATTTGCTGATTGATGCTGACATCTGTTGCGATAAATATGTCGAGTCTATTCGAGGACAAAAAACGCAGACACGATTTAATACTTAATACAATTCCTATGTTCTCTGAACAACCTTGCAAAAAATAATGGTGCGGAATCGGAAGCATCACACAATAGGAATGACGACAAAATCCTGTTGTCATCATCCGCTCTGAGCAATTTGGTGTCCATTCCATATTTTGCTTCGTGCATAAAAGACAATTCAAGCCTCTTTACAAAAGTCAGATCGTGTTCTTCAAGGCTGAATCTGTTGAGCAAAAGAATCACGTATCTAATAGTATTGACATGGCGATACGAATCAAGGTCGCAATATTTGAATCGATAATCAAAAGCCGGATGCGTAGCCGTCAATGCACCCTTGGCAACTTCCGCCACACAGTCTGCCTCAATTATAGGCATATGTTTTGCCTGTCTTGCAATTGGCGCTTTTTCTCCGCATATATACTCTTCCGATAGATTTAAATGCGAAAGACCTACATTTGTATGCTTCACTGTGTCCATCACCATCCATATGGAACGCGCATACCCATACAACTTTCCGGCAGATGAACAAATCTTGAAAGCTCGTTCAGAGAAATGCCTGTTGAATGTTTCTATCCAAGTAGAAATTACGTATGTCTCATTTACTTTAGGATATTCGTCTACTTCAATTGTAAGGCGCGACAAGACCCATCCAGCATTCATAGATGCCATAGAAGGGTTCCCTATGCCCAGGCTATTGGCATGGGCAGTGGCTATGTCGATTAATTTTGACACAAGCACAGGCAACGACATCTCCTGCTCGGCATTAGTTTCTCCTGCCGAAAGAAAAAAAGATTGCGTAAAAACTGATTCCATAATTATTTACAAGTTTTGAAAATCAAAATCGTAACCGCAGGGTCGTCGGGAACAACAGTTCAACTTTGCGTTGTGTCAAAGGATAAAAGACCTAACGGCTCACAAAATTAATAAAAAATTTATTAACTTTGCAGTCAGGCTTATCAAAGATTCGCCTGTCAAGACATTGATTCTTTCTAATTTCAATATACACAAAGCAAAACATTGCTTGCATTTAGCATGTGTGCTGTTGCCGCTGACCTTAGTTCTTGGCTGCAACAGTAGCCGACATGTGCCTAAAGAAAGCTATCTGCTTGATCAGGTAAACATTACTGTTGACGATTCAACCAACACTTTCGATGCAAGAGAGATGAGTGCCTATCTTCGTCAGCAGCCTAATCACAAGATGCTCTGGAGCATGAAATTCAGGCTTGGAATCTACAACATGAGCGGTAATGACACCACAAAGTGGTGGAACCGATGGATCAGAAAACTGGGAGAGGCTCCTGTGATTTATGATTCCACACTCATGGAGGCCGGAAATGACCAGCTTTTGAAAGCAATGGTCAATAAGGGATTCCTTAGCGCAAAGGTAGTGTCGGACACAGTGAGAGATGATAAAAAAAGAAAAATTAAAGTCAACTATACACTTATGCCCGGCGCTCCCCTCGTCATAAGAAGCATAGACTACTCGTTTCCTGATTCTGTGTTCAAAGAGATTGTGATGCGCGACAGCAGTGCATTTGTGGTGAAACCCGGCAATTTCCTCGACAGAACCGCTCTTGAGACTCAACGGGAAATAATAACGCAATCATTTAGGGATAAGGGTTATTACGGATTCTCGAAAGAGTATATCACTTTCAATGCCGACACAACTGAAGGAAGCCGGCTTGTTGATCTTTCCATGACCATCAACCCGCCATATTCAGGGTCATCCACAGCCAATGCTATCCCAAGCCATGAGAAATATACAATCAGAAACGTATATTTCCTACCTGATTTCGACCCCTCTTCCGCAGAGTCTTTGCGGCATTATGAGGCCGCCGACACTGTAGGCTACAAAGGAATCATTATTCTTTATGGCCAGAAAAAATATCTGCGTCCGGGGGTGCTGTATGAGAACTGCTTCATTCGTCCCGGCCAGGATTATCGGCAAAGCGAAGTTGACCGCACTTATCAGGCATTGTCACGATTCAGCATTCTGAAATTTATCAATATACGCTTTTTGCCTTCCGATAATGTTGAAAATGACCATTATCTTGACGCATATGTGCTTCTAACCCCTGGCAAAAGCCAGAGTTTGTCGCTTGAACTTGAGGGCACAAACTCTGAAGGCGACCTCGGTGTGGCGGCATCCGCCACATACACCCATCGCAACATAGGGAAAGGGTCAGAAACACTAACAGCTAAAATAAGAGGCGCCTACGAATCTCTAAGCGGCAATCTCGACGGGCTTCTTCATAACAGATATATGGAGTATTCTCTCGACCTGGGTCTTAATTTTCCCAAGTTTAAAGCGCCATTCCTGTCGGAAAAATTCAAACGTAAGATAAACGCCACAACAGAGCTCAACGTGTCGATGACATATCAGGAAAGGCCGGAATACACGCGCATTATCTCCACTGCCGGATGGTCATATAAATGGGTTCACAATCGCAACCACAACCGATATGTGCTTACTCCCATCGACATAAACTACGTCTATCTCCCTGAAAGCACCTACAACTTCATTGACCAGATTGCGCCTGACAATCCTTTGCTCAGATATAGCTATGAAGACCATTTCATCATGCGTCTTGGCTTCAGTTTCTATCATTCCAACAAATGGAATGAGGTGCCCTGGAGATTAGCTATCCAGCGCAACATCTACACTATCAGAGCTAATGTGGAATTTGCCGGAAATTTGCTCTTCCTTATGAGCAATATATTCCGCCATCACAGAGACGTGAAAGAAGACCCCTACAAGATTTTCGGCATTCACTATTCTCAGTATTTTAAAATAAATAGCGATTTTGCATTGCTCCACACGTTTGACGAGCGCAACTCTCTTGCCTTTCATGCCGGATTGGGTGTAGGATACCCTTACGGCAACTCGTCAATTCTCCCCTTTGAAAAAAGATTCTACGGCGGAGGAGCCAACGGTGTCAGAGGCTGGGATGTGCGCACATTAGGCCCGGGGCGCTATCCGGGCACCAACTCAGTAAGCGACTTTATAAACCAGTGCGGCGATATAAGACTTGATTTCAGCGCAGAGTATCGTGCCAAACTTTTCTGGATTTTAGAACTCGGAGTTTTTATCGATGCCGGAAATATATGGACAATCCACAATTATCCCAACCAGCCCGGAGGAATGTTTCATTTTAATTCGTTTTATAAAGAGCTGGCAGCTGCCTACGGGCTGGGATTGCGATTTGATTTCACATATTTCCTTCTCAGGTTCGACCTTGGAATGAAAGCTCATAATCCCGCACTCGGCGCGGAAGAATGGCCACTGATTCACCCCAGATGGGGACGTGACTCATCGTTCCATTTTTCTATCGGATATCCATTCTGATTTTAACGAACATTCATGATTAACCTTTAATATTGACAAAATGAAAAAACTTGTTATATTTGACCTTGACGGCACTCTTCTTAACACAATCTACGATTTAGGGGAAGCATGCAACTATGCACTGCGCCAGATGGGGTTTGCACAACATCCTATACCGGCATATAATTATATGGTTGGCAATGGCATAAGAAAACTTATGGAGAGAGCTCAGCCTGATGCGGATGAGAAGACCATAGATGAACTACTGACGCATTTCAGATCTTACTATGACAATCATTGCACAGATGAGACAAAGCCCTACAAAGGGATTCCTGAACTGTTGAAAGAACTGACTGAGAGGGGAGTGTCGGTGGCGGTGGCTTCAAACAAATATCAAGAAGCCACTTCCAAGATTGTGAATCATTTTTTCCCCGACATACCGTTTGTGTCAATTCAAGGACAAATTCCCGATCGCCTTACAAAGCCGGACCCTTCCATAGTGTTCGCAATTTTAGAAGAGCATCCCACCCCGAAATCAGAAATATTATACGTGGGTGATTCCGGGGTAGATATGGAAACTGCCAGAAGAGCCTGTGTTGAATCAATAGGAGTGAGCTGGGGATTTCGCCCGACATCGGAATTGAAATCGGCTTATGCCAACCACATCATAAGTTCTCCTGCCGAAATTATTGGTTTCCTCAACGCCCCCTTCTAAGGAGTAGAATAGCTGAATCAGCAAAGAATTTTGCTTTATTTTCATTCGGGAGCAGAAGTTTTTCTCCCGAATGACGGGTCTATGCGCACTTTCGCACAAACTATGAGTGTGGCTACACACCCCACCATAACAAACCAGAAGAAATTTATAAATCCCTGAGGGCCATCTGTGCCAAAAAGATTATACACGGCAAAAGAATCATGCAGCCAACCGGCAAACATTCCGGGAAGCATCATTCCCAACGCCATGAATGCAGTGCAGAAAGCATAATGCGATGTCTGGCTTTCACCACGGCTGAAATATATGAGATAGAGCATATAGGCGGAAAAACCGAATCCATAGCCGAATTGCTCTACAAATATCGCTGTTGAAATCCAGAAAAAACTCTCCGGGCGGGTCATGGCAAGCACGCAATATAGCACACAAGGCAATGTGAGACTCAGAGCCATTGGCCATAGCCATTTTTTCAATCCGCCCCTGGAAATCGCTATGCCACCGGCTATTCCGCCTAAAAGCAGGGCAACAACACCCACTGTGCCATTAATGAAGCCCACTTGGGATGTAGATAGTGCAAGTCCGCCCTGCTCTCTTGAAGACACAAGGAATGGCTGCACAAGTTTTATGCACAATGCTTCCGGAAAACGATAGAGAAGCATAAATGCCAAAGCCGTCGCAACATTCGGCTTTGCAAAGAAACTTACAAATGTATTGCAGAAATCTTTCACAATGCTCTTGGCAGTCACGCCCGGCAACGGCTTGTCAGAATCAGCCACAGGCATAAATTTAATGTGATAGAACGACACTGCCAAGAAAAACACCGACAGTATCGTAAACACCACAGCCCATGCCATGGGAACACTTCCCATCGAAATCTCAAGATAACCGGCCAACATAACAAGTCCGCCTTGCCCTATGATGCTGGCAATTCTGTAGAAAGTTGACCTCACTCCAACGAATGCGGCTTGAGAATGCGGCGGCAATTCAAGCATATAATAGCCGTCGGCAGCGATGTCATGTGTCGCCGAAAAAAATGCCATTAGCCAGAAAACAGCCAGCGTTGAGGCAAAGAACAAACTTCCCGGAAGCAAAAACGCAACTGCAGCCATGCACACGCCTATGAGGAACTGCATAAGAATTGTCCACCATCTTTTAGTCTTGAACAAATCCACAAAAGGGCTCCAGAAAGGCTTTATAACCCATGGGAGATAGAGCCACCCTGTGAAAAAAGCCATATCAGCGATCCCGATTCCCATGTTGACATACATAAGGACAGTGAGAGTGTTGACTGCAAAATAGGGGAGTCCTTCCGCCATATAAAGAGAGGGAATCCAAAACCAAGGCGACGAACAGAAGTGTTTCATATTCAAATCGTAATTGCCACGTCAGAATAAATCTTGCTGACTTCGCAGGAATCAAGCTTCATGAAATCAATTTCTCTTGGTGTAATAATCACACCTGCCATATCGATACATCCCGGGCTTACCATTCGGTTGGCATCGCCTTCAGCATTGTAGCATTCCGGACGATGCGCCCGACGCGGAACGGATATGAATCTCAATTTTCCGCCATCTCCAATCCAGAAGAAAACATTCACGAGCGAAGGGTCAGTAAATTTGCCATCGCCAGACAATCCCCCGAGCATCAGACCGGCCAACAGTGTAGATGCTCCTGCCTGATCAGGAGCAACCACACCTGAAAAAAACATAAATGGAAACATATCCGACAATTGTAGCGACGACATGAGGCCGTCGCTACTTTCAGGATGAAGTTTTTCCACTTCCCTAAGCAACGGGAGTTCATCTTTCAATACAGCTTGAAGGTGAAGATGGTCAGGAGCTGACGCACCGGCTTTGGCTCCGTTATAAAACACCGCCATGCCAGGCAATCGCTCGGCAACCGCCACAATATCATCCGGCACATGCGACTGAGGAACATGCCGGGACGAAGCAATTGTAAGATGCACGGGAAAAATCGGGTAGGGGTTCACAAGCATTTCCCAGTCATCGAGTATCGGGAATATAGCCTGCTCCTTAGGCCTGTTATCACGACACAGAAAGCAACATCGCTTCTGTAACGCCTCTTTCGACACTTCCGCGCCTGTAGAAACTATACGGGCCGGATTATATTGCATGCCACACGTATAGTTTCCTATCGAAATCTGCCTACGTTTCACTTTTGAAAGAGCATCATAATTCTGGCGTGCGAGAGGCCAGTCAGCCAGCTGACACTCTATGAAAGTTTTTATTGTCTCGTCGTCGATTGCTTTCATCTGTATTTAATCCTTTGATTCACCCCCGGAGAAGTCATTATGGGTTTCCACATTCGCCCTAATACGTGCTATCAGTTCCACTGAGCGCAGGAAATCCTTGTATTCATTATGTTTGTTGACTTTCTCAATAGAAAGGTCGGCGTCACTGTTCCCCTGCCAGCGCCTGCAACAATAAATCGGCTCGAATATCCTCCCCACAGCATATTCCCTGCTTATTCTCAGCCCCATGGCATAATCTTCTCCGTAACTCACATTTGGGAACATTATATTTCTTGCCACAGGGGTGAAGAATGCGCGCGGTGCACCAAATCCATTTATACGCAAGGCATTGTTGGCACCATTAAGCGATGTCCATTCCCTATGGTCAATCACTCCGGGAGGGATAGGGTTGAGATTAAAATCTGTCATAACATAACTGCCTACCAACATAGCGCACCTGTCTTCATAAAACCTGTCGACCACCTTCTGCAACACACAGGAATCCGGATAAAGATCATCAGAATCAAGCTGAACGGCAAACCTGCCACAATGTTCCGACAACAAAGCCCTGTTCCAGCATCCTCCGATTTCAAGACATTCATCTTCTTCAACCTTTATCAACACAAGTCGGGGATCTTCAATTCTTTCCAACAACTCGCGTGTGCCGTCGCTGCTTGCGTTGTCAACAACTATTACGTTGAACGAAAACTCCGGCGCCTGCGACAAAGCCGATTTCACAGCGTCTCCTATTGTAGAAACCCTATTGCGCACCGGAATTATCACGGAAGCCTCCACTTCAAACTCACCTGCGGTTATGTCGGGGCGCGACGGCACAAGAGGAACCATGCCGTCTATGTCATTGAGAAATTCTGTAAACACCCTTTCCATATGGGCCTGATAATATGTGTTGCGCGGATTCACATAGTCATGCTGCTTCTCGCCACTCTTCCTGAAGTCGTTTTTTTCTACAGTGTAGAGATATTCCGGCAATGCCGCCACCGTTTTCCCTATCGACATCCTCAGCCTCAGGGCATACCATCCACCATCAGGAGCTTCGCTGTCTTCCTTGTCGAATTCTTCAGAAGCAGCGAGGACATCAGCCGCATTCAGAAGCACTACGCTCCCGAAGTCGAAATCATCTCTCACAGAACCGAACTGATAATCTGTGACCGGATGCAGGCTTATCTTCTCACCATCTTTTTCACGATAATAACTATAGGTGATTGTAGCATCGGAATCGGCAGCGACTTCTTCCATGCGTTGCAAGAAATTAGAATCAAACGTCACCTTGCGGTCATCAAGTTTTACAACCACAAATTGTTCGAGTCCACTTTTGCAAATCTCGTCGCGGAGGGCATCCACGCTTGTGAATCGGATTATTTTCATGATAATTGTTTAAGTAGCTTACTTTTTAATACGATAATCACTTCTCAAGATAATCAAGAATCTCCTTCATCAATTGATTTCGGCTTCCCTCCTCAATGGTTTCAAACGGAATGGTCATAACGGCACCGCGGCTCTTTCCCCTGCGAGTTAGAATCCCGGCAGGGAGGCCAGTGTCGGAATATGTCATAAACACTCCGGAATCTATACTGCCGGAAGGTTCAATCAAATCAGGATTTTCAACTATATATGACTTATCGTTCAAAGTGTTTGAATAAGATATTGACTGATTCGATACAGAAGCATCCATGGCACGCGAGGTTCTGACTCTTCCTGTCAATGACTTAGAACCTTCACCACGTGTGATGCCAAGCACATTCTGCGCAAACTTGCGGCTGCCGTCAGGAGAGCGATAGTCGTAAAGGTCACTTAGAATATATTCGCCACTCACCAGCAAATCGCCCCCATGAGAAGTGAACTCTGTCAGTTCATCCTGAAGAATTTTCGGGAAAGCGGCATAGCGCATTCCCGTGTTGCCATTGCCGGTGACAGTCACTTTCTGCTTACCAATTATCAAATCCACAATTTTATAATCTCCAAGTTTTACAGAGCCGTTCTCTACCGCTCCTACACTGGCCGACACAAAACCTTTGCCTGCGGCCGCAATTGACACTCCGTGAAGATACGGATAGTCAAACGTGTTTCCGGCAATGACCTGTGAAGCATAATTGCCGTTGCTTCTCCCAAAACTCTCTCCGGCATTTCGCCTGAACTCTGTCTGATAGCCGATAAACGAAATGTCGTTAATGTAAGGCACGCCAAAATCTTCTTCGGCATTGAACCCGGCTTCACCATCCTGGCTGAAATTGCCTGGGCCGCTCACTCTTGTAAATCCATTCACAATCAGCACCGGTGTTTCATTATGCACTCCTTCTCTAAGGGCAAGAATCTCCGACGGAAACGAAAGCCCACCTTGGTTAGCGGCAACAACCTTGAATGAATGTATTTCATGGTCCTCCACTTTCACATCAAAATGTGTTGATGATGTTTCTCCCAGCTTATGGAATCCCAGTTCATCAGCCGAACGTTCAAAAATAATATATTTTTCAGGCACGGCAGTAGGTTCGAGAACATCAGCCGTAGGCTCCCAGCTCAAACGATACACGCTTTTTTTAGTGTGCCTGATTGCAAAATTTTTCACAGGCAATGGCTGCACAATAAACTTTCTGTCCTTTCTTTCGGCAAGGAACCGTCCTATTGCCTTATATATTGACCTGCTCACCGTGAATCTGAATGCAGGGTCAAGACCATATTTCATGTCAGCAAAATTCTGATGGCTCATAAACTCTATGAGAGACGTCGGCACCTCTGGCACTCTCGCCTCTACATACGATTTGTCCCACATTGAACGACGTGTCCAGTTTGGTTCCCAAGTCTGTCGGATGTCTCCGGTTATCTGCCTCATGAGCATATCTGTGAGCGTGCGTGAATTTGCACGGGGAGTGCCGTCGACATAACTGTCTCCTCCGTTAGTATAAAATATACCCAATGTCCCCACAAAAGAATCGTCTGCACGTTTCCCGGCATCTGAATGCAGGGCCACAGCCACATCCACCGGGATTCTCAGCCCCTCTTGAGTTGGAAGCACCCTCGAGCCTCCGGCGAGGTAGTTCACCCAATGGCCGCGCGATGTGTAGTCATCTTTATAGTCATCTGTGCCGTGATAAGGAGAGTAAACATACTCCGGCATTCCTGCCCACTGAAGCCAGTATCGCGCACCTTCAAGAAATCGCGGAAGACCGGACGTTGAAAAATTCGGCACATAGCCGTTAGGAGTGGCTACAATCGGAAGTTCCTCTTCTTCACTCAGATTTTCAGTGTCATCATTTTCAGAAGATTCATCATCATCTTCCTCTTCCTCATCTCCTGCCTCTTCTGAGCCATTATTTAAAGCGGCAATGGAATTATCAGGAGTAGAAGGGTCTATAAAGACATCGCTTCTTCTTTCGCTTCGTGCGATATTGCCCATTCCTCCGCCAATTTTCACAGCATCAGCAGTAACGATTCTGTCGGCACTTTTATCAGAAATGTTCGAAAGTATAACCACAGGCTCCTCATCGCTATATCCGGCCTCCAAGGGGAATGTGCCGAGATAGATCCATGTGCCGCCACCCATAGTCTGGTTCACTCTGAATTCCCTTGACCCGCCTGAATAATTCACTGTGTAATGAGCGTCTTCCGTAGAATTAGGCAGAGTCTTGTAACTGACATATATCGCATATTCGCCGTCCTCAGGTATGTCGGCATACCATGCAGCCACAGAAGGCTTGCCATGCGTCACAGTAGAGGTCTGGCGATATGTGCCGTTCTCAAACGGATTTTCAGTGTCTCTGAAATCAGGAAGGTCGTATATAAATCCTTCCCCTTCTCCAGTCACCCACGGACGTGAGCCGGTCATCTCCTTATAATATGGCTGAGAGAAGATCATGCCGCTGTCGTTGGTGTCGTTGTCCACAATCACCTCATTTCTGTTTATATCCCTTTCCCTTGGCAACATCACATATGCCCCTGCATTTTCAAGCATGGGCACAACATAAGGATAGATATAACTCATGGTGTGGGTGTCTTCCACAATATGAAACAACTGCGGACGCTGCCATAGCCACGCTCCCGAACCAGTCTTATAATACCTGCCATGGCTCGGCCACATCGCAACAATGTCATTTTCCATGCCATTCTTGGCATTTACATAAGGCTCGGCCGCAACAACGAAAGAGGGATTCTTACGATATTGCTCGGGAAGTTTATCTACTGTGGTGATATAATAAGAGTAGTTCTTATCTCCTACATTGAGTGCGACATAGTAATCGGCAATAGAGTCGGGGAGTATGGAGGCAATCTTTTTTCTCATTCCGCTCACAAGGTCGTGAGAGACCGGAAGATATGTAAAGTTCTCATTAAGACTTATTTTTGCAGTCTTTGCGCGGTTATCGGTTTTCACGCTGTTTACGCGAAGACCACCGGGATTAAGATTCCCCGGAATCCATTCAAGCACCTCACGGTTCACCAAAAGAGTAAGGGTGTCGTTCTGAGGTGTCTCTACCGGAGGCGTGTATTGCTTATGGTTAATCGTGTTGTTTTTCCTCGATTTCTTCTTTCTATTTGCACCTTTCTTCTTACGAGATGTCTTTTTCTTCTTGGATGAAACCGACGATTTCTTTTTTGACCTTGTTCCTTTCTTTTTCGATTTCTTTTTCGATTTCTTTTTTGATACAGCCGAGGTCTTGGCCTTAGCCTTTTTTGATGCTGAATACACTTCCTGCGCGCCAATTGCTGATAATGCAATCAACATTGCCATAAAAATGTATAATAACTTCTTGAACTTCATGATTAGTATTAAATGAAAAGCTTCCGACGAATATGCAACGCAATAAAAATATGCAAATCGTCCAATTTACCACAAAATTAGGCAAAAACGCCCACACCTCAAAATAAAACACTTTCTGAAGCCAACTAAAATTTGTTAAATTAATGACATTATAATATAATCATGTATTATCTAATCGCTTGTTCCAATCAATGTGAAATATTTTTCGTAATTTTGCGGATGACAAATAAAACAACAATAATATGACAAGCAACATAGCAAATCGAAATGTGTCTTTGATTCTCGCAGTTTCCTCTCTTTGCGGTCTCATATATTGCATTATCGAAGCAGTTAACGGACACACGAGATGGATTAACCTCTCCTCGATAGCAACATCAACAGCAATATTTGCAAAATTATATTTGAGCTATCGCAAACAAGTCAAAGCCGGGAATATTTACGGCAAGGTTAATCCTTTTAAGTAAAAAGTTGGATTAAAGATAAAGAGATAGCGAAATTTTTATTACTTTTGCGAAAACATAGAAACAATCTAACCCAAGAATAATTATGCCAACTAAACCTTTTCATTATCAGGAGCCGTTCCCTCTTGGTCCTGACACAACTGAATATCAACTTATTACAAAAGATTACGTAAAGGTTGAAAACTGGAATGGCCATGAAATGCTCGTGGTTGATCCGGAAGCTCTCACTGTGATTGCAAATGTTGCAAGCCACAACTGCTCTTTTATGCTTCGCAGAGAGCATAACGAAATGGTTGCCAAGATCCTCAATGACCCTGAGGCTTCGGAAAACGACAAATTTGTGGCTTTGACCATGTTGCGTAACGCTGAGGTGGCAGCCAAGGGCGTGCTTCCTTTCTGCCAGGACACAGGCACATCTATATGCGCTGCTTACAAAGGACAGCATGTATGGACAGGTTGCAATGATGAAGAGAAAATCTCTCTTGGCGTCTACAAAACATACACTGAAAACAATCTCCGCTATTCACAGAACGCACCCCTCACCATGTATGAAGAGGTGAACACAGGTTGCAATCTTCCTGCCCAGATTGAGATTCATGCCACTGAAGGGAATGAATATGAATTCCTCTTTGTGGCTAAAGGTGGCGGCTCCGCCAACAAGACATATCTCTATCAGGAGACAAAGGCTATCCTCAACAGAAAGACACTCGTTCCTTTCCTGATTGAAAAGATGAAGACCCTTGGCACTGCTGCCTGTCCTCCTTATCACATTGCATTTGTGATTGGCGGAACTTCCGCAGAGATGAACCTCGCCACTGTGAAGAAAGCTTCTGTGAAATATTATGACAACCTTCCGACCGAAGGTAATGAATACGGCCAGGCTTTCAGAGATGTGGAACTTGAGAAAGAACTCCTTGAGGCTGCTCACTGCCTTGGGCTCGGCGCACAGTTCGGTGGCAAATATTATGCACACGACATTCGCGTGATTCGCCTTCCCCGCCACGGAGCATCCTGCCCTGTAGGCATGGGCGTGAGCTGCTCTGCCGACCGCAATGTGAAAGCAAAAATCAACAAAGACGGCCTCTGGATTGAAAAACTCGACGAATTCCCCGGCGAGCTCATACCTGAAGCACTCCGCAATGAGGGCGAGGGTGAGGTTGTGAATATCGACCTTAACCGACCGATGAATGAGATTCTTGAGGAACTCAACAAATATCCCGTTTCTACTCGTCTTTCTCTCAAAGGCACAATCATAGTTGGCCGCGACATCGCTCACGCCAAGATTAAAGAGCGCCTCGATGCCGGTGAACCTATGCCTCAGTATCTGAAAGACCATCCCATCTACTACGCCGGCCCTGCCAAAAAGCCGGAGGGAATGCCGTCAGGATCATTCGGCCCCACTACTGCAGGACGAATGGACTCTTATGTAGACCAGTTCCAGGCGGCAGGCGGCTCAATGGTGATGATCGCCAAAGGCAACAGAAGCCAACAGGTGACTGACGCATGCAAGAAACACGGCGGTTTCTATCTTGGATCTATCGGCGGCCCGGCAGCTATCCTTGCCCAAAACTCTATTAAGAATGTAGAGCTTCTCGAATATCCTGAACTTGGCATGGAAGCCATCTGGAAGATTGAAGTAGAAAACTTCCCGGCATTCATACTTGTTGACAACAAGGGTAATGATTTCTTCAAGCAAATCAAGCCCCGCTACCCACTCGACACTTGCTCAAAGTAAATAATCACTCACAACACTGACTCAAAAATCCCGTTTTCACAAAAGAAAACGGGATTTTTTTCACTATTACTTATTTACCACCTTCTTTTAATCGTTTTTTATACCCATATTCCAGTATTTTATCTGTAAATTCGCACATTTAAAATCCAACCCGAACAAACACATATATGAAACACATCCTTACCAGTGCATTTATTACTATAGGATTGCTGACTGCGGGCTCATGTTATGCCCAATGTCTCATTCCCGTTTCTGCCGCTATTGCATCCGACGCTTCTACAACCCAAAAATTTGAAGCCGGCAACGGCACATTCCTTCTAAACAACGAGCCATTCGTAGTAAAAGCTGCAGAGCTTCATTACCCCCGCATTCCAAAGCCATATTGGGACCAAAGAATAAAACTTTGCAAGGCTCTTGGCATGAACACTATCTGTCTCTACACTTTCTGGAACGCCCATGAGCCAAAAGAGGGAGAATTTGATTTTACCGGACAGAACGACCTCAGAGAATTCATAAAACTTTGTAAAGAGAATGACATGAAGGTCATACTGCGCCCCGGGCCTTATGTGTGTGCTGAATGGGAAATGGGAGGGCTCCCTTGGTGGCTGTTGAAGAAAAAAGATATCCGTCTTCGCGAAAACGACCCCTACTTCCTTGAGAGAGTCGACAAATTTCAGAAAGCAGTGGCCGATCAGGTTTCCGACCTTACAATTGCCAACGGTGGCCCAATAATCATGGTGCAGGTAGAAAATGAATATGGCTCATATGGTGAAGACAAGAAATATGTGGCCAACATTAGAGACATGCTCCGTAAAAACTTTGGCGACGAGGTGACTTTGTTCCAATGTGACTGGTCGTCGAATTTTACCATCAACGGACTCGATGACCTTATCTGGACAATGAATTTCGGCACCGGTGCAAATATCGACCAGCAGTTTGAAAAACTAAAGGAACTGCGCCCTGAAAGCCCTCTTATGTGTTCCGAATTCTGGAGCGGATGGTTCGATAAGTGGGGCGCAAATCACGAGACAAGACCTGCGGCCGACATGATTGCCGGAATCGATGAGATGCTGTCTAAGGGAATCTCTTTCAGTCTTTATATGACGCACGGAGGCACCAACTGGGGGCACTGGGCGGGTGCCAATTCTCCAGGATTCGCGCCAGACGTGACATCCTATGATTATGACGCACCCATCAGCGAAAGCGGCCAGACAACTCCGAAATATTGGGAACTGAGAAAAATCCTATCAAAATATATGAATGGAGAGAAGCAGGCAAAAGTGCCTTCGCTCATAAAACCTGTTGCAGTTAAGAAGTTCAATTTCTCAGAAGTAGCTCCACTCTTTGCCAATCTCCCTCAGGCTAAAAAAGATAAGGACATCCGCACAATGGAGGAGTATGACCAGGGATTTGGCAGCATATTATATCGCACAACTCTCCCTGATTTGAAAAATGGAGCACTCCTGACAGTAAACGATCCTCACGACTTTGCTCAAGTCTTCATTGACGGTAAGTATATTGGCAAACTCGACCGCCGCAACGGAGAAAAGGAACTCACATTGCCGGCATGTAGCAAGGGCGCTCAGCTTGACATCCTTGTCGAAGCCATGGGGCGCATCAATTTCGGAAGAGCTATTAAGGATTTCAAGGGCATCACCGGAAATGTGACACTCACGGAAGACAAAGACGGATACAGCTTCGTGTGCGACTTAAAAAACTGGGAAGTATTCAATCTTGAAGACACTCCGGAGTTTTATGATTCAATGGAATACATGCCTATAGGCGCATTCTCTGCAGGCGACGACGGCAGAATGCCGATTGGCGTGTATCGAGGCACATTCAACGTTGACAAACCCTCTGACACATTCCTTAACTTTGAGACATGGGGAAAGGGACTTGTTTATGTGAACGGACATGGCATTGGCCGCATATGGGAAATAGGCCATCAACAGACATTATACATGCCGGGATGCTGGCTGAAGAAAGGGGAGAACGAAATAATGGTGTTTGATATCGTTGGCCCGCGCGAAACTGTGTCAGAAGGATTGACTAAGCCGCTTCTTGACAATCTGCAGGTTCTGAAACCTCTGACTCACAGAAATGAAGGCGAGACACTTAACCTTTCCGGCCTCACACCGGTGCTGTCCGGCTCGTTTGCTCCGGGAAACGGATGGCAGGAGAAAGCATTCTCTTCGCCGGTTGAAGCGAGATATATCTGCCTTGAGGCTGAAAATTCAATCGACGGGAAAGATGTGGCCGCCATTGCCGAGTTTTATGTGCTCGATGACAAAGGGGAGCGCCTGTCGCGCGAGCCGTGGATTGTGGATTATGCCGATAGTGAAGACGTTAAAGGAGTGAATCGCTCGGCTGACAAACTTTTCGACCTTCAGGAATCAACATACTGGAGCACGGTTCCCGGCGATACATTCCCACATGCAGTGGTTATTGACCTTGGAGGTGAAAAGAGAATCTCCGCCATACAATATCTTCCACGAATGGAAAGTGAAGTGCCGGGTGCCATAAAAGACTTCAAAGTCTATACAAGAAAAACGCCATTCAAAAAGTAACTACAAATCAGCATAAACTTAATAATTGAGCAGGCTGGGAAATGAAAGTTTTCTAACCTGCTTGATTATTTTGAATGGTTTGTTCCCTATCCAATAAGGTGTCTGTTTCATTTAGGTTTATGCTTTGATTGCTTTTTTCAAAACATTTTTCATTCAAAAAACATCATGAATTAAAAAATTGTTGGTATTATACAAAATATTTATTTAAATTTGCAAAAAAAATTGAAAGATATTATTAACTTGATTTTTAAATTATATTGCCATATATAAAAAATATCAAATTAGAATGTCTGACGATGTCTGTCTATGATTAAAAGTGGTTAAAATGCAAAAAAAAGTATTAAACATGTTGCCACTTGCAATTCTAATGATTGCATGTGAAAACACAACGGAGCCTACAGTATCTTCTAAAGACGAGGCCAATGATAATGAGGTGACATTGGTATTGAAAATGAATACCTACGGCATGGAACAATCCATTTCAGATTTGGATTCTCTTGAGAGCATAGAAATTCCTATAGAAATTGAGAGTATAATTGGTGATAATGCAGCCATTACGAGAGCTATACCGGCAACTGAGATAACTGGCACAATCACTAACACAGGGAATCACAAAGTAGTATTCAAATATGGAAGCGGACAAAATCTTGTGCCATCTTATTTATGTGGAACAGGTATAGGTAATGCAACGATATCAACGGTGTATCAAATAAAAGCATCCATAAAACTGACAGATAATATGTTTGCCAAAGGCATAGAGGGTGAATATTCCGGATGGAAAGAGGTGTTCATTGTGAATACACAAGAACAGCATCAATATGTTCGTGGCACTAATGAAGAACCAATTTATATGACATTTTGTTATCATATACTTTCGACATTTGATGGATGGACGCTTCCAAATGGTGGCTTAGAAGTTCCATACCCTAAAGAGCAAATAAGATTATACGCACAAATTGTATGTCTTTGAAATTGAATAAATTCTATTTTCGTTCTACATTATTTTTTACAATGTTTTTTGATTAGGATGAAATTCAAATTGCTTGTATATATAATTATATTTGCCGTTGTATCAGGATTCTCAATTCTGACGGGTTGCAAGAAGGATATTCTATTGGATTACAGAATACCGTTGGATAATGTCTGGATTATTGACTCAATAGATAATAGTCTTGTTAAAGGTGAAAATAAATTGAGGATACATAAAGTATATGCCGTAAATGATTATGACTCCTTAAATAAGATGAACCCTTTTATTGGCGATATGCTCGCAGATAAGAGTGTTGATTTTAGTAGGCAGACCCTGTTGATTTGTCTTTATGCTACTACAACCGCAACAGTATTAGAGGCCGTAAACTTCTGTTATTGGCCCGATGAAGATCAATACGGATTGATTATGCATAGCAAAGACTTAAATTCGGATGCTCCTATATGTCTTCATCTATTGTTGGCAACCACTTCCAAAATATATCCTAAAAAAGAGATTGCTTTTCGGGGATCAATATAAGGATAGTGACAAAGCAAGGAATCTCGGAAAAATTCTCCGAGATTCCTTGCTTTGTATTGATTGTAATTTTCCTGATTTCCGGTGTGTTATTAACATAGAAGCTGCACGGAACGCTTGATAAATGCGTTCAGGCTTTCACCTTTAAGAAGATTGCTTTGGAGAAGAGCCAGGTCTATGATCTGGCGAACTTCCGGCTGAGTCTTGGCGTAGCCTGAAATTATCTCTTCTTCTTTCTTACGCAATTCTGCTACCTTGTTCTCTTTCTCAGAGAGATCGGGAGCAGTCTCTTTCTTATCGGCAGCCTCTTTGCGAGCGGCGGTTATTTCGTTGTTCAAAGTTTCAATTTCAGAACGAACAGGAGTCACTTCGTTTTCAAGGGAAGAAGTGGCAAGCTCAACAATCTTCTTCACGACAGGCTGGCTGGTGTTGACAATGAGTTCGTAGTTATCAGGCATCTGACCATAGAATCCGCCACCGGGCTGCATTGCCGCCATCTCCTTCATGCGTCGCATAAACTCATTCTGAGTTACAGTTGCCGGGGCATCGCCCGGCGTGAGAGCCGCAAAACTTACAATAAACTGAGCCTTCTCAACCTCAGGAATCTGAGTGCGTACAAGAGTGCTCATCACATCGGTCTGCAAAGGAGTGAGGCCGGCATCCTTAGTGTCGTTTTTGACAATTAGACGCTCCGGTATGTCGGAATCGACACGCACAAAACGAGTCTTCTCATTTTTTTGCTCAAGCAGGCCAATGATGTGCGGATCAAGCTGGCCATCCATAAGAAGGACATTATACCCCTTGTCTTCCGCGGCCTTCACATACGTGAACTGTTCAGTCTTATCGGTGGCATAAAGATATATCACAGTGTTATCTTTATCTGTCTGCTCCGCTTCCACAAGCTTGCGGTAATCCTCAAGAGTGTAGTAAGCGTTGTTCACATCCTTGAGCAAGAAGAATTTTTTAGCAGACTCACTGAATTTCTCATCTGTGAGCATACCATATTCGATAAACACCTTGATGTCGTCCCATTTCTCCTCAAATTCCTTGCGGTCATCCTTAAACATCTTGTCGAGTTTTTCGGCAACCTTCTTGGAAATATAAGAAGAGATTTTCTTTACCTGCTGGTCAGCCTGAAGGTAACTGCGGCTCACATTCAAAGGTATATCGGGAGAGTCGATAACTCCCTGCATAAGAGTCATAAACTCCGGCACAACACCCTCAACCTGGTCTGTGACATACACCTGATTGCAATAGAGCTGAATCCTGTTTTTCTGCACATCAAAATTGGTGCGGATTTTCGGGAAATATAATATGCCGGTGAGAGTGAACGGATAATCCACATTCAAATGAATCCAGAACATCGGGTCTTCATTGCCGGGCATCAGTTCATGATAGAACTTCAGATAATCCTCATCTGTCAGTTCCGAAGGCTTCTTAGTCCATAAAGGCTCAGAAGCATTAATAACACGATCCTTGTCAGTATCAACATATTTGCCATCTTTCCACTCCTGCTCTTTGCCTGAAACAACAGGCACCGGGAGGAAGCGACAATACTTTTTCAGAAGCGTATCGATGCGAGCCTGCTCAAGAAACTCCTTATTGTCATCATCAATGAAGAGGATTACATCTGTGCCACGATCTGCTTTGTCAATCTCCTTCATTTCAAACTCAGGGCTGCCATCGCATGACCATTCAACACCTTTCGCCCCCTCCTTATACGAGAGCGACTTTATCACCACTTTCTTCGACACCATAAAGGCTGAATAGAATCCAAGTCCGAAATGGCCAATGATAGAATTAGCAGTGTCTTTATATTTTGCAAGAAACTCTTCGGCTCCGGAGAATGCAATCTGATTGATGTATTTCTGAATGTCGCCTTCGTCCATGCCGATGCCATGGTCACGAATTGTGAGCGTGCCGGCTTCCTTGTCGACAATCACTTTCACATTCAGTTCGCCGAGTTCTCCCTTAAACTCTCCGAAAGAGGAGAGGGTCTTCAATTTCTGTGTAGCGTCTATAGCATTCGACACAAGTTCACGGAGGAAAATCTCATGATCGCTATAGAGAAACTTCTTTATGATGGGGAAGATATTTTCTGTTGTAACCCCAATTTTGCCTGTAGCCATAATTAAGATTATATGTTTTAATGTTCTGCACTATGACATTGCAAATATCGTGCCATTTCCATTAAAACATCATAACGGCATGCTCCGTTTTTCAAAAATTGGATAAATAATCTTAACAATATACACACGCAATCATTCATAACGCATAGTCTCGGCAGGAGATATGCCTGACACAAAGCGAGAGGGGAGTATGAGCACCAGATATGTCACTGCCATCACTCCTATATTAAGGAGAACAATCGACACCCATGAAATCGACACCGGCACAAAATCTATATAATAAGAGTCGGCATCAAGGGGAAGCATATGGGTTTTCTCCTGGACATAAAGCAAACCAAGAGCCACCACATTTCCAATCAGCAACCCCCACAGGGCTATTCTGACTGCGAGGAAGACGAAAATACGGCTCACTTTTGATGTAGGCGCACCCATTGCTTTCATAATGCCGATGAATCGTTTCTTCTCTATAATAATAATAAGCATTCCCGACACAAGTGTGACACACCCCACTATCATCATCAGCACCAGAACGACCACAACATTTGTGTCGAGAAGGCTAAGCCAACTGAAAAAGCCTAAGCCCTGATTAAGCACGTTGTCAGTGCGATACAATCTAAACAGCCGGCCCTCGGCCACAGCAGTGTTCAACGCGGTCTGCAACTGCAGAGTGTAGTCCTGAATCTTGTCGAAATCATCTGTCGAAATCTGTATGTATGTGCCTTGGTCTTCGCCTATTTGCCCAAGTTGCTGCACAAGGGGCAATGAGCCATAGACCATAACGTCGTCATACTGGTCGAAATGAGAATTGAAGACTCCCACAATTTCAAGCCTTCTCACCCTTACATCATCACTTATGAAATAAGTGTCGATTTTATCTCCCGCTTTAAGGCCCAATTGATTTGCCGCAATACGAGAAATCACAACTTTCATCTTATTTTCCGGAAGAGAAAAGTCTGCCATCTCTCCCTCTTCGAGATTGCTCTCAATAAAATCCGTAGTAGTTTTTCCGCACAATCCTTTAAGATAGACACCTTTAAAGTCACTTTGAGTTTTAAGGATTGCCGGAATAGCCGCCTGCAAAGAATAATCGGTGACAAAGGTGAGTGCCGACAATTCTTTTTTAAGCGACGGAGTAATGCTTATCACATTATCGTCATCCTGATCAGCAGGTGCCACATAAAGCGTTATGTGGCCATTGAAGCCCACAACCTTATCGCGAATTTCTTGCTTAAATCCCAACACAATAGCAACGGATGCCAACATGACCGTCACCGACAGCGCCACAGCCGTAACCGCCACAGTGACTGCCGGGGCTTTCTTTTTTCCGCCTGCAGAAAGAGAAAGGCGGCGAGCTATAAACAACGGATAATTCATATGGTGCAAAATTAATGAAAAAATACGATTCACTCCTTATTATAATCTATAAATGGCAAATAAAACGTAAGGACGCGCTCTTAAGGCATGTGAAAAGCCCGCTATAAAGAGTAGTGAGAAAAATATTTTGATGAATTACATCCTTATTTCGACAAAAAATTTGGTGGTTAAATTCTCATTTGCTAACTTTGGGCAATAAATCCGGCAATAAGCCGCGACCTTATTTCTAATCGCCTTCAAAGTCGGGATTCCGGCTTTACAAGTGAGAACAACAAACAACAGAACCCATAAAAATGGAAGAGAATCTTATCAAAACGTGTCTTCACGACCGCCATGTAAAACTTGGCGCACTCATGTCGCCATTCGGCGGATTTGACATGCCTATACAGTATAAAGGCATTACAGAGGAACATAACGCCGTAAGGCATGAAGTCGGAGTTTTCGACGTGAGCCATATGGGAGAGGTGAGGGTAAAAGGCCCGGATGCCTACAAATTTGTAAGCCATATTTTTGTAAACGACGTAACAGGGGCTCCCAACGGCCAGATTTTCTATGGCATGATGTGCTATGAAAACGGCGGCACTGTAGATGACCTTCTTGTCTATAAAGTGAACGACGAAGAATATTTCCTCGTAATCAACGCATCTAACATTGACAAGGATGTGGCATGGATCAAGCAGAACGCTGAAGGATTCAACGTGGAAATCACCGACCAGAGCCCTTATTATGGAGAAGTTGCAATTCAAGGCCCGAAAGCTGAGGAGACAGTAGAGAACGTTCTTGAAATTCCTGTAAAGGATATCGCTTTCTACAACTTCAAGACATTCCCAATCGATGGTGAAGAAGTGATTGTGAGCCGCACAGGCTACACCGGCGAAGACGGTTTCGAGGTGTATGGCAGCCACGAGTTCACACAGAAAGTATGGGACAAACTTATGGAAGCCGGCGTTCAGCCCTGTGGCCTCGGTTGTCGCGACACACTCCGCTTTGAAGTTGGCCTTCCTCTCTACGGCGATGAACTCTCAGCCGACATCACTCCTATCGAGGCAAGCCTCAGCATGTTCGTAAAACTCGACAAGCCTGAATTTATCGGCAAAGAGGCGTTGGCAAAGCAGAAGGCAGAAGGCGTGAAGCGCAGAATCATCGGCATCGAGCTTGAAGGAAACGCGATTCCTCGCCACGGCTATCCAGTAGAAGTCGACGGGAAACAGATTGGCGAAATCACAACCGGTTATCGCTCTATTTCCACAGGCAAAAGCGTAGCTATGGCAATGGTTGACAAGCCATATGACAAGCTTGGAACAAACGTTGAAGTGCGCATACGCAAGAAGACATTCCCCGGAGTGGTGGTAAAAAAACGCTTCTACGACAAAAGCTACAAAAAATAATACTAAAATATAAAACGACAAACTTAACAACAACACGATATGAGCAAGATTTTAGAAAATCTCCGTTATTCGGACTCTCACGAATGGGTGAAACTTGAAGGCGACATCGCCACAGTGGGCATTACTGACTACGCACAGCACGCTCTCGGCAGCATCGTATATGTAGACATGCCGGAAGTGGGCGACGAAGTGTCTCAGGGCGAAGACTTCGGCGCAGTTGAATCTGTGAAGGCAGCAAGCGACCTTATTTCTCCCGTCAGCGGCGAAGTGGTTGAAATCAACGAGGCTCTCGAAGACGAGCCCGAACTCGTTAACCAGGACGCTTTCGAGAATTGGATCATGAAGGTAAAAATCTCTGACCCTGCTGAGGTTGAGGGCCTTCTTGACGCAGCCGCATATGCAAAAGTCTGCGAAGAATAAGATTCGATAAAAACGCATGAAATGCATGGCGCGCCTTTGGGCGGGCCGTGCATTTTACACATAAAAGGAAATAGATAAATGTCAAATAATTATATGCCGCATACCGAAGAAGACGTTAAAGCAATGCTTGAACGCATCGGTGTGGCCACAATAGACGACCTCTACTGCGACGTTCCGCAAGAGGTGATTTACAAAGAGGAGTATGACATTCCTTCTGCAATGTCAGAGATAGAACTCCGCCGTCATTTCGCTGAACTCGGCAATAAGAATAAACCTCTTACTATTTTTGCCGGAGGTGGCGCATATGACCATTATTCTCCATCAGTAATAGCACACCTTCTCAGCAGAAGCGAGTTCTATACTGCCTACACTCCTTATCAGCCGGAAATCTCACAGGGCACACTTCAGTATATCTTCGAATATCAGAGCATGATCAGCGAGCTCACAGGCATGGAAGCCACAAATGCTTCTATGTATGACGGAGCCACTGCCGCCGCCGAGGTAATGTTTATGATGGTGGCATCTGCAAAGAAGAAGAATTGTGTGCTCGTGTCGTCTACAATTTCAGAACGCGTTCTTAACGTAGTAAAAACCTACGCCAAATTCCACGGAGTGGTTGTGAAAGAAGTGCCCGAAAAAGATGGAGTGACAGATCTCGAAGCTCTTGCAAAAATGCTTGAAGAAGGCGATGTGGCCGGAGTGATTGTTCCTACACCCAACAAATATGGCATTGTTGAAGATTTCACAAACCTTGCCGACACTATCCACTCAGCAAAAGGGTATCTTGCCATATATGCTGACCCGTCTTCTCTGGCTGTGCTCCGCACTCCGGCCGAATGGGGAGCAGACGTGGCTTGCGGCGATGGCCAGACTCTTGGCATGCCTTTGGCATTCGGCGGCCCGTATCTTGGCTTCATCTCCTGCAGCAAGGGTATGCTTCGCAAGATGCCGGGCAGAATTGTAGGCGCAACAAAAGATGCCGACGGCAAACGTGCATATGTTCTTACGCTTCAGGCTCGCGAACAGCATATTCGTCGTGAGAAAGCCACCAGCAACATATGCTCTAACCAGAGCCTTATGGCCCTTTATGCTACAATCTATCTTTCATTGCTCGGGAAAGAGGGACTGAAGGAGGTGAATGTGCTTGCATGCGACGGAGCTCACTATCTCTTCAACAAACTGATTGCATCAGGAAAATTCACTCCTGCTTTCGACAAGCCATTCCTCAAGGAATTTGTTGTGAAGACTGATCTCGACATGGAGAAAGTGAACGCCAAGCTTCTTGAAAACGGAATCATGGGCGGCCTCTGCCTTGGCAACGGCATGGTTGAATTTGCAGTGACTGAGAAACGCACCAAAGAGGAAATCGACACATTGGTTAACTTAATGCTGGAGGCTTAAAAAGATGAAGACATACGATAAAATCATATTTGAACTTTCACGTCCCGGCAGAAAAGGTTACGCTCTCCCTGCCGACAAATTCGATACAGACGGCCTGTCGGCAATACCTGCAGACCTCATGAGAAAAGAAGCCCCGGAACTTCCCGAGGTGAGCGAACTTGAAGTTGTGCGCCACTATACCAATCTTTCAAGCAAAAACTTTGGTGTAGACACCGGTTTCTACCCCCTTGGCAGCTGCACAATGAAGTATAACCCAAAAATCAATGAAGAGGTTGCTGCTTTGCCTCAGTTCAACAATCTTCACCCTCTTCAGAATGCTGACACAGCCCAGGGCGCTCTTGAACTTTATTGGAACCTTCAGAGAATGCTTTCCAATATTGCCGGCCTTGCTGAATTCACGCTCAATCCTTATGCAGGAGCTCATGGAGAATTGACCGGCCTCATGGTGATGCGTCAGTATCATATGTCGCGCGGCGACAACAAGCGCACTAAAGTGATTGTGCCGAATTCTGCACATGGCACAAACCCTGCGTCAGCTATGGTTGCCGGCCTTGAAGTCGTTGAAGTAAAATCAAAGCCAAACGGCTCTATCGATGTTGAAGACCTTAAACCTCTTCTCGACGACACTGTTGCCGGCATCATGATGACAAACCCCAACACACTTGGCATGTTCGAGACAGAGATTCTCGAAATAGCCAAGCTCGTTCACGAGGCAGGCGGCCTTCTCTATTATGACGGAGCCAACCTCAACCCGCTGTTGGGCAAAGTGCGTCCTGGCGACATGGGCTTTGACATCATGCACATCAATCTCCACAAGACATTCTCTACACCTCACGGCGGCGGCGGCCCCGGCTCAGGCCCTGTAGGCGTAGCCGCTCACCTTGTGGAATTCCTCCCGAATCCGCATGTCAAAAAGACTGAAGACGGTAATTTCTACGTTGACTTCGGCAAAGACAGCCTCGGCAGCGTATCGACATTCTTTGGCAACTTCGGCGTGATGATGAAAGCATATGCCTACATTCTCACCCTTGGCAAAGAGAACATTCGCAACGTCGGCCCGCTTGCGACTCTCAACGCAAATTATATCAAGGAGAGCCTGAAAGACGACTATCTGCTTCCGATTGAAGGTGTATGCAAGCATGAGTTCGTGTTCGACGGACTGAAAGACAAATCAACAGGCGTAACCACACTCAATGTCGCAAAACGTCTTCTTGACTATGGTTTCCATGCGCCCACAATCTACTTCCCATTGCTCTTCCATGAGTCAATGATGATTGAGCCTACAGAAACTGAGAGCAAAGAAACACTCGATGACTTCATCGAAGTTATGCACAAGGTGGCAAAAGAGGCTCGCGAGACTCCTGAAGAAGTGATAAACGCACCTCTCACTACAATCGTCCGCAAACTCGACGAGACAACAGCAGCCAAGAATCCGATTCTGAATTACCGTGCACTTAAAGAGGCGGCAAAATGAAATCAGACCTTATAATCATAGGCGCCGGCCCCGGCGGTTACGAAACCGCCCTGGCCGCCGCTCATCAGGGAAAGAGCGTAACTCTTTTCAATGGAGGAAATCTTGGCGGCACTTGTCTTAACGAAGGGTGTATACCCACAAAATGTCTGTGCCGCAATGCAGAGATAGTATCTCAGTTCAAACACGGCGAAGAGTTTGGAATCGACGACTTCTCGTTTTCCGTAGATTTCAACAAAATCATGGCTCGCAAACAGAACGTTGTGGAAACACTTCGCAGCGGCATCGACACTATGCTCTCACAGGCAAAAGTGAATGTTGTGAATGCCATGGCTTCTTTCAAGGATGCTAAAACTGTTGTTGCCAATGGTGAAGAGTACACCGCCGACAATATCATAATCGCCACAGGCAGCACATCGAAATCACTTCCGATTCTCGGACATGATTTGGAGTGCGTGATGGATTCTACTAAAATCCTCAACCTGGATTATATCCCTGCATCTCTCACTATAATCGGTGGAGGCGTGATTGGCATGGAGTTCGCATCAATTTTCAGCCAATTGGGTTCGCAGGTGACCGTGATTGAATTCATGAAGCAGATTCTGCCTCCTTTTGATTCAGATATTGCAAAACGTCTTAAACAGACACTCGGCAAAAAAGGAATCAAAATCATCACAGGCGCAGCCGCTAAGGAGATTCGCCAGAATGAGTTCTATGAGATTGAGGTGACCTACGAAGCCAAAGGGAAAGAGGAAAAAGTTGTTTCAAGCGACATCCTGATGGCAGTTGGACGCGCCCCGCGTGTAGACGGACTTAATCTTGAGGCTGCCGGCGTGAACTACACTCCCAGAGGTATTCAAGTTGACGACAACATGCGCACCAATGTGGAGGGCATTTATGCAATAGGCGACGTTAACGCCCGCATGATGCTCGCTCACGTTGCTTCATTCCAGGGAGAGAGAGCCCTTAACGCTATCAACGGCAAGTCTGACAACATCAGATTTGATATTGTCCCTTCTGCTGTGTTCACTGTGCCCGAATGTGGCATGGTTGGAAAAACAGAAGAGCAGTGCAAGGCCGAAGGCATCGCAACCATGATAGGACAGAGCTTCTTCCGCGCCAACGGAAAGTCTCTTGCAATGGGAGAGCCCGACGGATTATGCAAACTTATTTTCCGCAAAGAAGACGGAATGCTCATCGGCGCCCATATCATGGGTGTAGAGTCGGCAGATCTTGCCCAGCAGTGTGCTGACTTTATGAACCGCAACACCACGCTTTGCGGAATTAAAGACACAATCTTCGGTCATCCTACCGTAAGCGAGGTGCTTCTTTCTGCTGCAAGAGCCGCAAAATAGCAGATTTAAACAAGGGTGTCGCAATAATTACGACATACCCCCAACAGCAATATAAGTAACCGAAGGTGAAAGTAAACATAACGTCTTTCACCTCCGGTTATTTCTGTTGAATGGATGCTCCTTTTTTAAGAACTATCTGTTGGCCAGATTATAACTCATTGTAACTCATAGCCTTTATTTATCATTGACACTATGTGCGTCATATCTGTCAGGCGCAAATAAACATGTAATCAGGGCTCCGATTGCCATAACTATTATCGACACTATCAAAACAAGGGTAGACCCTCCGGCTTTCAGGAGCAAAGGAATAAAAAACACTCCAAGCACCGCTCCAAGTTTACCGATAGAAGCCGCAACTCCAGAACCCTGACCACGAACATTCACAGGATAGACTTTAGACGGAAGCACATAAGTCATAAGATGTGGCCCTAAATTTAAGAATAGTTCAAAGCCCATGAAAGCCAGGATAGAGATCCATGTAGGCCAATGATTCTTATATGCGAACAATAGCAGCAGAAGGCTCAATGCGCTAAATATAAAACCCACAACCTGCAACCTGACTCCATTCATCTTATTGATCAGAAAGAGGCCGATTATAAAGCCAGGAAGTATTATGCACGAAATCCAAAATGTGATTTCCACAGAATTTGCCACATGAGTAATAGCGTCTACACTTTCAGACGCGTGTTCTATTCCGAGCGCCATCACCAAAATAGGCAGGAAAACCCCGATTCCATATACACCCAATCCTTCGCAAGCCCAGGGGATTCCGGTAAAAATCACATTTCTCCAGTTTGACTTTACAAATGAAACAAATGTAGTTTTCGACCCGGTCTTTTCCACATGTGCCATCCCTGTGGACTTACCATCATCACTTGCAGAGAGTGCCTCAATATTGACATCAGGGCCAAGAAAATTATGCAACGCAATTTCCGCCTCCTTTTCTTTCCCTGCATCTGCAAGCCACTGCGGGCTTTGCCAGAATCTTATTCTCACCAAGAACATCAGAGCGGATATAGCGACTATAATCCACAGCAATCGCGGCCACAAAGAGGCATCAGTCCAATTTCTAACAATAAGATAGCACACTGCCGCAACACCTATATTCCCAAGCGCACTTGAAGCTTTTGCACTGCCCACCATAATGAATGTCCATTTCTGAGGCATTAATTCTGAAATATAGTCAGAATCAAGACTATATTCACCGCCAATTCCGAAGCCCATTATAAACAGACATATTATCAATACCGGTATAGATGGAAATAACAGAGCAGCCAATGCCGATACGCATATTATGGCAGGGCATAGACGGAAAAACAGCAAATAGCCGTATCTATCAGACAATGAACCAAACACAACGGAACCCACCATTATTCCGATAAGATCTACCGCCCCTATAAATCCCTGCATCATAGATGAAAGCTCCGGATGAGCCACTATCTGATATAACGGTATTATTACAGAGACAAGCGTAGTCAAGCCGGTACCAATCAACTGTCCCAACGAGGAGATGGCGACAATTCTGATATGGCGCCATGTAAGAGGCGAATTGTTAATTGTGTAGCCCATAGTAGAGTGCTGTATTAATTATTGCGATAACCAATCCCAAGCGACAGAATTTCCATCTGCCGCTTTGCTAAATATTCCGGGAATCAACTCGCCTGTTTCTCAGGCAAGAAAAATTTATATGCCGGGAGAAGGAACATCCATGTGCCTATGCAGAATGGTCCTGTGAGCGTAGGAAGACCCATAGGCGCAAAAAACGCATTCATAGCAGCTTGAATAAACACGGTCACGATTGTTCCCATTATTGCCCATATGGCGCTTCTCCAAGTAAAATTACAGAAAGTTGCACCCAACGCTATTGCCGTCAGCACGGCTGAAAAGCCGTAAAGGCCATTTGCAATATCTTGGCCAGGCCCGCTCCATACGATGGCCACCAAAAGTGACAATGCAGAGCCGATAGCCGCCCACATGGCTGCTCTCCAACTTGACACCGCCAGACCTATCAGGAAGAAAACTCCACATATCCATGATTTTATAAGAAAAACTTGCGATATGCCTCTAAGCCAATACTCCAACAGATCTACTATTTTAAAGGATATATTGCCGGAAACTCCGTGAGCAAATTCGGGAGTACCCATATTCTCGGCGGGAAAACCATCAAATAGTCTTGCTGAAAGCAGGAAAATCCATGTGCAGAACACAAACGGGAATGTGAACGACGACAGTTTCCACCGTCCGAAAAAGTTATCCATTCCCGAACGCGCTACTATTGTAAGAGCTGAACATAAAACCAGTGCAATCCACATCCACACAGTGTTGGCAAGGAATGTTGGGAAGGCGCAACCAACAAGCACTCCGTTAAATCCCCACAATCCATTAGCCCCCTTTTGATCCGGAAGTTTCAGAATATAACCGGTGAGGGTGGAAACAAGCACTCCTACCAGCGCACCCCATGCAACCAATGGGAACCCCTCATCATAAGCACCCCAGAAGATGCCGATAAGGAAAAATATACCGGTCCACATACTGTCTTGGAACATAACCTGACCGACTCCCCGCACAACCGTGACCGGAAATTCACGCACGGACTGCTTTATGAAAACTACATCAAATGCCATATTTCAAACAATTAATTAGATTTATATTATTTTTAAGCTTGGGAACACCCTTATCCGGATTATGTGGAAAATCAGGTTTGATTTGAAGAGGGAGCAGTATCAGCCACTTTTCCATCCCCATTGTTCGCCCCATCATCCATAGGAGAAGTGAATGAAGGGGAACTGAGACTTATGCCTTGCTGATTATGCCTTGTAAGTATATTGGTGACATATACAGTAAAAATAGGGAACATCATCATTCCAACTGCTGCCAACAGCACCGAAAGAACACGTCCTACTGTAGTGACCGCCACTATGTTTGACCCCACAGTGGTGGCATCCATAGCCGCCCACCACAACGCATCGTCATAATCTTTCACACCGGGATTGATATTGTGTTCAAACAAAAAGAATGCAAGCGAAGCGAAATAAACCGTAAAAATGAGAGTCGCAAGATAAGACACAAACAACCCCGTGGCCTTGTTGTATGTGAACCAACTAACCACAATCGACATTGCATATCCTCCTCTGATAAGCGGTATGTAGCGCAGGCAGTAGGTAATTTCAGGACTGAATGTCCATCCGTAAGAAGAGATAATGGCATTATACGGAATTGAGACAAGGAAAAACACAAAGTGAGTGCGTATGTAATGCCACTTATCAGGGGATAAGAAGAACTCAATAAAAAAATCCAGAAGGAAAATCACACAGACCCAAAATTGGAATTTCATGAATTTCGGCACTTTGTAGAATGCTTCATTGTGAAAAGTATCTATAGAGATACAAACCACAAGAAATACTGAAAGCGCGAGTATCACTATGTGAAGGAAAGAATAGACACCTTTCTTCTTAAATATACGGTCAATTTTATTTGATTCAACCGACAAACTTTTATCTTGAACCGGCATAATTGTGGAATTTTAAGTTAATAATTCCCATACTATGCGGAATGCATAATATTAATTAGGATTTTTTAATCTATAAACAATTAAAAATTTCAAAACGATTAAAAACGTTGCATAATTTAAAAAAAATATCTAATTTTGGAGCATGTGAGATAATCCCCAAAAAAGCGTTTTGCAAACATATGTTTGCAAATTTTAGAATACGACCAATGAAACTACTCCATACATCTGACTGGCATATCGGACATCAATTATATGGATATGACCGCCTTGAAGAACACAGACATTTCTTTGACCAACTCACTGAAATTGCGAAAACTCACCGGCCTGACGCCATGCTGGTGTGTGGCGACATTTTTGATGTCTCGTCGCCGTCTGCCTCTGCATCTCGCTTATTCACAGACTATATTCTTGAACTTCATGCGACTGTGCCCGACATGTTGATTGTAATAACTTCCGGCAATCATGACAGCGCTTCCAGAACTGACATAAATCGCAACCTTTGGAAATCAGCAGGTATTCACGTAATTGGCTCAGTGAAAAAAGTCAACGGAAAGTTTGATTTCTCTGACAACATCATAAGGGTAGGCGACAAAGGCACAATTGTGGCAGTTCCTTATGTCAACAAAGCTTTCATGTCTTTTGACGATAAAAGCACGCCACAAGAGAAGCAGTTTTTCACTCAGGCGGCGCAACAGATGTCTGACAACAGCCTATGCTCCACTACTGCTGTGTTAATGGCTCATTTAACAGTTGACGGATTCGACGGGAAAGGGCATAAATTCGGCAGCATCGGAAATCTTGATTTTGTTGGTAAAGACACATTTCCATCAATCTTCGACTATGTGGCTTTAGGCCACATACACCGCCCGCAAAACTTAGACAAAGAGGGTAGAATAAGATATAGCGGAACCCCTGTGGCAATCAGCTTTGACGAAGAATTTCCCCACACCGTCTCTATTGTGGAAATCAATAAAGGCTCAATGCCTGACGTAACTGAGATTGAAATAAATCAGAAAAGAGACTTAATTACTTTTCCTTCCGAGCCCACCTCGTTTAAGAAGGCAATAAAATCACTTTCAAAACTCAACACCGATGAAAATTGCTACATCCGTCTTAATGTGGCTCAAGAGACCGACCTCCCTTCCGATTGTGAAGAACAAGCCACAAATGCTATAACAGGCAAGAAATGTCGCTACTGCACAATTAAATATCAACGCATAAGCGACAGAACGCCTGTAGACTCCCTGTCAGTACTGACCGCTGAAGAATTTCTTCAACTCAATCCGCTTGAAATAGCACAACGTTTTTTCACTTCCAAAGGTGTTTCATCTGATTCTTCAGAACGTTATCTCAGCCTTCTGTCAGAACTCGAGAACGAACTCAAGTGCAAAGAATCTTTGTAATTATAAGACTGATTAAAACATGGAACTCAAAAAATTAAGCATACACAATATTGCATCTATAGCCGACGCAGAAATTGATTTTAAAGGAGAGTCGCTTTCCGGAGCATCTATTTTTTTGATATGTGGCGAGACGGGTGCCGGCAAAAGCACCATTCTTGACGCAATATGCCTGGCTCTCTTTGAAAAAACACCAAGAATGTCGTCTGTCAGCAGAGAGGAAATTGCGAGTTATGATGAAAATGAAAATAAATTTTTTGCCAACGACAACGCCCAGTTGCTAAGAAGAGGTACAGGAGAGGGGTTTGCCAGATTAATATTTGTCGGGAATGACGGCAAGGAATATGAGGCAAGCTGGGAGATTCAACGAGATTACAAGAAACCTGACAGAAAACTTCAAAAGCCGACCCGAACCCTTTGCGCTCTTGACGGAAGTTTTGAGGAAAACAACAAACGCCCTATAGAGAAAAAAATACTTGAAATTATTGGCATGGACTATGACCAGTTCTGCAGAACTGTGATGCTCGCGCAAGGTGAGTTTACAAAATTTCTCAAAAGCACGAAAAACGACAAATCGGAAATTCTCGAAAAACTGACAGGAACTGAGATCTATTCCTCTCTCGGAAGCATGATTGCGGAACGCTATCTTGAAAAGAAAACAACCTGGGAAAACATCAATAATGAAATAAAGGCGCATCGGCTTCTTAGCGAAGACGAAAAATCTAAAATAAAAGAACAGATAGAATCTGAATCCACCATTGCAGAAGGATTAATAAAAGAGCGCGAAAAACTCCTGGCTAAATTAAATTGGATAACAGATTTCAGAAAGATGTCAGTGCGCTATGAAAATCTAAAAAGCACTTTGGCAGAGCTCGGAAATAAAATGGAATCAGAAACATTTAAAGAAGAGAGCCGGCTTGTGTCTGATTACCGACAGGCCGCCGTTGCCATGTCTTTAACCAACGAGCAAAAGAAACTAAGAAATCTTAATGCAAAAAAGAATCTTCTTTTCCCTGAATACAAAAAGAATTTAGAGAATGTGTTATCCTTGGAAACTGAGAAAAACAAAGAACTTTCAAGAGTTTCTGAAAGAGTGACAAAGACAGAGATGGAGTATAATAAATGTGACATGCCGTCTATCAACAGGAATCTTCAGGTTCTCGTTGACAAAGACAGCAAACTGAATGCACTCAAAACTGCATTAGTTGAACTAAATGCAAATTCAAATATAATTTCCGATCTTAACGACGATATCCAGCGACAGAATACAATTATAAAAGATTGCATTGACTCAATCGAAGCGTCATCCCTACCCATCGCTGACTTGGAGAGCGAAGTCAAGCAGCTTGCCACGCAATTAGAAAAAATGGAGATGTCGGTGTCGCAAGCCACGAAAGAGATCAGAGCCACTCTAAGTGAAGGCGACATATGTCCCGTGTGTGGGAACAAGCTCACTCAAATTATCAATGATGAAGTATTTGAATCACTGATTTCTCCTATAAGAGAAAACAAACGGAATGCAGAAAAAAGATTAAACGACATTTTAAGCACTCGCATAGCTTCTGTAAAAAGGAAAGAAGATGCAGTAAAACGTGTGGAATCAATTTTAAAGAAAATAAAGAAAGCGGAGAAAAGCAAATTGTCGATTATAGATAAATGCCAGAAACTTGCCAAAGAGGTAAACATCGACATTGCAGACCTGACAAAGAAGCCTGAAATTGTCGACGAGTCATCAGAATCTCTACGTCAAGAAATAAGTGCCGTGCGCGAACTGCAAAAACAAGCTGAGATAATAGGCGAACAATTGAATGCGTTTAGAAAGGAGGAGTCAGAAATCAAGAAAGCGCTTGAAGACTTATCCAAAAAACGAGAAAAATGTCAGTTGGCTATAAAAGAATGGGAAACCGAAAAAAGATTGCGCGATGAAAGAATGGAAGAAATCGAATCACAGCTCGCCAAATTCTTCGAAGAATTCAAATCAATCACCACGGAGCGGCTGGACTATCTTGTCGACATTAAAGACACTGAAATCAATTCAATTGAAAGCAGAATCAACGCCACAACCGATGAACATAAACGAACCAAAGGTGGCATCGAAAACCTGGCAAGCCAGATAGATGAGATTTCCCGCAACAAACCTGAACTTTCGGAAGAGGAAAATGAAGATTTTCTCACTGAGAATGTAAAAAAGACAGAACTTGAAATTTCAACAAAAAATCAAGAGATAGGGAAACTGCGCCAGATTCTTGAAACCGACAATTCTGAACGCAAACTGGTGGAATCGCAATTAATAAAGGAGGTCGCCGCCCGCGAGGAAATGGATGAATGGGAAGGATTGTACCGTCTGCTCGGTGATAAAGACGGATCGCGGTTCAGAAGTGTGGCACAAAGTTTTATACTGCGCTCCCTTCTTGAAAGAGCCAACAGTTATATGTCGCATTTCACCGAACGTTACACACTGACATGCAATCCCGGCTCACTCGCCATTTTAGTGGTTGACAGTTTTAAGCCAAGCGACCCTCAGCCTGCAAGCATCCTTTCAGGAGGTGAAAGTTTCATGGCCTCGCTGTCACTGGCCCTTGCGCTCTCCAACCTTAGGTCGGCAGGCTCGGGCGTAGATATGCTTTTTATTGATGAAGGTTTCGGCACCCTGTCTCCCGAATATCTCGGCAATGTGATGGACACACTTGAAAAACTGCATCAGATAGGCGGCAAGAAAGTAGGATTGATAAGTCATGTGCCAGAGATGAAGGAGAGGATTCCGGTTCACATAAATGTAGTCAGAGAATCGCCGGCATTGAGCAGAATAAGCATCACACATCTATAACATTCCATAAGATAATCATGCAGACATAAGCCTCAGTCACTAAATTATTACAAATAATCTTAATTGTCCATATGTTTATGACCCGACAAATGAAATAATTGATTACCTTTGTCAGTTTAAATTATCAGTTCTACATAATGAAGAGAAAAATCCTGTTTATCATTTTAGCGATACTCGTTGCATCGTCAGTAGCATTATATTTCATATTCAGAACCAAGCCCCAGATTCAAATGCTTCCAACAGTAGAAGTAGAAGAGATAACTACGGAAGACATCAATATCTACGGAGAATACGTTGGAAGAATCCGAGCGCAGCAATTTGTGGAAATTCATGCCCGAGTGGAAGGATATCTTGAAAGCATGACTTTCAAAGAGGGTTCATTCATCAATAAAGGGCAGACATTGTTTATTATCGACCCGAGATTATACAAAGCACATGTAGACAAAGCGCGCGCCCAGCTCAATAAGTCCAAGGCTCAGGCCAAAAAGGCAGAGCGCGACCTCAACCGCATTCGTCCACTTTTCGAACAAAACGCCGCATCTCAGCTCGACCTCGATAATGCAATAGCAGCTTATGAGACAGCCGTAGCGGAAGAAGCAGTGAGCGAAGCCGATCTCACACAGGCAGAAATGACATTAGGCTACACTAAGGTGACATCACCAATTTCCGGTTATATATCAGAAAGAGTGGCCGACATTGGAACTCTCGTGGGCCCGTCAGCCGGTAAATCTCTTCTGGCTACAGTTGTGAAAAGTGACACCGTGAGAGTAGACTTTTCTATGACAGCACTTGATTATCTCAACAGCAAGGAGCGCAACGTCAATCTCGGGGCTCACGATCCGTCAAGGAAATGGGATTCATACGTGACAATCACATTGGCCGACGGCACCATATATCCACACAAAGGGATAGTGGATTTCGCCGACCCTAAAGTTGATCCGAAGACCGGCACATTCTCTGTGAGGGCAGAGATGGCAAACCCCGACCACAGGCTTCTGCCCGGAGAGTTTACTAAAGTAAAAGTGCTTCTCGATGTCAGAGAACAAGCAATCACCGTGCCCATTAAAGCAATGGTGATCGAGAAAGGTGGAGCTTATGTATTCGTCATGAGGCCCGACAGCATCGTTGAAAAACGTTTCATAGAGATCGGCCCGGAAATTGACAATAAGATTGTGGTGGAACGCGGTCTTGCAAAAGGGGAGTGCATCGTGACAGAAGGCTATCACAAACTCAACCACGGAATGAAGGTAATTCCGACAAAAGCAGACGCAGAAGAGAGCAAATCAGCAAAGAAAGAAGAGCAGAAAGGAGACAGCAATGAATAAGAATTTCTTTCTTGACCATCCTGTATTCTCAATCGTGATTTCGATTGTGATTCTTATCGTAGGCACTATCGGGCTTATACTCCTCCCGATAGACCAATATCCCGACATTGTGCCTCCGGTTGTGAAAGTTACCGCATCTTATCCAGGCGCAGACGCGCAGACAGTAACCCAGGCGGTTGCCACCCCTATAGAACAGGAGCTTAACGGAACACCAGGAATGATCTATATGTCGTCGGCAAGTTCCAATTCAGGAGGATTCTCCGCACTGGTCACTTTTGAAACAGGCACAGACCCCGAACTTGCTGCCGTCGACATCCAGAACAGAGTGAAAAAAGCGGAATCACGCTTGCCGGCGGAAGTGGTTCAAAACGGAATTTCTGTCACGAAAGAAACTGTGAGCCGCCTCATGACCATAACCATAGTTTCTGACGACCCCAAATTCGACGAGGTTTATCTCAGCAATTACACAACACTTAATGTCGTAGACCCTCTGCGGCGTATTCCTGGCGTGGGAAGTGTCAGTTCAGTAGGCAGCCGATATTATGCAATGCAGATATGGGTGTCTCCCGACAAACTTGCCAACATGGGGCTCACAGTGCAAGACATACAGAATGCCCTCAAAGACCAGAATAGAGAATCCGCTGCCGGCACATTAGGGCAGGCCCCTGCCAACGACATCGACATTACGATGCCGATTATAGCGAGAGGACGACTCTCTTCAGTGACAGAATTTGAAGACATCGTGCTCAGGGCAGGCGCAAACGGCTCTATCATAAGGCTCCGCGATGTTGCAAGAGTTTCGCTAGAGGCGTCAAGCTATGCCACCGAAAGCGGCATTAACGGCGGCTCTGCCGCCGTGCTCAACATATTCATGCTCCCTGGAGAGAATGCCATCGATGTGGCAAAAAAAGTGAAAGCCGAAATGGAGAAAATTTCTAATAATTTTCCGGAGGGAATCACATGCAGCATACCGTTTGATATGTCTACATATATCTCTGAATCCATCCATCATGTGTATCGCACTTTTTTTGAAGCCCTGTTTCTGGTGATCTTAGTCGTGCTTTTGTCTCTACAGAACTGGAGGTCAACAATCATACCTATAATGGCTGTGCCTATATCACTCATAGGCACTTTCGGTGTAATGCTTGTTTTCGGCTTTTCATTAAATATGCTGACTTTGCTTGGATTGATTCTTGCAATAGGTATAGTTGTAGACGATGCTATAGTTGTGGTTGAAAATGTAGACCGAATAATGAAATCAGAGAATCTACCGCCTAAAGAGGCCACGGCCAAAGCCATGACAAATCTGGGGAGCGCGCTGATAGCCATGTCGCTTGTGTTGTGTGCCGTGTTCGTGCCGGTGAGTTTTCTGCCCGGCATCACCGGCCAGCTATATAGGCAGTTCACAATCACAATTGCAGTGTCAGTCATAATTTCTACAGTGGTGGCTCTCACGCTGTCGCCGGTGATGTGCTCAATGATTCTCAGGCAAGAAGAGAAGAAGAAAAAGGCTAAAATATTCATACAGATAAATAACTGGCTTAACAAAGGGAACTTATTCTACGGCAAAGCTATCAGGGGTGCCATCGGGAAACCGAAACTGATGTGGTGCATACTCGGGTCGGCAATTATTCTGATTGTTGTCTGTAATTATTTTTTGCCCAAGAGTTTCATGACACAAGAAGATCAGGGATATTTCACCATCGAACTTGAACTTCCGGAAGGGGCAACCGTAGAGAGAAGCCGTGAAATAACCGAAAGGGCATTAGCCTTTCTGTTGAAAGACCCTGATGTGGAAGATGTGCTTAACGTGACCGGATCATCACCGCGAGTTGGCACTAACCAGGCGCACACAACTCTAACAGTAATCCTGAAACCATGGGAAGAGCGTGAAACTGATGACATCAATGAGGTCAGAGAACGTATCCGCGCATCACTTGCAGGGTATCCGGAAAGCAATGTCTATATATTCACACCGTCGGTGATCCCCGGGCTTGGCTCGTCAGGCGGATTCGAGATGGTGCTCGAAGCAAGGAGTGACGCAACATATGCCCAGCTGCAAAGCGCAGTCGACACTCTTAAAAAATATGCCGAATCATCTCCTGAAATATCAGACCTTTCCACTTCAATGCAGGCTGACATTCCACAACTATATTTTAATGTAGACCGCGACAGGGCAAAAATGCAAGGCATCCCTGTGTCTGACGTATTCTCTACCATGAAGGCGTTCACAGGGTCTATTTATGTAAACGACTTCAATCTGTTCAACCGCATATACAGGGTCTATATCCAGGCCGACGCACCATATAGGTCGAATCGCAACAATCTCAATCTGTTTTTTGTGCGTGGCTCAAACGGAGCGATGGTGCCAATATCTTCTCTTGGGTCCTCGCGCTATACCACAGGCCCCGGCACAATATCACGTTTCAATATGTTTAATTCCGCCACAATTTCCGGCCAAGCGGGAAGCGGCTACAGCACAGGACAGGCCATGGACAGGCTTTATGAAATAGTCAAGACTCATCTCCCAGATAATATTGGAGTGGAGTGGAGCGGGCTCTCTTATCAGGAAAAACATGAAAGCGGAAGCACAGCCCTTGTCTTAGGGCTTGCATTTCTATTCGTGTTTCTTGTGCTTGCCGCGCTCTATGAAAGCTGGACAGTGCCATTGGCAGTGATTCTTTCCTTGCCCGTTGCCGGAGTAGGCGCCTATCTCGGAATCTGGATATGCGGACTGGAAAACAATATATACTTTCAAATCGGTCTTGTGATGCTTGTCGGTCTTGTTGCCAAGAACGCAATTCTCATTGTGGAATTTGCAAAAGAAGAAGCAGACAAAGGAATGGACGCAGATGAAGCGGCCTTGAAGGCGGCAAGCATGAGGTTTCGCCCAATAGTAATGACTTCGCTTGCTTTCATGCTCGGCCTTATACCGCTTATTATTGCTTCGGGCCCCGGGTCTGCCGCTCGAAAAGACATCGGCACAGGAGTGTTTTTCGGAATGCTTGTCGCAATTACAGTAGGCATTGTATTTGTTCCATTCTTCTTTGTTATGATAGACCGTGCCACTAAAACAATTAAATCCTCTGTTTCATCTAAAAAAAATGCACTCGATGAAAAGAATCATTAAACTCGCCGCACTGCCTTTGGTTCTATGCGGATGCGGAGGCGTGAAAAATCTTCAAAAGTCGGATATAGCAATGCCTGCCTCATATTCGGAGCTCATGTCAGCACCTGACGACACTTTAAGCATAGCCGACATCAGATGGTATGAATTCTACAGCGACACCACTCTCTGCAATCTTATTGAGCGCGCTCTTGAAAACAATAAAGATTTTCTCAAGGCAGCATCACGAGTGGAAGAGGCGAGGGCATTATACGGCATAGACAAGGCAAGATGGTATCCGGATATTACCGGAATCGTGAGCGGCGACAATGAAACCACAGACTACAATGGGGCAGGGGTGAAGTCCGGGCAGGAATATTCTCTTAAGCTATCTCTTAACTGGGAAGTGAATCTGTGGGGCGCTGTTTCATGGGCAAAGCGTAAAGGGATGTCAAATTATCTGGCAACGGTAGAAGAGATGCGTGCCATGCAGATGAGCCTTGTGGCCGAACTTGCAGAGGCATACTTTCGTCTTGTGGCTTTAGACAATGAACTGATCATCGTTAACGAAACATTACGCACAAGAAGCGAGGCTCTTGAGCAGGCAAGGCTGCGCTTTGAAGGGGGACTGACACCGGAAACGGTATATCAGCAGGCAGTGGTGGAGTATGCCACAACGGCATCGCTCATTCCGAATCTCGAACGTGAATTTAATGTCGCCCGCAATGCAATCACACTTCTAATGGGGGAGTTTCCTAAAGAGGACTTGCAACGGGGAGCATTATACATCAATGTCATGCTCCCGGAAAAAGTGCCTTCCGGAATACCGTCGAGCCTTCTTCAGCGTCGCCCCGACATAAGGGCGGCCGAGCAAAGAATGGCTTCTGCCATGGCTAATGTCGGGCTCACTTATGCAAACAGATTCCCTAATTTCAAGATAAATCTAACAGGGGGGTTTGAGAACGAGCAACTGACAGATTTTCTAAAATCTCCTTATTCATATGTGATAGGGAGCATTGCAGGCACCATATTTGACTTCGGGAAAAAGAAAAAACAATATGAAGCGGCTATAGCCGAATATGACCAGGCACGCTACACATATGAGCAAACAGTGATTGAAGCGTTCACCGAAGTGAATAATGCTCTTACCGCCTATCAGAAATACCAGGAAACGTATGGGCTAAAACTTTCGCTACGCGAGGCTGCTTTGAAATATGTCAACCTTGCGCATCTCCAATACAGGGCCGGCTCATTGAATTATCTTGATGTGCTCGATGCGCAGCGCAAATACTTCGATGCACAGATAAGCCTCAGCAACGCGCTTCGCGATGAATATATCGCACTCGTAAACCTCTACAAAGCACTCGGCGGCGGCTGGCAACTCCCTTCAATATAACCTACAAAAAAAGAGCAGTAATTTTTACTGCTCTTTTTTTGTGTCCAAGATGAGACTCGAACTCACACAGCCTACCGGCCACTACCCCCTCAAAGTAGCGCGTCTACCAATTC